>CAYTTL010000024.1:0-19339 GCA_964440725.1 uncultured Acidimicrobiales bacterium | reverse complement strand
GCAGGACTTCGTGGGCAACTACCTCCCCCTGCGCTACGGCCGTCGGGTCCCGGTATTCATCGACGACCGCTACGACATGTACCCCGAGCGCGTCGCCGCCGACTATCAGGTCTTGAACACCGGCGGGCCCGGGGCGCTCTCCCTGTTGAACCGCTACGGAGTCGACGTGGTCCTGTGGAACCGCCAGCAGGCCCTGGCCACGGTCCTGGCGGCGAGCGACGCCTGGACGCAGGTCTTCCGCGACGGTGACTGGGTCGTGTACCGGCGCACCTCCACCCTCGGCACGTGAAAGGAGGAGAAGCCGTGGCTTCTCCTCCGTCGGTGGACGCGAAAGGAGCGGGCCGTGAGGCCCGCTCCCTTTCACTGACCGGGGGGCCGGTCAGATTCCCAGCAGCCCCGGATCAGGCGCCGGCGTTGGCGATGGACTTGCCGACGCTGTCGAACTTGCTTCCGGCCGACCGGCCCAGGAAGCCCAGGGCGATGATGCAGACGACGGCGATCAGGGCCAGCAGGAGGGCGTACTCCACCAGCGCCGCTCCACGCTCGGACTTGGTGAGCTTGGCCTGCATGGTCGGGATGAAAACGTGGCGGTAGTAGCGGATCATGTCCATTGCGTCCTCCTTGGAACGGTTCCCCTTTGTGGGGTGTACAAGAGTTATCGGCGTGGCCGGCCGGCCCTGAATGGGACGATCGACCCATTCATGGCGATGGCTGGCGAACGGCGTGGGGACGCGAAAGGAGCGGGCCGCGAGGCCCGCTCCTTTCACTGACCGGGGCCCCGGTCAGATCCACAGCAGTCCCGGATCAGGCGCCGGCGTTGGCGATGGACTGTCCGACGCTGTCGAACTTGCTTCCGGCCGACCGGCCCAGGAAGCCGAGGGCGATGATGCAGACGACGGCGATCAGGGCCAGGAGCAGGGCGTACTCCACCAGCGCCGCTCCCCGCTCGGACCGTGCGAGCTTGGCCTGCATGGTCGGGATGAAGACGTGGCGGTAGTACCTGATCATGTCCATTGTGGTTCCTCCCTATCGGACCCTTTGTGGGCGTACTTGAGTCATCGGGCGTAGCCGGCGGTTGCTGAATGCGCCGTTCGACTCATTCCCTCCCCGGGCGGCCGCGGCGACGGGGACGCGCGAAGGGAGCGGGCCGTGAGGCCCGCTCCCTTTCACTGACCGGGGGGCCGGTCAGATTCCCAGCAGCCCCGGATCAGGCGCCGGCGTTGGCGATGGACTTGCCGACGCTGTCGAACTTGCTTCCGGCCGACCGGCCCAGGAAGCCCAGGGCGATGATGCAGACGACGGCGATCAGGGCCAGCAGGAGGGCGTACTCCACCAGCGCCGCTCCACGCTCGGACTTGGTGAGCTTGGCCTGCATGGTCGGGATGAAAACGTGGCGGTAGTACCTGATCATGTCCATTGCGTTCCTCCTGAGGTCTCACCCCCTCTTGGGGCTCCCTCTATTCATCGGAGAGACCCGTTAGGGCCTGAATAGGCTTATCGGCCTATTGTCAGTCCAGGCGGATGATGCCCATGCGCACGGCGCGCAGCACGGCCTGGGTGCGGTCACGCGCGTCGAGCTTTCCGTAAATCGATCCCAGGTGGTTCTTCACCGTCTTCACGCTGATGAAGAGGTCGGCGGCCACCTCGGGCAGCGACAGACCGTCGGCCACGCGCTGGAGTACCTCCTCCTCGCGCGGGCTGATCGCCGCCTCGCCCGACTGGGGCGACGCCGGGCGTTGGACCTCGGCGAGCATGGACAGAGCCAGTTCCCTCGACAGCGTCCCGTCGCCGTCGGCGGCCATTCGGACGGCCTCCACGATCTCGTCGGTGGAGCAGTCCTTGACCAGGTAGCCGACGGCGCCGGCCTGTATGGCGCGGGCCATCACGTCGCTCTCGCCGTGCATGGTGAGCATGATCACGTGCGTGTCGGGGTTCTTCTCGTGGATCAGGCGGGTGGCTTCGATGCCGTCGAGCAACGGCATGCTGACGTCCATGAGCACCACGTCGGGGCGCAGGGTGGCGACCAGGCGGGCCGCCTCCTCACCGTCGCCGGCGTCGCCGACGACATCGAGACCGGCATCCTCCATGGAGAGCCGCAGCCCGTCGCGCAGCATCCGGTGGTCGTCGGCCAGGACCAGTCGGATCCGGTCGCTGTCACCGCCCGGAGGGCGCCGCCATCCCGCGGTTGACGGCCCCGGGGAGCTCTCGGACGGAGCTGCCATGGCGGTCACGCCGCTGACAGCTGGCAACGTACCGTCGTTCCGTCAGGGCCGGAGATGATGTCCAGCCGGGCGCCGATGGCGTCAGCCCGCTCACGCATGCCGGCCACCCCGTACGAGTCGGGCCGGCCGTCACCTTCGACGGTGAACCCGGTTCCGTCGTCGGTCACTTCCAGGACCGCGCCCGTCTGGTCGCGACGCCAGTTGACCCCGACCGAGCTGGCCGAGGCGTGGTGCTCGGCATTGGTGACGGCCTCGTGGGCGATCCGCCACAGCTCCCGCTCCTGGAGCAGCGGCAGGCGCTCGTCCTCCTGGTGGGCGAAGGACACGCCGATCCCGCTGCGGACCCGGACCCGGTCGAGGAACGAATCGAGGGTCTCCACCAGCCCCTGCTGGTCGGAGACATCGGTGCGGAGGTCCGACAGCGTCGCACGAACGTCGCCGAGCACGTCACGGACCTCACTGCGCAGCCGGTCGAGGTCGGTCTCGAGGGGGTGACCCCGGGCTTTGCCGGCGAGGCGGTCGAGGCCGAAGGCAACCGACGCCAGGGACTGCCCGACCCGGTCGTGCATGTCCCGGGCGATGCGGACGCGCTCCTCGTCGGCGCCCATGGTGCGCAGGCGGGCGAACCAGCGGGCGTTGTCGATGGCCAGGGCGGCGGTGTCGAGGAAGCCGTCCAGGAGCTGGAGCTCCCGGCGGCCGTACTGTCCGGGCTCGTGGTGCTCGAGGGCAACCAGGCCGACCAGACGGCCCCGGGCCCGCAGCGGCGCGTAGAGGCCCGACCAGGAGAGCAGGTCCACGCCGACTCCCTCGCCCGGTCCGAGCACGAGGACGAGCGACGCCACGCTGCTCTGCGTGGCGTCACGCAACGGCACGGGCAGCTCATCGTCGCTCATCGACTGGGCCAGCCGGGAGCCCTCACCGACGACCAGGTTCCACCGGGAGGTGGCGTCATCGCGCAGCAGGAGGACGACCACGTCACACTCGACCAGGGAGCGGAGGCGGGCAGCGGTCGAGGCGAGGACCTCCCCGAGGTTGAGGCTGGCCGGCAGCGACTGGGCCAGCTGGTGGAGGGAGACGAGGAGGTGATTGGCCTCGGCCATCTGGTCCATGCGGTCGAGCGTCCGCGAATGGCGCTCCTCGGCCTCGCCGAACAGGCGCCGGGCGTAGCCGGCCAGCATCGCCACCAGCACGAGCTCCACCGCCCACTGGCCGGTCTCCTTGGCCGCCTGCTCCCACGGGCCGGTCAGCATGGCCGGGGTACCGACGACGACCACGACCGCGGCGGCGGCGCGGGTCGCCGTGCCGAAGCCGCCATGGAACCCGATGCCGATCAGGGGCGTCACCAGGCAGAACACGAACGGCGAACCCCAGAAGCCGGTGGTGGTCACTGCGGTCACCACCAGTCCCAGCTCGACCAGCAGCAGCGACCACGACACCGCGCCCGACACCCGGTCGGGCCCCACGGCCCGCATGCGTCGCAGTGTCCTCCACCCCGCGTAGCCCAGGAGGACGACTCCCCAGGCCAGGCTCAACCGCACCGAGCCGCGGGTGAGCACGCTGAGGACGAGGCCGACGGCGAGTGAGCCCCACCGAATTCCCGACACCAGGGTCGAGTCTGCGCCGAGGGGCCGCGCCAGCACCGGCTCCATGCGCGACACCGAGGGCGGCGCCGTCCTCGCTGTCGCCGACTGGGGGGGTGTGGCGGTGAGCGTCGGCGGCCGCCGGGCCTGGGGCACCGCGGAGGCGCGCCGACTCATCTCAGCTGAGCGCCTTCATGATCCCGGGCACTCCTGGGCCCATGATCACGATCATGATCGAGGGGAAGATGAAGGCCATCAGCGGGAACAGGATCTTGACCGGGAGCTTGGCCGCCTTCTCCCGGGCCCACTGGCGCCGTTTGGCCCGCATCTCGGTGGCCTGGGTCCGCAGCACCCGCCCGATGGGGATGCCCAGGGCGTCGGCCTGCAGGATGGCCAGGACGAAGTTGGACAGCTCCGGCACCTCGGTGCGGCGCTTCAGGTTGTGAAAGGCGTCCCGGCGGGGCAGGCCCAACTCCATCTCCCGCAGCGTCCGGGCGAACTCGTCGGCGAGGGGCGAGGAGAAGTGCTGGCAGACGACGTCGAGCGCCCCCTCGAACCCCATGCCCGCCTCGACCGAGATGGCCAGGAGGTCCAGGGTGTCGGGGAGGTCCCTGCGGATCGCCAGCTTGCGCGCCGCCACCTTGCGGGTGAGCCACGACGCCGGCGCCAGCACGCCGATGGCGGGCATGAGCACCAGGGCGATGAGCGCCCATTTCCGCTCCGGCTGGGCCAACACCACATACCCGATGCCGCTCAGGGTGAACACGGCGGCGACGGCTCCCTGGGCCACGACGAACTCCTCGGCCCGCATGGTCGTCGACAACCCGGCGACGAGGAGCTTCTTGTGGACGCTGTCGAGGTAGCTGCGGGGGGTGAACCGGCTGATGGCCCCGACGGCACCGCTGGTCATGGGGCGGATGACCCGGACGAAGAACGGTTCGGCCAGGCGCTGCTCGAACTCATCGGTGACGGTGGGGTGGTCCTCCAGGTCGTGGAGGTACTGCGCCACGTCGCCCGCCGGACGACGGGACAGGACGACGCCGACGGCGATGGCCGTGGCACCTCCCAGGGCGGCAGTGAAGGCGAGGAACAATCCGAAGGACATCGTCACACCTCGATCTTGACCATGCGGAAGATGATGAACGTACCGACAGCGACCGACACTCCCGTGAGGAGCAGCACCACGAGCCCCATCCCGTGCAACAGGGGCGAGAGATACTCCGGGTTCATCACCTGCATCATGAGCAGGAGCAACGGAGCCATCGCCGCCAGCACGTAAGCCGACACCCGCCCCTCGGCGGTGAGCACCTGCACCTCGCGGCGCACCTCCTGGCGGGCACGGATGAACTCGGCCAGGGTGTGCAGGATGTCGGCCAGCTTGCCGCCGACGGTCTGCTGGATGCGGATGGCCTGGACGATCCAGTCCAGGTCACGGATCTCGAGGCGTTGAGCCATGCGGGCGAGGGCGTCGACGACGGGGTCGCCCAGGCGGGTCTCGGAGACGACCCGGCTGAACTCCTCGGCCAGGGGCGGCTCGGACTCCTCGCACATCATCTGGATGGCCCGGAGGAAGGTGTGGCCGGCCGTGAGCGACGAGGCGATCAGGGTCAGGGCGTCGGGCAGCTGCTCCTCGAAGGCCTTGCGCCGGCTGGAGATCCGGTGCTTCACCACGACGGCGGCGATGAGGGGGCCGCACACCAGGCCGGCCACGCCGAAGAGCCACGAGCCGGTGACGCCGTAGACGAAGGCGGCCAGGGCGACCGTTCCCGCGCCCGAGATCACCGCGTACTCTCCGGGCTTCACCGGGATGCGGGCCCGCTCGAGGGCGACGGCCATCTTCCCCTTCTGGTCGATCTGGTCGACCACGCGACCGGCGAGGCCGATCGTCCCCTTCACCAACGGGCTGTAGCCCTCGGTGACGGTGGTCACCTCCACATCCCTCTCGCCGTAGGGCAGGTCGAGGATCTCGGCCAACGCCTGGTCCCGCTCGCGGGCCCGCCACAGGACGCCACCCGCCAGCAGCACCAGGCCGAGGACGACTCCGGCCACAGCCAACAGGGTGAGATTCATGGCTTCACCTTTCCTAACGGGCCCGCTCGGCGCGGGCGAGGGAGGCCATCTCGGGGACGCGGGCCGAGCGCCCGCGTCCGTTCGACGACGACGGCGCGGCGGGGGGTGGCGCCGACCGGAAGGCCTTGGCCGGCACGTCCACCCCGTTCTCCTTCAGCTTGTCGAGGAACTTGGGACGCAGGCCGGTGGCCACCAGCTCGCCGCTGGCGCCGGGAGGCGCCTCCTCACCCACGCGGCGGGGGTTCATCCGGTACTTGAAGATGTCCTGCAGGAGGATCGTGTCGCCCTCCATGCCCTGCAGCTCGGTGACCGACGTGACCACCCGCCGGCCGTCGGGCATGCGGTCGAGGTGCATGATCAGGTTGATGGCGGCGCTGATCTGCTCCCGGATGGCGCGCACGGGCAGGTCGTAGCCGGCCATGAGCACCATGGTCTCCAGGCGGCTCAGGCTGTCGCGGGGGCTGTTGGAGTGGACGGTGGTCATCGAACCCTCGTGGCCGGTGTTCATGGCCTGGAGCATGTCGAGGGCCTCGCCGCCGCGAACCTCGCCGACCAGGATGCGGTCGGGACGCATGCGGAGGGCGTTGCGGACCAGGTCGCGGATCTTCACCTCGCCCGCCCCCTCGGAGTTGGGGGGCCGGGCCTCGAGGCTGACCACGTGGGGCTGCTGGAGCTGGAGCTCGGCGGCATCCTCGATGGTCACGATGCGCTCGCCGTCAGGGATGAACGACGACAGCACGTTGAGGTTGGTGGTCTTGCCGGTGCCCGTTCCCCCGGAGACGAGGATGCTGAGCTTGCCCCGGACGCAGGCCTCCATCACCGTGGCCAGGTCGAGGGTGAAGGTCCCGAAGTTGATGAGGTCCTTGACCTGGTAGGGGTCGGCGGCGAACTTCCGGATGGTCAGCACCGGGCCGTGGATGGCCAGCGGGGGGATGACGGCGTTGACACGGGAGCCGTCGGGCAGGCGGGCGTCGACCATCGGTGAACCCTCGTCGACCCGGCGTCCGACGGCGGCCACGATCTTCTCGATCACGTGGCGGTACTGGTTGTCGTCGGTGAACTGGGCCCCGGTGTGGAACAGCTTCCCGTCGCGCTCCACCCAGATGTCGTCGTAGGCGTTGCACATGACCTCGGTGACGGCCATGTCGGCGAGCATCGGGTCGAGGGGGCCGTAGCCGAGGGTGTCCTGGATGACCTCCTGGAGGAAGGCCCGGCGCTCCCGGGGCGACACCTTGACGTCTTCACGCTGGAGGATGCCGTCGAGGGCGGCCCGGACCTCGACGGCCAGGGCGTCGGCCGACATGCCGCTCGACTTGGGCGCCACCTCGGCCAGAACCAGCTCACGCACCTTCTTCTTGCTGGCCGCCCACGAGGAACCGGCGGCGTGCTTGGTGCCGGTCGCCGGGGTGGTCCTCACCCGCCGCCGAGCCGTCTCCACGACGACGTTCTTGGACGCCGAGGTGTCCTGGTGTTCCTTGGCCTCCAGGGCGGCCAGCTTGTCTGAGAGGTTCACGGTTCTCCTTTACGGCCTACGGGGTCCGGTCGCCTACGACGCTTTGGCGCGTGGGCTTGTGTGGAAGATGCGGGAAAACAGGCTTCGGGAGGGGCTGTTGTCCGTCGTCTCTCCGATGCGAGCCCGGGCGTCCTCGGGAAGCAGGGGGGTCAGGCCGACCTGGATGCGCCGGCTGACCTCCGACCCGGGGGAGAAGGCCAGGATCGGCGTGCCCACGTTGACCGACTTGCTGACCTCACGGGCGTACGGGAGCACGGCCTGGAAGCCCTGGGGGAACAGGCGCGTCACCTGGTCGATGTCGAGGCCCACGTCCCGCTCGGCCTTGTTGAGGATGAGGCGTACGTTCTCCGCCGGCATCTTCAGCTTCTCGAGGGTGTTCAGGAACACGCCCATGTTGCGGACGCTCGGCAGATCGAGCGTGGCCATCACGTACAGGTAGTCGGAGAGATCGAACGCCGCCAGCACGATCTCGGTGAGGGCCGAGGGCGTGTCGACGATGACGTAGTCGAACCTCTCCCGGAGGATCTCGATGATCTTGGTGACGTCGGGCGGGTGGATCCGGTCGGCGTCGGACGGGTCCTTCGGTGCGGCCAGGATCTGCACGCCCGTATCGTGGGTGACGAGGAACTCCGCGAACTCGGTGGGGAGCTCGCCTTCGTCGGCATCGTCACGCTGGAGGGCGTCGAAGATCGTGTACCGGGGACGCAGCCGCAGCGACGTGGACACCTCGCCGAACTGGAGGTCGAGGTCGACGATGCACACGCTGCTGCCGGTGTGGTGGTGGAGGAAGTAGGCGAGGTTGGTGGCGAAGAAGGTCTTGCCGCACCCACCGGTGGCGGAGCCGACGGTGATCACCGTCGCCGTACGGGAGGGTGCTCCCGGCTGGCCGACGGCGGGCACCGGCGCGAGGACCGGGCGCTGGTGACCCACCTCGATGGCCCGCTCGATGGCATCGCGCAGGATCCGTTCGGTCACCGGCAGCTGCAGCAGGTCGATGGCGCCGGCCCGAACGATGTCCCGCAGCTGGGCATCGGGTCGGTTGGAGAAGGCGAGGATCACGCTCATCGCCGGGAGCTCGTCGTGGATGATCTGCAACCGGGACAGCCCTGCCTTCGTGGCCAGGCTCGGGCCGGCGATCAGCACGTCGAACGGGCCCTCGTCGGTGAGTGTCTCGCCGACGGTTCCGACCCGCTCGCAGATGGTCACCTCTGGGCGGGGCCGGAGCTCGCCGGCGACGTCTCGCACCTGTCGGACGAGATCGGTGCCTCGGTCGAGAACCAGGATCTTTGGGTTGCGCACGTCGGCTCCTATGAAAGTTGCTTGAGGGCGTCGGCGGCGTCGGTGCCCGGGGTGGGCGCCGCGGCTGCCGCGGTCTTGGACACGAGCGAGAAGTAGAGCTGCTGGAACGTCGTCAGGTACACCAGGCGTTCGGCCTCGACCGGGCTCACGGCGAGCAGGTAGGTCGGGTTCACCGGGGCCGCCGCTTGGGAAGCCGCCCCGCTCGGGCTCACGCTCAGCACCTCGGTGTTCTGCATGATGAGCTTGGCGGAGGGGGCCTCGGGCCCGTCCTTGGCGACGGCGAAGACGTCGATGTGGTCACCGGAGGCGACGAAGCCGGCCCCACCGGGGATCCACCCGAGCTGCAGGGCGAGGGCGGTCTTTCCGTCGGGGATCTTCACGGTGCCCAGACCGGTCTGGGGCACGGTGAACTGCTCGCTGGTGACGACCGTGCCTGCCGGCACACCGCTGACGGCCAGCCGGCCCGAGAGCTGTGCAGGGTCGACCAACGCGGTCGGGGGTCGCGTCTTGGCGCTCACCGACTTGCTCTTCACCAGGCCGCCGTTGACGGCGGCGGCACCGTCGGTGCCCGCCGGGATGTCCTTGTCGGCGTAGAGCACGGTCGAGCCGTCACTCGCCGCCGCCTTGTCGTCACCGCCGTTGCGCAGAACGAGGAACGTCGCCGCCGCCCCGATGACGAAGACCGCCAGTCCGATGGTCAGGATGATGTTGGAGCGCTTTCCCATGTTGTCTCCCGGATGCTCGTGTGTCGCCCGCCACCTCGGCGGGCTGATCTCTCCGGGGGTTATCGGGAGGTTCCCGGGGGACCTGTAGGGGTCGTGGTCGGACCGTCTCCCTCAAGCTCGGATGGGGCCTGACCGATAGCTCCTACGACCACCCCTACGACTGGAGCGTCCGCGTGACTGACAGAACCGTGTCCTCGCCGCCCCCCCGCTCCCGGGCCGCCGCGACGACGATTTCGCGAGGGCGGGCCGGACGGCGCCGACTCCGCCGCGGAGACGAGTCGGGCGCCGTGCTCGTCGAGTTCGCGCTGGTCTTCGTCATCTTCATCTTCTTGCTGTACGGGCTGATCACCTTCGGCGTGATCCTGGCCCAGAAGCATGCGGTCACCACCGCCGCAGCCGACGGCGCCAGATCGGCCGTCGGCGCCACCACCGACCCCGCGGCGCAGAGCCTCGCCGACGCTCGGATCGTCGAGGCACTGGGCGCTCCGAACGGCCGGTACAGCACCGCGTACAGCTTCGACCCCTGTGGCGGCACGCACAGGTGCATCACGGTGCAGATCACCTGGGACTACAAGAACCACCCCCTCGTGCCTCCCGCACCCGCCCTTGGGTTGTTCACGCCGGACACCTTCGGCGCCAAGGCCGTCGTCCAGTACACGTAACGACCCCCCGAGAATGAAGGAGACTTCCAGGTGAAGCGGATGAGGCGCCCCCGGGGCGACGAGCGCGGTGCGGTACTGGTCATGTCGATCGTCGGCCTGGTAGTCGCCGTCGCCGCCGCCGCCCTGGCCGTCGACCTCGGCAGCCTGGCCCAGGAGAAGCGCTCCGACCAGAAGGTGGCCGACCTGGCATCGCTCGACGCAGTGCGCGGCCTGAACGACTCCTTCATCGCCGGCCTGCTCCGTCTCGACCTCACGGTGTTGACGCCCAAGCCGGTGCGGGCGACCACGCTGGCCACCGAGAGTGCCCTCCGGAACGGCTACGACCCCGCAGACGTCGCCCAGGGCCACAGCCTGCAGGTCGCGCTCGGCGCCAAGGACACCTCCATGCCGAAGAACTTCAAGCAGACGTGTCCCCCCGTGCCTCCTGCCGTCCTCGACTGCACCAGCGCCAACGTCACCGCGGTCAAGGTCTCGATCTCCTCGAAGGTCCCGTACAGCTTCCGGAGCGCCAATCAGACGGTGACGGTGTCCTCCATCGCCTTCCAGAAGGACCTGCCCCCGGTCATCGTTCCGACGACGTCCACCCTCCCCCCGGTCCCGCCGACGACCGTTCCGCCGGACCCGAACATCGCCGGGTTCTCGGTCGGGTCCTCCCTGCTCACCCTGTCGCCGTCGCAGTCCGCCCTGTTGAACCCGATCATCGGCCAGATGATCGGCGGGACGACCCTGACCGGCGTCGGCTGGCAGGGTCTGGCGAACGGCACCGTCACGCTGAGCGCCCTGCAGACCGAGTTGGCGGACATGGGCTTCACCGTGGGCTCGGTCAGCGAGCTTCTCGACACCGAGCTCACCCTCGCCCAGCTCTACCAGGCGACGGCCAACGTCCAGGGCCTTGCCAGCGCCAACGTCAACGCCTTCAACATCCTCCGGGCGGCGGCCACGTTCGGGACCAAGATCAGGCTGGGCGACTTCCTCAACGTGGCGTCAGGCGCCGAGGGCGCCGCCCTGGCCTCCCAGCTCAACCTGTTCCAGCTGGTCAGCTCCTCCGCCCAGGCGTCGGCCCTCAACGGCGAGCACCTGGTGAACATCAGCAACGTGGGGATCAGCGTGGGCAACGTCGTCAGCACCGCGGTCAGCCTGGCGGTGATCGAGCCGCCGAAGACCTACATCGGCCTCGCCGGTGGTCCGACGCCGGCGCTGAGCACCAGCCAGATCGACCTCATCGTGACGCCGAGGCTCGACATCCCGCTGAACATCGCCGGGCTGGCGGGGGCCCGGGTGAGGAACGACCTGCCCGTCCGGGTGTCGGTGGCCGGGGCCAAGGCCTTCCTCAAGGCCATCAACTGCGGCGCCAGCAAGTCGATCACGGTGAACGTCGACCCCTCGGCTTTCGCCGGTTCGGCCTCGGCCTCCCTGCAGGTCAGCGCCACGGTCCTGGGGATCCGGGTCCCATTGGTCAACATCCCCACCACGAACGTCGTGCCCAGCACCAACGCCCCCGCCCAGGACGTGGTCTTCAGCTACTCCAGCGAGTTCTCGCCCCCGGGCACGGGGAAGACCGTGGGGTCGCAGCCCATCGGGCTCGGTGACCTGACCCAGATCACCGCAGGTAACCCGCAGGTGCTGGGGGTCCTCGCCATCCCCGTCGGCAACGTGGTCACCGCCGTCCTGAACGCCCTCGGGCCCGTCCTGGCCGATGTGGACAACCTCATCCTCTCGCCCTTGCTCGACTCCCTCGGCGCCGGCATCGGCAACGCCGACGTCAACGCCATCGCCCTCGCCTGCGCCGTCGTGCCCCCGCCGGTGACGACCACGACCACCGTCCCGCCCCCGCCGACCACCACGACAACCACCCTCCCGCAGTCGGACGGGCCGCCGACGTTGATCGGCTGAGGTCGGGTTTCCCGGAAGGCTCGACCTCCCGCCCTGGTCGGCCCTCCGGGACCCTGCGCGGTGGCTGTGTCCGGCATCTAGATGCGCCCTGGCCCTATTGCCGTCCACTCCGCCGTCGTCCACTCTGGAACGAGACGCCGCCGGTGTCGACGGCGCCGAGCGAGGGCACGACCATGGGGCACACCGCCGGGAACGAGGCGTCGGACGTGAGTCGCTGCACCCTGGTGTGGGCCCACGCCATGGCCAGTTCCCGCGCGCATGAGGACGAGTTGGGGCTGTTCGACTGGTCGCCGGTGGAGGCGGTCGCCCGGGTCACCCGCTACGACGCCCGTGGCCACGGCGAGACCGAGGCCATGCAGTACTACGACCGTGCCTATCGGTGGCCGTGCATGGTCGACGACATGCTCAGGGCCGGAGGAGCGGGCCCGTTCGTGGCGGGGGGAGCGGACATGGGGGCGGCCGTCGCCCTGTGGACCGCCCTGCGTGCCCCCAAGCGGGTGCAGGGCATGGTGCTGACTGCTCCACCGCCGGCCTGGGAGTCCCGCGTTCCCGACGCCGCCCAGTGCGAGCGAGCGGCCCAGGTCGTCGAGGCCCGCGGCCTGCCGGCCTGGGCCGCCGACGTTCGTCGCCAGCCGCAGCCCCGGATCTTCGCCGAGGAGCTACCCGGTGCCCGCGATGTGACCGCCCGCCATCTCCTGACGATGGAGGAGAAGGCCCTGCCCGCCATTCTGCGGGGTGCGGCCGCATCCGATCTGCCCAGCCGAGAAGAGGTGCGCAGTCTCGTCGTCCCCACCCTCATCCTCGGCTGGGCCGACGACCCCCACCACCCGGTGGAGATGGCCGAATCGCTGGCCGACCTGCTCGTGCTGAGTGAGCTGCACGTGGCCGCCGACCTGGCCGGCATTCGAGCCTGGCCGCAGCTCGTCCGCGACTTTCTCTCGGGGCTGTGCTGCTGGGAGTAGGACCGGGCTTCGAGACCGCGCGCGTCAGGCGCGGCTCCGGGCCATGAGGCGGCCCGCCGCCCTGATCTCGGACGCGTCATAGGGCGGGTCGACCACCAGGATCAGGCGGTCGACACCCAGACGGTGGAGGCGGGATCGCTCGGCACTCTGGTGGTCGAGCCAGCGGGGTTCGAGACCGGCGAAGGCGGTGACCAGGAGCTCATCGGGATCACCGCCGGCGTCGGCCCGGGCCCGGCGGGCCAGACCCACCAGGTCCTCCACGCGGGGGTGGAACGCCTGGACGTTGATGCCGTCGCCCACCTGGCCGGCCAGCGTCGCCATCTTCGGGCCGAGGGCGCCTACGACGATCGGCGGCGGCGGATCGGGACGCGGGAAGCCGGCGGCCGGCTCGAGTTGGTAGAAGCGGCCGTCGAGCCCGGTCGGCGCACCCGTCCAGACCTGGCGTACGACGGCGACGGCCTCGGCGACCTGGGCCCGGCGGACGGGATCGGACGGGACGTGGCGGCCGACGGCGCGCTGCTCGGCCGCGTACGGCGTCCGGCGGCTCCCGCCGGCTCCCAGGCCCAGGATGACCCGGCCGCCGCTCATCTCCCGGAGGGTGGCCGCCTGGGTGGCCATGAGGACGGGATGGCGGTTGGCCACGTTCAGGACGAGTGGTCCGACGGCCAGGCCCTCGACGACCGTGGCCAGCCCGGCGAGCAGCGTCCACGACTCCAGCACCCATTCGGCATCGTGGACGCTGCCGAGCAGATGGTCCCAGGTCCACAGCCCGGAGAAACCGGCCTCGGCGGCGGCGAGGGCGGCGGTGCGCACGTCGGACCAGCGGGCGCCGAAGGGGTCGAAGAGCAGATCGGTTCTCGTCGCCACCGCCTCAGACTATGAGAGCCCTTGCTTGGCTACCGTGGGGCATGGTCCGCCACGTCGCCCTCTTCTGCTGGAAGCCGGACGCGTCCGACGTCGCCGTCCGGGCCCTCTCCGAGGGCCTCGCCGGGCTGCGCGCCCAGATCCCCGAGATCCGGTCGTACCGCTTCGGACCCGATGCCCGCCTGGGCGGCGGCAACGACGACTTCGCCCTCGTGGCTGACTTCGACGACGCCGCGGCCTACCGCCGCTATGCCGAGCATCCCGCCCACCGCCATCTGATCGCCCAGCTCCTGATGCCCATCGTCGCCGGCCGCCACGCCGTGCAGTACGAGCTGTAGTCCTCGGGCTAGGCCTGCTCGGAGGAAACGATCGGTGCCGGTGCCGACCGGAGGAAGCCGATCATGTCCTCGGCGCGGTAGAGGTTGTGGGTGGTGGGGTGCTGGGGAGCCTTGCCCACGACCCGGCCGTCGGGCGTGTGGCCCCAGAAGCCCTCGTACACCTGACCGGGGCGGTGGGGGTCTTCGATGTGATGGTGGACCTGGCGGACCTCGAGTCCCGACCGCTCCCATGATGTCTCGTCGAGGAACAGGATCATCTGCGGCGCCGACAGTTCGAGGGCCCGGCTGATGCGCTCCGGCTTGTCGCCGACGTGCAGGAGGGTGGTGAGGGCGAGAGCGTCGGGTGGGCCCCACGTGGGGTGCTGCAGATGGAACAGCTCGAGCGACCAGCGGCGGATCTCGGCCCAGAATCCCAGGGGGTCGGGGTAGTAGAAGCCCTCGTTGGCCCGGCCGACGCTGGGGGCGTGGTCCTCCCACAGCACCAGGTTGTCGTGCCACGTGGGCGGCTTGGTGGTGGCGAAGAGGAGCCAGGCGTTGATCGCCGCCGGCGAGTTCGGGGGCCAGTCGCGGGCGAGGTCGTCGAGGGCGTGGCGGGCCCGGCCCTTCATCGCCGCCGCCGCCCGGAGCCGCTCATCGGCCCTCGGCGAGAACAGGGCAGGATCGATGCCGCCGCGGCGGGTCCAACGGCTCGCCAGGTTCGGGCGGGGGAGAATGGGCGGCGTGGTCGTCATCGGTCTCACTGGGGGTATCGGCTCGGGCAAGTCCGCAGTTGCGGAATTGTTTGCCGATCTCGGGGCGACCGTCATCGACGCCGACGACCTCGCCCACCAGGCAGTGTCCCCGGGCGCCCCCGCCCACGATGCCGTGATCGTCCGATTCGGCCCGTCGGTGATCTCCCCGGACGGTGGCATCGACCGGAAGGCCCTGGCCGCCGTGGTCTTCGACGACCCGGATGCCCTCGATGACCTCAACGCCATCGTGCACCCGGCGGTGGAGGAGGCGCTCGCCCGGCGGATCACCGCCGAAGACGCACCCGGCAAGGTGGTCGTGGCCGTCATCCCGCTACTGGTGGAGGTGGGATGGCGCGTCGCCGACGCCGTCGTGGTGGTGGACAGCCCCGAGGAGCTGGCGGTCGAGCGGCTGGTGACGACCAGGGGGATGACCGAGGCCGACGTCCGCCGGCGCATGGCCGCCCAGGCCAGCCGGGCCGACCGTCTGGCCGAGGCCGACCGGGTGATCGTCAACGACGGCTCGTGGGACCACCTCCGCCGCCAGGTCGACACCACCTGGCAGTGGATCCGGACCCTCCCACCGACCCCCAAGCCGTTCCGGGCAGGTTCAGGGCCCCCAGGAGGGCCCTGAACCTGCCCAGAACGGGTGGAGGGGGCAGAATCAGGCCGCGGTGATCCTGAGTACGTGCCGCAGTCGCTGGGCCAGCGCCGTGGGGTTTCTCAGTTCATCCTCAGTGACCCGCTCGACCGTCCATCCCGCCGCGTGCAAGCGACGGTCCCGCACCTCGTCGGCCCGACGGTCGACCAGCGTGCTGTGGTGAAGGACGCTGTCGATTTCGATGACCAACCGGCGCTCCGGGTACGCCAGGTCGACCCGTCCGACCCAACCGTCCTCACCCCCGACGTCGAGTTGGCGGACGGGCTCGGGGAGACCGGCCGATCGGATGAGCTCGATGGTTCGGGCCTCCAGGCCGCTCTCGGGCGCGATGTACCCGTCGGCCCGCTCACACAGGAGCGTTCGCATGAGGCCGATCCCTCGCCGACCGCGTCTGGCCAGAAGCAGTGTCGCCTCCCGAACGGCCTGGAGAGTAACGAGCTTGCGTGCCAACGAGTTGTCCAGCGCTCGCTCGGTGCGTTGTGGCGGAATGACGCCGGCGAGATCTACGAGCGTCCTGGCCGCACCAGTGCAGGGGATGCCCTCGATCACGATGAGATGCTCGGAGGGCAGCAGCCGTGAGCTGTGCACGAGGGCACCCGCGTTCCGCTCCCGCAGTGTCCGCGTCGTGACCACTTCGACCCGGCCGTCGCGGGAGAAGCCAGGGATTCCGAGCAGGGCGGCGGCCGATCGGTGCGACGCGGCAGCAACCGGTCCTGTGGCCAGAACGAGGGCATGCAGGCCCTGCTCCCATGACGGGGGACACCCAGCCACTCGGTAGACGCCGGGGTAGGGCAGCGCCTTCCAGGCGCCCGATCGAAGGCGGTGCTTCACCGCCTTCATGGTTGCGCCCTGCTCCAGAGCCTGGCTCAGGGTGAACACGCCGTGCGGTGATGTGTGCGCTGACAAACACGCCCCAGCCCCCTCGGGGGGCTGTCGATCAGAGGGGGGTACGCTGGAATGGTCATGCCCGAACGCCACCGACGCCCGGATTACGACGAGAAATTTCGAATCGAGACGGACGACCCGGAGGATGCGTTGCGGCGCCTCCTATCGGCCGACGACGTGCCCGACTTGAACGAGGACGACGCGCCAGAGGAATCGGGCGACTAGGGCAAGTCCGATGTGCGGGCGCGATGATGCCCGGATGTCAAGCCCCGAAGACACAGAGAGCCCCTTTCCCGAACCTCCACACGTTGACCGCGAGGAACTCCTCAGGAGGGCTATCGCTCACCTGGAACGATTTACTCCGGAGCCTGCGTGTCCTATCTGCATGCACAACGAGTGGGAAATTCCGGAGGCGGTTGGTATCTCACCACTTTCCAGATGGGTACCAGGTGATTGGGATATACCACCCTCTCAGGTTTTTCCGCTTATCCCGGTCGTCTGTTTCACGTGCGGATATACGTTCTTCCTCAACATCAACAAGGCTGGGTTGTTGCACCCCTCACACGGCAAGGCTGACGAAAGATGAGCCCAATCACACCTCCGCCCTCGGGGGATATTCGTCCCAGTCCCGGTTCAGGTTCCGACAGCTACATTCCTGTTGTCCAGCCGCTACCGGACTCCCGAGTGGAGTGGCAAATGCGGCGAACTGACTGGAAGAATCTCAGGGTCGACATCACGCGGTGCCGAACACCAAAGGTATGGCTTGAACGCCTGGCGTCGTTGGCGGCTGGCGTTGCGCTCACTTCTTTGCCAGCGGCTATTGCTGCCTCACAACAGCTTCCCGCCAGTGGTGCAAGCTTCGCCTGGGTGCCACCGACCTTCTACGCGGTGACTGCCGCGAGTGTTCTTTTTGCCATCGTGTTTTGGTGCGTCGATGCATCGCGGCGCAAGGAGTACCACTCAGATATCAAGCATGTCCTACAACGGATGGATGAGATAGAAGCCATGTTTCCTGAGGAGTTTAATGCGCCTACGATCCCATGACCCTCTTGTACGTCAGGCGCTTCCCTCCGACCTGCCCCATGAGGGCGCTCATCCGAGCGGTGTCGCTCAGTTTGCGGGTGGTGTACCGGTAGTCGTATTCGGCCAGGTACCGAGGAAGGTGCTCGACACTGACGTGGTGGTGAGTACCGTCCACCGACCGCTTCAACTGCGAGAAGAAACCCTCAAGCTGATTCGTGGTCACGTCGCCCCAGACGTACTCGCCGGAGCGGTGGTCAACCCAGTCGTGGGAGAGGAAGTCGCGGGAGAACTGCCGGTAACCCTTGCCACCGTCTGTCATGAGCCGGGAACCGGCCATGTCCACCTGCTCCGAGATGACTTTGCGGAGCGTCATGCCGGTCACGTCGGGAATGATGCGGGACCGGACTTCGCCGGTCGTGGCGTTGATAAGCGAGAACACCGTCGTCTTGTCTGTGTGCGGGCGGGGACGGCCGGGCTCGATAGGAACGGCAGTGGGGTTGGTGTGGTGGCGGTGTCCGCCGTGGCGGTTGAACGGCTCTCCACCGATCCAGGTTTCGTCAGCAACGATGGTGCCCCGCATCGTCTCAATGAGAGCGTCGCCCTTCATAGCCTCACGGATGCGGTGCATCATGAACCACGCCGTGCGGGAGCACACGCCGTACTTGCGCTCAATTTCCCGAGCGGCCACGCCGTTCTTGGAGCAGCACATCTCAAAGAACACCAGCAGCCAAATGCGGAGGGAGACCTTCGTGCCGTGGAAAACGGTTCCGGTGATTACAGAAAACTGCTTGCGGCAAGAGAGGCACCGCCACACGCGGCGCTCGCTCATGGCCCCGGTCCGAGTCTTGCGACTGACGCCGTTGGCGGGCGTGATGAAGCTGGCGCCCAGGTGGTCGCAGTGCGGGCAAACCGGGTCGCCATCACCCCACCGCAGTTCCTCCATGTAGCGGTAGGCGTCGGCCTCAGTAGTCAGCCGGTCTGCGATCTGGAGAAGCGTCATTCCCATAGACACACTTTACCTTTGGGGTGTGACAGAATAGAGGGCGTATGCAGCGCCCTCGCGTGGCTCCCTCAACGCCGCTTGATCCCGGCATTGAGGCGATCGTGGTTGTGCTCAACGAGGCCGGTATCCACACCTACGAATCATGCGAAGGTGGGGATGGGCACAGCTACCGCGACCCGACCGTTCGGTTCTACGGGCCGCCCAGCGATGGATGGCGAGCCATCGCTTTATGCAAGGACCGGGGGCTGCCAGTACAACACCTTTCTCGTTGTTGGGATATGGATAACGACGAACCGAGCGGGCCGTACTGGCAGCTTGAATTCCGACGTGACAACTAGCCCATGTCGATGCACCTCTTACAGCGGCGGTATCCTCCTTCGCCTGGCCGCTTGTTGTGCGGCGGGATCTGCTGGCCGTTCGGGCAGTTGTCGTGATCGTGGTACACGTCCGGGTCCGAAGGATTGCTTGAGTGGTACGGATACACCTTGGCCATGGTTGAATGAGCTTTCTGTAAGTGGACTCCGACGCCGGGTTCGCTTGTCCGGCTGCTCCGGCGTCGGTGGTCCTTCGGTTGTCAACACAACGCAAGAGAGCCACCCGACAAGGGGTGGCTCCGGTAGGAACGAGCACGCTGCTACGGTGAGTAGCGGCGAACTGCGATCGGTCCGGGGGGCTACCCGTATCGGTCGGCTCCGAGGGTCACCCTGGCAGGGGTGGCTCTCGTCGCGTTGTCGCGGCCAGGGTACTACGACCACGGCCAGAGCGTCACAGCGCCGTAATTACCGGGCTGTAATCGCCCTTCCCCTGCCCCTGTTTGTCAGCGCACGCATCACCCGCCGTGCTGCACTTCTGCGGCCTTTGCCATTATCTCGTCGAGTTCCACGCGGCAAAGTAAACCAGTGGGGTCTGAC
>CAYTTL010000023.1:0-19592 GCA_964440725.1 uncultured Acidimicrobiales bacterium | reverse complement strand
GCCTGGTCGCTCCCAACCTGCCCGACTACCCCGTCCCCCCCGGTCACACCGAGATGACCTGGCTGCGCGAGCTCACCCGCCAGGGTGCCGAGCGGCGCTACCCGCCTCCGGGCAATACCAAGGCCCTCGCCCAGATCGACCACGAGCTGGCGGTCATCGAGGCTCTCGGCTTTCCCGGGTACTTCCTCATCGTCTGGGACATCGTCGAGTTCTGCCGGCGCAACGACATCTACTGCCAGGGCCGGGGGTCGGCGGCCAACTCGGCGGTCTGTTACGCCCTGGGCATCACCAACGCCGATGCCGTGGGCCTGGGCCTGCTCTTCGAGCGCTTCCTGTCACCCGAGCGCGACGGCCCCCCCGACATCGACGTCGACATCGAGAACGGCCGCCGGGAGGAGGCCATCCAGTACGTCTACGGGCGCTACGGGCGGGAGAACGCCGCCCAGGTGGCCAACGTCATCACCTACCGTCCCAAGTCGGCGGTACGCGACATGGGCAAGGCCCTGGGCCACCCTCCCGGCGCCCTCGACGCCTGGTCCAAGCAGATCGACGGCTGGAGCCTGGCCGAGGCCTTCCCCGACGACCCCCCCGACCGTTCTGGGCAGGTTGAGGGCCCCCAGGGGGGCCCCAAACCTGCCCAGTTCGATGTTCCGGGGCCCGTCCTCGCGCTGGCCCGCCAGGTCGAGGGGTTCCCCCGGCACCTGGGCATCCACTCGGGAGGCATGGTCATCTGCGACCGGCCGGTGGTGGAGGTGTGCCCGGTCGAATGGGGGCGCATGGAGGGGCGCAGCGTCCTGCAGTGGGACAAGGACGACTGCGCGGCGGTGGGCCTGGTGAAGATCGACCTGCTCGGGCTGGGCATGCTCACCGCCCTGCATCTCGGCGTCGACCTCATCGCCCGCCATCACCGCGTCACCGTCGACCTGGCCACCATCCCCCAGGAGCCCGAGGTCTACGACATGTTGTGCACCGCCGACACGGTGGGCGTGTTCCAGGTGGAGAGCCGGGCCCAGATGGCCACCCTGCCCCGCCTCAGGCCCCGCACCTTCTACGACCTGGTGGTGGAGGTGGCCCTCATCCGCCCCGGGCCCATCCAGGGGGGCTCGGTCCACCCCTACATCCGTCGGCGCAACGGCACCGAGCCCGTCACCTACCTGCACCCCCTCCTCGAGCGGTCGCTGAAGAAGACCCTCGGCGTGCCCCTGTTCCAGGAGCAGCTCATGCAGATGGCCATCGACGTCGCCGGCTTCAGTCCCGGCGAGGCCGACCAGCTCCGCCAGGCCATGGGTTCCAAGCGCAGCCACGCCCGCATGGAGGCCCTGCGGGAGCGGCTGTTCGCGGGCATGGCGGCCAACGGCATCGTCGGCGACGTGGCCGATGAGATCTACGCCAAACTGGCCGCCTTCGCCGACTTCGGCTTCCCCGAGAGCCATTCGGTGAGCTTCGCCTACCTGGTCTACGCCTCGTCGTGGATGAAGCTCCACTACCCGGCCGCCTTCTGCGCCGCCCTCCTCAACGCCCAGCCCATGGGCTTCTACTCACCCAACACCCTGGTGGCCGACGCCCGCCGGCACGGCGTCACCGTCCTCGGCCCCGACGTCAACCACAGCGAGGCCAAAGCCACCCTGGTCGACCCGGACCCGCCTACCCGTGTACGAAACGATGGCAGGACCAGCGCGTTGTGTACACCAGAACGAGCGGGGGTGCGGCTGGGGCTCGAGTACGTGCGCAACATGGGCGACGACCTGGCCGCCCGCATCGCCGCCGGTCGCCCCTACGCCTCCATGGACGACCTGGTGCACCGCACCGGCGCCGCCCTCCCGGCGGTGGAGGCCCTGGCCACCGCCGGGGCCTTCGCCGGGTTCGATCTCGAGAGGAGGAGCGCGCTCTGGGGGGCGGGGGCCGTCACCCAGGCGGGCCCGGGCCGCCTGCCCGGGGTGGTGTGCGGCTCCGATGCGCCGACGCTGCCGGGCATGTCCGAGGCCGAGGTGACCGCCGCCGACCTGTGGGCCACCAGCGTGTCCCCCGATCACCACCCGGTGGAGTTCGCCCGGTCCCGCCTCGACGCCCTGGGAGCGGTGAAGGTGGCCGGCCTCGACGCCGTCGACCACGGACGGCGGGTGCTGGTGGGGGGCATCGTCACCCACCGTCAGCGTCCGGCGACGGCCGCGGGCACGGTGTTCGTCAACCTCGAGGACGAGACGGGGATGCTCAACGTCATCTGCTCCGCCGGCGTGTGGACCCGGTACCGCCGGGTGGCCCGGGCCGCCCCCGCCCTCCTCGTCCGGGGCCGCCTGGAGCGCATGGAAGGCGCCACCAACCTGGTGGCCGAGGGCATCGAGGCCCTCCCCCTGTCCGTGGCCACCTCGCGCTCCCGCGACTTCCGCTGACCCGCCCGAGCGGCCTCCGACCCGTCCGACCAGCCCGAACACACCCCGCCGTTGCACCGGCGCCCGCCGGTGGCGATGGGTCGCCGCACCTGCCGCTCGTACGTGCCAAGATCAGGACGCCACGAGGAGGCCATGCCCCCATTGGGACGACGAGAGCGCTGCTGCTGCGGTAGCGGCAAGAGGACGAAGCGGTGCTGCGGCACATCGGCGCATCCCGTGCCGGCCGACCTGGCCAAGGCAGAACTGGCGGCGTTGGGCAACTCGCTGGCTCCCGGCCTCTCCCGCTTTGCCGACCCCGAGCTCCACCACCTCCTCGACCAGGTTCCCGAGCTCGTCGCCCTCGACGCCTCACTGGCCTGGTGCCTTCCCCGGGTGCATCCACCCGAGATCGAACGCCTGTGGGCCGCCATCGAGGATGTCGACCTCGAGTCGGTCAAGGAGGCCCTTCCCGCCGCCGTCGGGGCCCTCGACGGCCCCATCGGCCGGGCCCGGCTGGCCCACGCCGTGCTCGGACTGCGCGACACCCGCCGCATCGGCCCCGACCTGGCGGCCGCCGCCGTGGTCGACCTGGCCAGCGGCTCCCCGCAGCTCGTCACCGCCAGCATCGTCGAGGCGGTACGGGTCGGCGCCGGGGCCTCGGCGGCCGGCCCGCTGATGTCCCGCTCCTGACCCGAGCCGTTTCGGGCGGGAGTCGACGGGGCATGACTCGGGCCATGGATGCCATCGCTTTGCTGCGTAATGACCACCGTTCCGTCGAGCGCCTCTTCAAGCAGTTCGAGAAGGCGGGGCCGAGGGCTCACCAGATGCGGCGGCACGTGGCCGACCGGATCGTGAAGGAGCTCTCGGTGCACGCCGTCATCGAGGAGCAGGTGTTCTACCCGGCGGTGCGCGAGGCGGTGCCCGACGCCGAGGACGACGTGCTCGAGGGCCTGGAGGAGCACCACCTGGTCAAGTGGACCCTCTCCGAGGTCGAGACCATGGACCCCGAGCACGAGCGGTTCGTGCCCAAGATGACCGTCCTCATGGAAAGCGTCCGCCACCACGTGGAGGAGGAGGAGGGCGAGCTCTTCCCCACCGTCCGAGAGGCGATGGGCCGCAAGCAGCTCGCGGAGCTGGGCGAGCTGATGGCCGCAGCCAAGGACGTCGCCCCCACCAAGCCTCACCCCCGGGCGCCCGACCAGCCCCCCAAGGGCGCCGCCAAGGCGACGGCCTCGGCCATCAAGAAGGCGGCGACGGTGAAGAAGAAGGCCGCCGCGGCCAAGAGGAAGGCGACCTCGGCGAAGAAGAGCTAGCGGCTCGTCCGACGTCTCAGGCGTCAGGAACGGCCCGCCCGGGCGATCACGCGCCGGGATGCGATCCGGGGCGAGAGCCTCGACAGGGTGGCCACCGCCTTGTTCACGACACCGGGCACATGGCTGGCCCGGCCCCGGGAGAGCGCCTTCAACGCCGACGCCACGACATCGTCGGCCTCCATCCAGAAGAGCCGGGGGATGACGACGGGCGGCAGGCCCGAGCGTTGGTGGAACGCGGTACGGGTCATCCCGGGCTTGAGGGCCAGCACGACCACCCCGCGGGCGCGGACCTCCTCGTGGAGCGCCTCGCTGAAGCTGGTCAGGAAGGCCTTGGTGGCGGCGTAGACGGTCCAGTTGGGGAGAGGCTGGAGCCCGGCCAGGGACGAGACGTTCAGGATTCCGCCCCGGCGCCTGTCGAGCATGCCGGGAAGGGCGGCGTGGGCGAGACGAACGGCAGCGAGGACGTTCAGGCGGATCAACTCGTCCTGGTCTGCCACGGGAAGCTCGACGAACGACCCGTGGCTGCCGAAGCCGGCGTTGTTGACGAGCAGGTCGACAGGATGGGTGGTGTCGGCGAGTCGGGCCTCGACGTCGGCCAGCCCGGCGTCGTCGGTGAGATCGGCCACCAGGACCTCGACGTCGCACCGGTGGGCGTGGCGCAGCTCGCCGGCCAGCTCGTCCAGCGGCTCGCGGCGGCGGGCGACGAGCACCAGGTCGGTGCCGGCCGCAGCCAGCGCGGCGGCGAAGGACCGGCCGATGCCGCTCGACCCTCCGGTCACCAGGGCGCGCCGCCACGCGGGAGAGCTCGTCGCGGGGGTCGGCACAGCGGGTCACGCTATCGGTCCTGTACGTTTCCGAGTTCTACCCTCCGGACAGGAGCGTGCAGCTCGTGAGACTGGTGACGGCGATCATCAAGCCCTTCAAGCTCGATGACGTCAAGGAGGCGTTGCGCAGCCTCGGCGTCCAGGGCATGACCGTGTCGGAGGTTCAGGGCTTCGGTCGCCAGCGCGGCCACACCGAGGTGTACCGGGGCACCGAGTACACCGTCGATTTCGTGCCCAAGGTCCGCATCGAGGTGGCCACCGACGACGCCACGGCCGACACCGTCGTGGCGGCCATCGTCGACGCCGCCCGCACGGACAAGATCGGCGACGGCAAGGTGTGGGTGGTGCCCGTCGAGTCGGTGGTGCGCATCCGCACCGGTGAGATGGGCGACGACGCCATGTAGTCGGGCGCGGCGGCGATGACCGCCGTCGCCATGTGATCCGGGCGCGGCGGCGATGACCGCCGTCGCCATGTGAGCCGGGCGCGGCGGCGATGACCGCCGTCGCCATGTAGTCGGGCCAGGTAGGTGCCCCTGTCGCGTGGACGGTGTCCACTAGCCTCGTCGTCTGTGCCGGGCCCGAGTACGACGCGTCTCGTCGTCGTCGCCACTCTGGTCGTGGGTGCGGCGATCGGTGGGGTCGTCAGCCTGGTGCCGGCAGCCCGAACCGCCAACCTGTTGGGGTCGAAGGCGGGACCCGAGGTACCGGACGTGGAAGTGGCTTCCAACGGCCGCGCCCCGTGGATCGTGGAGGAGAACTCCAAGCCCGGCTCCACCGACTGGCGGCCGGCGGGGCCTCCCAACAACGGCACCATCGAGGGATTCGCCGACGCCACCAGCGCCACCGACGGCGAGACAGTACGCCTGTACGTGTCCACCACCGCCCCCACCTACCGGGTGGAGGCCTACCGGATGGGATGGTACGGCGGGGATCAGGGTCGCCTGATATGGAAGTCCGAGACCCTGAGGGGCGTCCGCCAGGCACCGGCCACGGTGGACCGGCGCACCAATACCGCAGAGGCTCCGTGGACACCGTCACTCGACGTGGTGATCGACAAGTCGTGGCCCCCGGGCGACTACCTGTTCAGGCTGGTGGGCGACGGCGGGCACATGCGGTACGTACCCCTGACCATTCGCGACGACCGGAGCCGGGCCGCCCTGGTCGTGGTCAACGCCGTCACCACCTGGCAGGCCTACAACCTCTGGGGCGGCCACAGTCTCTACGCGGGCAAGAGCGGCGGGGGTGACGCCCGGGCCAAGGTGGTGTCGTTCGACCGGCCCTACGAGGCCGACTCCGGCGCAGGGGACTTCCTCGGCAACGAGTTGCCCTTCGTCTCGCTGGTCGAGCGTGAGGGCTACGACGTCACCTACTGGACCGACATCGACCTGCACCACCGGGGCGACCTGTTGGCGAACCACAAGGCCGTCATCACGTTGGGCCACGACGAGTACTGGACGTTGGAGATGCGCACCACCGCCGAGCAGGCCCGTGACCGCGGGGTCAACCTGATCTTCTTCGGAGCCAACGCCGTCTACCGGAGCATCCGGCTCGAGTCGTCGCCGCTCGGGCCGTTCCGGCGCGAGGTCAACTACCGGTCGGCCCGAGAGGATCCCATGACCGGCAAGGACAACAGCCGGGTGACGGTCAGCTGGCGGGAGTCGCCGGTGAACCGCCCCGAGAGCGCGCTGGTCGGCAGCTACTACCAGTGCAACCCGGTGGACGCCGACATGGTCGTGGCCGATCCGTCGGCGTGGGTGTTCGCCGGGACGGGGCTGTCGGCGGGCGACAAGCTGCCCGGCGTGGTCGGGCCCGAGTTCGACCGGTACGACCCGAACGCCCCCTCCCCACCGGGGGCCGTGCAGGTGCTCACCCACTCGCCCGTGCGTTGCCGCGGGGAGTCGAGCTTCTCCGACATGACCTACTACACCACCTCCAGCGGCGCCGGCGTGCTGGCCACCGGCACCAACTGGTGGATCAGCCGGCTGAACCGGTCGTGCCCGCCCACCGAGCGCTGCCTCCAGGAGGACGTGGACCGCATCACCCGCAACGTGCTCGACGTCTTCGCCGCCGGGCCCGCCGGCATCGCCCACCCCTCGGTGGCCAACTACAAGGACCTGACCAGCAACCGGGGCACGACGACGTCGACCCGCGCCACGACGACGTCGTCGTCGCTACCGCCCACCACCGTGTCGGCACGGCCGAGGGCCACGCCGCCCACGACGGGCCGCCCCATGCGACCGCCCTCGGACCTTCCCACCCTTCCGACCACGCCCTTCGCCGACGTGCCCGAACTCGATGAGTGACGAGGAGACATGGATCTCGACGATGCCAGACGCTTCCTGACCGACCACCACCGGGCGGTGCTGTCCACGTTCCGGTCCGACGGCCGGCCCCAGCTGTCGCCGGTGGTGGTGGCCGTGGATGGCGAGGGGCGGGCGGTCATCAGCAGCCGGGAGGCGGCCTACAAGGTGCGCAATCTGCGCCGCGACGCCCGGGCCTCGCTCTGTGTGGTCAACGACGGCTTCTACGGCCCCTGGATCCAGGTGGACGGCACGGCGAGCGTGGTCAGCCTGCCCGAGGCCCTCGACCTGCTGGTCGACTACTACCGCGCCGCGGTGGGCGAGCACCCCGACTGGGACGAGTACCGGTCGGCCATGGAGCAACAGCGCCGGGTGATCGTCCGTATCGACATCGAGCGGGCCGGCCCCGACCGCCAGGGGTAGCTACAGCCAGTCCTTGTTCTTGAAGTACCAGTACCCCGCAAGGGTGAGGATCGCCATCAGGCCGAGGGCGTAGGCGAAGCCGTAGCGCCACTCGAGCTCGGGCATGTGCGTGAAGTTCATACCGTAGATGCCGGCCACGAGGGTGGATCCGAGGATGATCGCCCCCCACGACGTCATCTTCTTCATGACCCCGTTCATCCGGTTGGAGATGATGACGAGGTGGGCATCGACGGCATTGCCCATCAGCTCCCGCTGGCCGTCGATCAGCTCCACGGCCCGCAGGACGTGGTCGTAGACATCCTGGAGCATCGTGGCCGTGGTCTCGTCGATCCACGGGACCTCCCGGTGCATGAGGGCCCCCACCACCTCCCGCAACGGCATCACCGCCCGCCGGAACTCGACCAGGCGGCGACGAACCGCCAACAGCTCCTGTTGCATGGTGCGCTCGTCGGACGGCCTTTCGCTGAAGATGCGCTCCTCCAACCCTTCCAGGTCATCCTCGACGGCGTCGGCGGCGTCGAGATACCCGTCGACGAGCTCGTCGAGCAGGACGTAGAGCAGGTAGCCGGGATTGAGGTGTTCGGCGCGGGTGCGATCGAAGCGGGCCGTGGCCGTGTCGATGTCCCACGGCGGACCGTCGCCCTCGGCCTCCCGCACCGTCACCACCCACGTGGGGCCCACGAAGAGGTCGACCTCGTGGAGCCCGGAGCTGTAGGCCACGATGAAGGTGTGCGACGGGTAGGTCTCGAGCTTGGCCCGCTGGTGGCGCTCACGGACGTCCTCCATGGCCAGCGGGTGGAGGCCGAACTGCTCCTGCACGCAGTCGAGGTCGGCATCCGAGGGCTCCAGTACATCGACCCACACCAAGGCGTCCGGACGGTGCATCGCCTCCGACACCTGCTCGGCCTCGAGGTCGTCGACGGTGCCGCCCTCGTACACGCGGGCCGTGATCACCTCGTGCCGATCGCTCCCACCGTGGCCCGGACGTGGTCCCGTCGGGCCTCCACCGGACCCGTCAGGGTCTCGTAGGCGACATCTTCGGATTCGAGGAGACTGCGGATGCGCCCGTCGATGTCGGCTTGGAAGCCGGTGTCGTCGGGGCGCAGGCCGTCGAGCACGATGGGGAACTCGACGGGCAGGTAGAACACGTGGTCGTAGCGGGCCCGCAGGTCGGCGACGGCGATCTGGCGGGCTTCGATCCAGAGATGGTCCTCTTTGCGCGGGGCCCGGGCGTGTTCCATCACCCAGTCGGCGTAGGCCAGGACGTCGTAGATGGAGCGGTCGGCGACGAAGTTGGCGTGCATCGACTCGGCCCGCCACTGCTTGAGGAAGATGAGCGTCTCGGTCTCGGCGGTGGCGCTCTGATCGAGGGGGAACCCCAGCTCGACCACCTCGCGTGCCACCTCCGGGAGAAGGGGGTAGTCCCACTCTCTGGCGAAGAGGTTGGCCAGCGTGGTCTTACCGGTCGAGAAGGATCCGACGAAGGCGAGTTTCATGCCGCCAGTGTGGCCGCCACACCCGGGCCCGGCCAGACGGGGAGCAGTTCGGGGATTCCCGCAGGGAGGCGCGAGCACGGTGACAACGGCGACGACAAGCGGCGAGAAAGAACTGGGAGCACCGCGCGCTGAAGCTACGGTTGCCGCCCATGGATGACGAGGCCGGTTCCCGAGAGCATCTGGCAGCGCCGCTCGGGACGACCGAGCAGCTCACGCTCCTGACCGTCCACGCCCATCCCGACGACGAGGCGTCGAAGGGGGCGGCCACCATCGCCCGGTACCACGCCGAAGGTGTTCGCTGTGTGCTGGTCTGCTGCACGGGGGGCGAGGCCGGCGACATCCTCAACCCGGCCATGGACCGGCCCGAGATCCGCGAGCGCCTGCCCGAGGTGCGTATGGAGGAGCTCGGGAGGGCGACTGCGGTCATCGGCTACGACGAGGTCGTCCTCCTCGGCTACCGCGACTCGGGAATGCCGGACACGCCGGAGAACGCCGACCCGCGCTGTTTCGCCCGCGCACCGTTGGATGAGGCCGTGGGTCGCCTGGTGGAGGTGATCCGACGCGAGCGACCTCACGTGATCGTCACCTACGCCGACGACCAGGAGGGCTATCCACACCCCGATCACCTCCGGGTGCACGAGATCACCCTTCCCGCCTTCGATGCCGCGGGGGACCCCGACGCATTCCCCGACGCCGGCCCGCCCTGGCAGCCGCTGAAGCTGTACTACACCGCCTGGTCGAGGGCCCGTATGGTCGCCATCCACGAGAGGTTCCTCGCACTGGGACTGGAGTCACCCTTCGACCAGAAGTGGTTCGACCGTCCGAACCACGACCACCGCATCACCACCCGTCTCGAGGTGTCCGCCCACGACGATGTTCGCCGGGCCGCCCTCCTGGCCCACGAGACCCAGATCGACCCCGACTCCCCGTTCTGGTTCGGTCTGCCCCCCGAAGAGGTCGCCTACGGCTACGACGACTACATCCGCGCCCGGAGCCTAGTCGACACCGAGACGCCCGAGAACGACCTGTTCGCCGGCATACGGGTGCGGGTCTCCCCCTGAGGCCCCGGCTCGCCGCTACCATCGGTGACGCTCGACGACCGCGAGGATGCCAATGCACACCTATCTGAGCCAGGAGTGGCTCGACGCCCAGAAGGAACTGGCCCAGAGCTTCCCCGAACGGGAGGGGGCGACGGCGCGCATGCAGTACCACGTCACCGGTGCCCCCGGGGGCGACATCCGGTACTACTGGGTACTGGAGAAGGGCAAGTTGCTCGAGGACTCCCTCGGCGAGGACGCCGACGCCGACTTCACCCTCACCCTGTCATACGACGACAGCGTCAAGATGCAGAAGGGCGAGCTCGACCCGAACGCCGCCTTCATGCAGGGTCGCATGAAGGTCACCGGGAACATGGGAAAGCTGATGAGCCTGCTGCCCCTGACCCAGAGCCCCGAGTACAAGGCCATCCAGGAAGACATCCGCGCCGTGACGGAGTACCCGGAAACAGCGTGATCAACCGGACCTGAGGCCGGCGCAGCCAGCGGGGTTGGGGTCCCCGCTGGCAAGAGGCGGGCGTGGCCCGTAGGGCCCGGGTGCCCGCCGCTAGGACACAGAGTCAGTGGTGGGGCGGGCGCCGTCGGTCTTGGCAAAGGCGTCGGGCACGGGATCCTGACCGAGCACGAAGTTCAAGATGGCGGCGTGTTGCATCTCGACGGGCTGGATGGACGCGGCGATCTTCAGCGCGTTCTGATTCTCGATCATGGCGATGTCGGCCAGGTACGTGGCGGCCGCCATGTTCTCGAGGCCGAGGGCCAGACGGGCCAGACCGGCCACATCGACCACCTGGGCGAACGCCGGGTCGACGACCGCGTCCTTGACCGTCCGGTCGACGCCGGTGACCGTCCTGGCGCCTCCATTGGTGAGCACGCTGTTCCATGCCCCGGCGTGGTCGTTGTGCTGGGCCTTGACGGTCGCCGCGAACGTCGAGACGGCGGGGGGCACGGGCCCCAACTTCCCGGCCGTGGCCGCGTCGAGGGCGGCCTGGTAGGTGTTGGCCGCCAGGTTCTCGAGGGAGGCGGCCAGGCCGGCGATGGCGAAGTCGCCGCTGAGCGGGCGGTAGGTGCCCGGCGGGTCGGTCGGGGTGGGGTTCCCACCGACGGGAACGTCGTCGTCGGTGCAGGCGACCAACGCCAACGCGCCGAAGGCCGCGCCACCGCCCGCCAGGAACCTGCGCCGGCTCGTGCGAAGCCGTCCGAGCTCGCCGGCGCGCAACTCGTCGGTCCACATCTCGACCGCCTCGCGCATGGCCGGAAGCGTGGCGTGGTGCATCTCGTCGAGGTCGGACGTGAGGCCGGCGAGCTCGGCCTCGGTGATGGCCAGGGCCTCGCGGTGCCGCCGCCGGTACCTCATTCGAGCGCTCCCTCGGCCGCGTCCCGCGCCAGGTCGGTCTTCTGGAATGCCTCGGGGAAGCCCACCTTGCCGGCGACGTCGGGCAGGTTCGCGACGTTCCCCGGGTCGAGGTTGACCAGGTTCGGCGCGTTGGCACCGAGGAGCGCCTGGACGGCCAGCAGGATGGCGAGGTGCTGGGCCTCGACGCCCATGATGCTGGCGGTCACGGCCTTGGCGTTGGCGTCGCCGAGGGCGGCCACGTTGTTCTGGTAGGTCTGGGTGGCGCCCCCCTCGAGGGTGATGGCGAGCTCGACCACCTTGCCGGCGTCGGTGAGCGTGGGCTTGGCCGCGTTCACCACGCCCAGCAGCACCGGGTCGGGACCGGGCTGGGTCGTGCCGCCCAGCTTGGTCACCGCGTCGTTGAAGGCCACGGCGTGCTGGGTGTGCTGGTCCTTGGTCTTGGTGACGAATGCCTTGATCGTGGCGTTGGCGGCGTCGCCGCCGATGAACGGAAGGGCCAGGGCGGTGTCGTAGGCCGCCACCGCCAGGTTCTCGAGCGAGGCCGACGTCTGCAGCATCTGCACGTCGAGCTCCTGGTCGGCGTACGCCGGCGTCTCGAGGAGTCGCAGCAGCGCGCCTCCGAAGCCATAGGCGGCGAGGGCCCCGCCCGCCAGAAGGCTCGTGCGCATGAGCCGGCGGCGCTGGGTGCGGAACCGCTCGGTCTCTTCGGGCTCGAAACCGCCGCCCGACCGCCGCTCGTGTCCCATCTCGACCAACTCGGACAGCGGCTCCCGGGTGGCGCGCATGGCATCGGCCTGGGAGTCCTGGGACCGTTCGATGAGGTCGCGGACGGCCCGATCGTCGAGCGCCTGGTGGTCAAAGCTCAAGGATGGTCCCTCCCGCGTCTCAGTCATCCTACGGGGCTAGCCGTCGGCCTGGATGAATCCGTGGGGCATGAAGCTGTGGACGTCGCACCGGTACTCGAAGCGCCCGTTGGCGGGGACCGTGATGGTCCTGGTGCCACCCGAGAACCGGCCGGTGTCGAAGGCCCCGTTGACGGCTGTGACGGAGTGGTCGGTGCCGTCGGCGTTGGTGACGGTGACGGTGGCGTTGGGAGCGACCCGCAGATCGCCGGGCGTGAAGGTGAACCCCTCGATGGTGAGCGCATCGCCCGAGACGGTCGCGCCGCCCCCATCGATCCCAGGTCGCAAGGGCTCGCCGCCATCCGGCTCGCCAGCGGTGGGAGCCGTCACCTGCGTCGTCGACGGAGTACCCGACGGCTCCGTGGAGGAGCACGCCGTTGCCGCCAGTGCCGTCCCCACCATCAGGCAGCCGAGAAGTAGAGCGGGGTGTCGAATCTGGGGTCCATCCTCCGGTCCGGGTCGGGCGCTCACCGTAGCCAGCCCGGAACCCGGGTGTGAAACCCATCCAATGTGTGTTCCCGCGCCGAAGAGGCAACACTGTGGCCGCCATGTCCTTGAGCGATGCGAGTGACGCCACCCTCGTGGTGGCGATCGGGCGATGGCGCCAGGACGCCCTGGCCGAGGCGTACCGCCGCCACGCCGGTGCCGCCTTCGCCCTGGCCCGGCGCCTGCTGGCCGACCGGCAGCTGGCCGAGGAGGTGCTCCAGGAGGTGTTCCTGCGCCTCTGGAACGCTCCGGACCGCTTCGACCCGGAGCGGGGCAGCCTGCGTTCCTACCTGCTGGCTCAGACCCACGGACGGTCCGTCGACCTGTTGCGTTCGGAGACCTCTCGGCGCCGGCGCGAGGAACGCGAGGCCCGTGAGACCGCCGAGCGCGGCACCGACATCGAGCGCGAGGTGATCGAGCTGACGGTGGCCGAGCAGGTCCAGGACGTGGTGGCCGCCCTCCCCGTGGAGGAACGCAAGGCCATCGAGCTGGCGTACTTCGGAGGCCACACCTATCGCCAGGTCGCGGTGCTTCTCGACGAGCCCGAAGGTACTGTCAAGAGCAGGATTCGTTCTGGACTGCGCAAGATGCGCAAGTCGATGGTCGACGCAGGGGTGAGCGTGTCGTGGGCCGAGAGTTGAGTCACGCCGACGCCGCCGAGTTGCTGGGCGTCTACGCCCTCGACGCCCTCGACGTCGACGAGCGCGAGGCGGTGGAGAGCCACGCGTCGGAGTGCGGGGCGTGCCAGGCCGAGATCAGCCAGCACCGCGAGGTCGCCGCCTTCCTGGCCCCGGGATGGTCGCAGGCGCCTCCGGGCCTGTGGGACCGCATCGCCGAGTCTCTCGAGGAGACGCCGCCCCCCCTGTCCATGCCCCCGACGCCCGCCGCGCCGGCCGCGCCTCTCGCTCCCGTCGTGCCCCTCGCCCGCCCGCCGCGGCGGTCCCGGGCCGTCACTGCGGTGGCGGCCATGGTGGCGGTGGCTGCGATGACGTTGGCGGCCGCGCTCGGGCTCAAGGTCGTCGACGACGGCCGCCGCATCGACGACCTGAAGCAGCAGGCCGCCGGAACCGAGTTCGACCGAACCGTGAAGGCCGCCCTCGCCGACCCCTCGGCCCGGAGGGTGAACCTCCAGCGTGCCGACGGTGGCGTGGGGGCCGAGGCGGTCATGCTCCCCGACGGCACCGGCTATCTCACCAACGCCCGTCTGGCCCAGCTCCCGTCCGACCGCACCTACCAGCTGTGGGCCCTCGTCGGTACGAGCCGGATCTCCGTGGGGGTGCTCGGGTCCAAGGTCGGTTCCGCCGGGTTCCGGGCCCCTCCGAACTCCGCGGGGTTCGCCCTCACCACCGAGGAAGCCGGTGGCGTGGTGGCCAGCACCAACGATCCGGTGGTCGTCGGAAAGTTCTGAGCTTTCGCTGGCGGGCACCCGGGCCCTGCGGGCCGCGCCCGCCGGTGCCGGTGGGGGCCCCTGCCCCACCGGCTGTCAGCTCGACGGTGAGGGTTCGGACCGCTGGAGGTCGCGGAGCTCTCGGTAGCCGATCAGGTGGGCGCCGGCCCGCCGGGCGACGGCCCGCAGATTCGAACGACCGGCGACGAGGTCGTGGTCGTCGACCCGGTCGGCCCAGTCGGGGGCCAGGGCCCGAAGTTCGTCGGTGTCGATGGCCGGGTGGACCACCAACTCGGTGACTCCCGGGGCGAGCTCGGACAGGGCGCGCTCAATGGCCCGCCTGCTCCCGCTGCCGGTCGGGCGGACCAGATGGTCGGGGGCGATGATCCCCTCGGCCTCGGCGAGGGCCCGGAACGGAAAGCCCACGGTGCGCTCGGTGGAGGCGGGGCCCAGCCGGACGGGAAGGCCGAAGTCGACGGCCAGCTCGAGGTAGATGTCGAAGAACTCGGGGCGTAGTTCGAGGCTGGCCATGTGGGAGTCGAGGTGGCTGGCGTCGAAGCCCCAGTAGATGGCCCGCTCGACCTGGGCCCGGCACTCCCGGCGGACCTCGTCGACGTCGGCGTGGTCCCAGGCGTCCTGGAGGGTGCGGGGGAAGCCCCCGTCGCCGTCGTACAGGGAGGGCGCGTGGGTCAGGGGGCCCCACCGGAAGAGGTCGTACTCGGCGTTGAGGGTCAGATGGACGCCCACGTCCTCGCCCCGGTACCGGGCTGCCGCTTCGCGGGCCCAGGGACAGGGCACCATGAGGCTGGCGCTCGTGGCCACACCGTCACGGAGGGCTTCGTAGATGCCCACGTTGGCGGCGTGGGAGGAGCCGAGGTCGTCGCAGTTGATGATCAGCAGGCGGGCGTCGGCGGGGTAGCCGAGACGTTCTGCGACGGAGGGCACGTCGACGACGGTAGTGCCCCCCGCCGACGCGGTCAGCTGTTGCCGCTGGCGGCGTCGAGGGGTGCGGCCGGGTCGCGGCAGCGGTTCCAGAGCCCGCGACGGGACTGGCGGGCCTCGGATGCCGCCGCCACGAAGTCGTCGGAGTGGGCGACGTTGGGGGGATAGGTGTAGGGCTGGGCGAAGCCTTCCCGGGCGAGGGCCAGGTTCACGAACAGGCCGTCGGCGACGCGGTAGACGTAGGCCAGGAGGCGGTTGTAGTGGTCGCGCAGCTCGGCGTCGCGCTCCAGGCGCACCGGGGTGCCCCCCGGGAGCAGCGCCTTGGTGCGGGCCGAGGCCTCGAGGGCGAAGCACTGGACCGGCGTGTTGGGCTTCACCGACTCCGGCGTGTCGATGCCGATGAGGCGGACCCGCTCGTCGCGGCCGGAGATCTTGACCACGAGGGTGTCACCGTCGACCACTCGGACCACGGTGGCCCGGTCGCCGCCGCCGGAGGGGCCCGCAGCGGTGGATACGGGCGCCGACCCTCCACAGGCGGAGACCACGACGGCGCAGGCCGAGATTGCAACGAGGAGAAGAGGACGGCGACGCATGACACCTCCGGGCGGATGCACCAGTGGGGGAGGCGGCGACCGCCGCGAGGCATGGCAGGGGAGGACCGCCATCGTGGCAGACCCGACCCCACCGGCGCTACGCCGCCTGGCGGGGCGCCCGTTCCAGGGCCTGGCGGGCCTGCTGCAGGCCCAGCCGGCCGATCTCTCGGGTCCGTTCGGTGAGCTCCCAGGAGCGTTCGTCGGCGTCGACCAGGGTCAGCTGCTGTTCCATGTCCCCAGGATGACAGGGGGGTATGACAGTCCCGCCGGTCTCTCCGCTAGTGTGGGTGCTCAGAGCTACAGGACCGTGCCGGTTGTGACGATCGTGTTTCTTAGGGAGTTGTAAGGAACAGGTCCGAGCAGACGGGCGTTGGAGAGAGTGATGAGCGAGACACTCGAAGGCGACGCAATCAACCAGGCGCTGGAGATCATTGACCGCAGCCTGGGCACGCTTCACACGCGAGAGCTGGTATCGGCATCCGAGATGTCCGACCTCCTGCTCGACATGCGATCGCTCCTGGTCGGCGATCTGGCCGACGTGGCCGAGCTCGAGCGCGCCGGGGTCAGCTGAACCCGGGTTCAGTCAGCTCACCGGGGCCGGTACCTCCGGCCGCCTGAGAGGCATGAGGCGCCGGACGGCGAGTCCGATGCCGAGGCCGACGGCGACGCCGGCCACCACGTCGGAGCTGTGGTGGATCTTCACGTACACGCGACTGCCGGATATGACCCCGGCGACGGCCCAGTAGACGGGCCACAGCGGGTCGTTCTCGGACAACAGCACCGCGGCGGTGAACGACGAGGTGGCGTGCCCGCTGGGAAAGCTGCTGGTGAGGGGGCGCCGTAACCCATGGGGGCGGTGGACGTCCCAGGGTGGTCGGGTGCGCCGGAACACCGACTTGATCACGGCGTTGACCAGGAACGACTCCACCGCCAGCCCGACGCCGAGGCGGACGGCCGCCTCCGTGTCGCGCTCGGAGCGCAGGGCCCGCAGGCATCCCAGGATCATCCAGGCCAGGCTGAAGTCTCCGAGCTCGGAGGCCGCGTAGAACGTCCGGTCGGCGGCGGGCACACCTCGGATCCGGTCGAAAGCGGCATCGACACGCGCGTCGAACCAGCTGATGCGCCTGCGGGTGCCGCGAAGGGATCGAGTCACGGGGGGGACGGTAGTTGGGCGACGAGGGGGCCGAGCGCAGGTCAGCTCACGCCGACGAGGTCCCGGGCCCGGGCGGGATCGCCGCCGAAGGCCGGGCAGTAGTCGCGGAACGCACACCAGTCGCACAGGCGGGACGGGTGCGGACGGAAGTCGTCACGTTCGCAGGCCGTCTCCACGGCCCTCCAGATGGCCATCGCCCGCTTCTCCATGGCCCGGACGGACTGCTCGGACGGCTGGGCGACGATGGCCACCGGCGCGCTCAGGTAGAGCAGTTGGATGCGTACCGGGCGCACGCCGAGGAGCTGCTCGCAGAGGAAGGCGTAGAAGTGGACGCCCCCCAGGCGGCTCTGCTCGTGGACGACGCCGGGGACCTTGCCGCTCTTGTAGTCGGTGACCACCAGGCCGCCGTCGGGGTCGCGGTCGAGGCGGTCGATGACACCTCGGAGGGTGAGGGAGCCGAGGGCGACCTCGAGTCGGAGCTCGAGGCCGATGGGATGGACCGACGTAGGGTCCTCGAGCTCGAAATAGCGCCGGACCAGGGCCTCGGCCTCCTCGGCGAAGGCTCCCTCGGCTTCGGCGTCGAGGCCGAGGCCGACGAACTCGGGGTCGGAGGCCATCTCTCGGCGGGCCGTGGCCAGGCACGACATGGCCGCGTCCGGGGTGCGCCGAGCCGGCGGCTCGCAGAAGAGGAGCTCCAGGGCCCGGTGCACCAGGGTGCCTTTGGTGGCCGCCGGCGACGGAGGCTCGGGCAGGCGGTCGATGGCCGAGAAGCGGAAGGCGAGTGCGCAGTCCTTGAACGATGCGACCTTCGACGGCGTCAGCGAGACCGGGAGGGGCAGGGTCATCACATCCACCGTATTACACGGGTGTGACGCGTACCGGTCTTGTCCTACGGTGCGAGGGCGGTCAGCGGTTCCACCGGGACGTTGCGCAGGCCCCAGAAGACAACGGCGGTGAGGGTCAGCCACGGGAGGGGTGTCGGGAGCACCCTGGGCGGGCGTTCCAGGATCCCCAGGCTCCGCGCCCACCACGCGACCAGAGCGCCGACGAGGAAGGGCAGGACCAGCATCAGGAGGGGATTGAAGCCGAACGCCGCCGCCGGGTGCCCGGTGAGGAGCTCGTGGAGCCCGCGGAGCGTTCCGCAACCGGGACACCAGTGGCCGGTGACCGCCCAGAACGGACATGGCGGGAACAGACCGCCACGGGCGGGGTCGACGACCGCCAGCACGCAGCCGGCCCCGGCGACGAGGCCCGTGACCGCCAACGGCCCGCGCCAGGAGGCCCGGACGGTGAGGTCAGAGGTCGCCGGTGCCACTACTGCTGCCCAAGGCGAAGATCACGGCATACAGGGCGATGACGACCAGGCCGGCCCCCAGCGAGATCCAGCACCACATCTTGGCCTTGTTCCCCGCCTGGAGGGCGCCCGCATAGTCACCGGCCGCCTGCCTGCTGTTGGCCTGGGAGGCGTAGACGATGGCGGCGATCCCCGCCGGTAGACAGCAGGCCACGGTGACGAGGATCGACTGGACGAGATAGTTCGGGACGACCTGCACCGGGGCGGTGTCGAACCGCGACGGTGGCAGTTCGGTCGGTGCGCTCACCGTGCCAGCAGGCGGCTTCCCGCATGCCGGGCAGACCTCCGAGCCGTCCGGGATCTTCTCCCAACACTCGCGGCAGAACATCCCGGCCTCCCCCTTTTCCAGTCATCGCCGACGCCGTGACGTCGAGCCTTTCAGCCCAGGTCCCGCGGCCGGACGCTACCCCGAACTGCGGCCGATCGCGCTACCGTGCCAGCGCCCGGCCGGCCGGGCGCGGCCGACTGGAGGATGGATCACGACCACGAACGACGTCGAGGCGGTGGAAGCGGTCAACCTGTCGTTCTACGGGGCGTTCGAGGCTCGCGACCTGGAGACCATGTCGCTCCTGTGGGAGCACACCGACCGTGTCGTGTGCACGCACCCCGGCTGGGCCATGCTCCGCGGGTGGGGGCAGGTGGCCGCCTCGTTCTTCGCCCTCTTCCAGAACGACCAGCATCTCCAGTTCATCCTCACGAACATCTCGGCCTCGTCGGAGGGCGACGTGGCCTGGGTGTCGGTCGACGAGAACATCCTCGCCGAGGCCCAGCCGGCGACCACCGTGGCCGCCCTGAACGTCTTCGTCCGGGTGCCCGACGGCGGCTGGCGGATGGTGGCCCACCACGCCTCACAGGTGTCGGCCGATCCCGACCCCGCCGGGCCTGACCCGGGCGACGACGACCCGCCCTGAGCCGGGCGCGATCAATCGGTGAGAAGGGCCGCCAGCTCGGCGGCGTTGTCGACGCCGTAGTCCCGGTAGCAGTTGTTCATCAGCACGTGGACCTGGCGGGCGGAGGCGGCCAGGTCCCGGACCTTGGGCACCCACTCCCGCAGCTCCTCGGTGCTGTAGCGGTAGCGGAAGCGCTCGGCGGCGCTCGGGACGGGGCCCTCCCAGGTCTCGGCGTTGCGCCCGTGGAAGCGCACCACGGCCAGATCGGCGGTGGCCGCCACGACGGGAGGCACCGACGAGGGGAACCCGGCGGGCTCGTCCACGCACACGAAGGTGAGCCCGAGCGACTCGAGGAAGCCCAGCGTCGCTTCGCACTCGTTGCCCTCGAGCCAGCGGCCGTGGCGGAACTCGATGCAGAGCCGGAAGCCGCTCAGGCGGCGGGCGGCTTGGCGGATCTCCTCCCGATTGGCCTCCTTGGGCCCGAACCAGCGGGGGTACTGGAGCAGCACGGCACCCATCCGCCCGGACGAGTGCAGGGGCATGAGCGAGTGGCGGAACCGGTCCCACGCCTCCTCCAGGACGTCGACAGGGAGGTGCTTGGCGTACAGGCGCCGCTTGTCGCGGTGCTCGGGGGGGATCTCACCCTGCAGGTCGGGCCACAGCGCATGGGGACAGGTGGGATGGCCGGTCAACAGCGACCACGCCTTGACGTTCAGGGTGAAGCCGTCGGGCGTGCGCTGCACCCACGTGG
>CAYTTL010000022.1:0-19603 GCA_964440725.1 uncultured Acidimicrobiales bacterium | reverse complement strand
GCTGCCGTCGTGGTGCCAGCGCACCTGGTGGAGGACATCGAGCACCCGGTCGGTCTCCTCCACCTCCACCTCATAGGTCTCCCAGTGGGGCCGGGTGTCGTGGTCGGGGTCCCATCGCTTGATCTGCAACTCGACAGTGACGCTCATCAGGCGGGACTCCATCTCTCAGGGTCGGGGGGGCAGGGGCCCCCGCCGGCAGCGGCGGGCGTGGTCCGCAGGACCCGGGTGCCCGACGCATATGTCAGTACTTCCGTTCCATGGGGAGGTAGGGCCCCGGTTGCACCGGCTTGTAGTCCAGTCCGACGGTGCCGTCCCCGGCGCGCCGGACCAGCGAGTGGCGCATCCAGTTGGCGTCGTCGCGCAGGGGATGGTCGTCGCGGGAGTGCGCACCCCGGCTTTCGGTGCGGGCCAGGGCGCTGGCCGCCACCGTCTCGGCCAGGTCGAGGAGGAACCCCAGCTCGAGAGCCTCGGAGAGGTCGTAGTTGAATCGCCGGCCCTTGTCCTGCACCGAGGCCTCGCGGTAGCGCGTCTGCAGGGAGGCCACAGTGGTCTGGACCGACTCCAGGCTCTCCCTGGTGCGGAAGACCGAGGCGTTGTCGGTCATCTCGACCTGAAGCTCGTCGCGGATGTCGGCCACGTTCTCCCCCGTCGACCGGTCGCGCAGGTTCTCGACGAGCGCCCGCGCCACGCCGATGGCGTCGTCGGACACCGGCGGTTGGGGGGCATCGGCTACGAAGGCGGCCATGGCCGCCCCTCCTCGGCGACCGAACACGACGATGTCGAGCAGCGAGTTGGTGCCCAGACGGTTGGCACCGTGCACCGACACGCAGGCGCACTCACCCGCCGCGTACAGGCCGGGGACGACGGTGCCGGCGGCGTCGAGCACCACCTCGGCCGACACGTTCGTCGGGATCCCGCCCATGGCGTAGTGGGCCGTGGGCTGGATGGGGATGAGATCGGTTTTGGGCTCGATGCCGAGGTAGGTGCGGACGAACTCGGTGATGTCCGGGAGCTTGGCGTCGATCTGCTCCGGGGGGAGGTGGGTGAGGTCGAGATGGACGTAATCCTTGTTGGGCCCGTGGCCACGGCCGGCGCGCAGCTCGGTGAGGATGGCCCGGCTGACCATGTCGCGGGGCGCCAGGTCCTTCACCGTGGGGGCGTAGTCCTCCATGAAGCGATGGCCGTGGGTGTTGCGCAGGATGCCACCCTCGCCCCTCGCCGCCTCCGACAGCAGGATGCCGAGCTTGTAGATGCCGGTCGGGTGGAACTGGAAGAACTCCATGTCCTGCATGGGGATGCCGCGGCGGTACAGGAGGCCGGGACCGTCACCCGTGAGGGTGTGGGCGTTTGACGAGACCTTGAACATCTTGCCGAAGCCACCGGTGGCGAACAGCGCTGCCTTGCACTCGAACAGGTGGAGGTCGCCGGTGGCCAGCTCGTAGGCGACCACCCCCGAGACGGCCGCCCCGGGCGTCGCCCCGTCGCCGCCCTCGAAGGCCACGTCGAGCACGAGGAACTCGTTGAAGAACCGGACGTCGCGTGCCACGCACTGCTGGAACAGCGTCTGGAGGATCATGTGGCCGGTACGGTCGGCGGCGAAGCAGGCCCGCCGTACCGGGGCCTCTCCATGGTTGCGGGTGTGGCCGCCGAAGCGACGCTGGTCGATGCGGCCGTCAGGCGTGCGGTTGAAGGGCAGGCCCAGGTGCTCGAGCTCGATGACGGCGTCGACGGCCTCACGGCACATGATCTGGGCCGCCTCCTGGTCGACCAGGTAGTCGCCGCCCTTCACGGTGTCGAAGGCGTGCCACTCCCACGAGTCCTCTTCCACGTTGGCCAGAGCCGCGCACATCCCGCCCTGGGCCGCCCCCGTGTGCGAGCGCGTGGGGTAGAGCTTGGTGAGCACCGCGGTGCGGCAGCGGCCGGCCACCTCGATGGCCGCCCGCAGCCCGGCCCCGCCCGCCCCCACGATGACGGCGTCGTAGGTGTGCCGGTGGATCTCCACGCCCTCGATCCTGGCACCGATCCGAGTCCTGCGAGATCGATTCGCAGGCAGAACGTCGGGTCGCGTGCTTCAGGTACTTCTGCTCGCCACACGGACGTCCAGGGCGACGGCCAGTTCCTTGCGGCTGTGCAGGGCGAGCTTGGCGTAGACCCGATCAAGGTGGTTCTCGACGGTTCGCACCGACACGACGAGGTCTTCGGCGATGGCCCGGTTGGACTTGCCTCTGGCGGCGAGACCGGCCACTTCCCGCTCTCTGGCTGTCAACGTGACTTCGTCGGCCAAGCGCTCCAGGGCCGGCGTGCGGGTCCCCTCGCACGTCGCAGCCAGTTCGGCGGCACGTTGCGACGATGCCAGCTCACTGGCGCGCCTCCCCGCTCCCCGATGGGCGGCGGCGGCGTGATTGGCGGCCTCGGCGGCGGCCAGACGGGCGCCGCGTGCGGTGAATGTGGCAGCGGCGTAGTCGAGGGCGACGCCGTCCCTCGTGAGGAGGCCGTCGGCATGGACACTCGCGGCAGCCACCAGGGGCGAATCCACCTCCTGGACCAGGTCGCGCAGGCGATCGGCGATCGCCGCGGTGCTGTGCCCGAGCCGTACGCAGGTATGCAGAGCCACGGCCTCGATCGTCGACTGGCCTGTCGCCGCGGCAATCGATGCCGCCTGCTCGGCAGTGGCAACCGCCCGGGAAACCTCGCCGGAGGTGCCGAGCACCCACGCCTCGGCCAGCAGGAGGTCGGGCTCCCAGAGTCCGAAGGTCGCGTTGTGCCCGGCGGCCGCCTTGCTCAGCGTGGTCCGGGCCGCGGCGGGGTCGCCGGACAGGGCCAGCGCCTCCGTCAACCGAGGAGCGACCAGTACAGCCAGGCTCCCGCCTTGTTGGACTCCAGCTCGGCAATGGCCGCTTGGAGGTGCCGGGTGGCCGTCGCCGGTCGCCCGCGGGCCAAGGCGATCTGTCCGCGGAGCAGCCGGGCGATGGGCATCCGAGCGCCACCCGGAAGCGCCGCCGAACCGTCTTGGAACGCGGCCGCCAGTTCCTCGGCCTCGTCGATGGCGCCACCCAGCCGTCTCGCCGTCAGCTCCGCGTGCGTCAGTACAGCAGCGAAGTCCGTGTGCGCGACCCCCGAACGACCGACGCCCGAGCCATTGCCGATCTCCATCACCGCGCGGCCATGCGCATTGGCCTCCAGGGCCTCGGTGATACGCCCACAGCGGGCCAGGGCGTGCGAGCGGACGGCTGAGGCGTGGACGAACGCCGGAGCAGGGGAGCTCGAAGAGACGAGCGAGGCGGCCATCTCAACTGCTGCGCGCGGTCGCCCTGCGAAGAGGGCGAAGGAGGCCCCCAGGGCGACGACCCTGTCGGTCATGGCCCTGTCCGTGCACGCGGCCAGTGCTTCTTCGATCACGATCTCGGCCCGGTCTGCCGCGCCCAGGTCCCAAAACAGAATCTGGGCCAGCACGACCGCGGCATCCGCACGTTGACCGTCCGTCGTGGCCATCGCCGCCGCTCGTGCCACGATGGTCTGCGCGTGCTGGACCTGGCCCTGGCAGCGCAGGGCCAAACCCAGAGCCAGCTCCGCGGCGAAGCCACCACCGCTCGTCATGGCGGCTCTCGCCATCCGCTCGGCGACCTTCGGGTCGATGGCATTGGCCTGGCCGGCAGCGGCCACGAGGAGGTCGGCGTCGCCGGTACCTTCAGCTTCGAGCTGCCAGCTCGCCTGCCGGAGAATGTCACCACGGCGCCGGAGGCCCTTCTCCGTCTGCACCGAGGCAAGATCACGTTGGACCTCCCGTGCCCGCGTCGGCAGGCACTCCGCTTTGACAACCTCGGCATAGAGCGGGTGAGCCATGCGCACATCCCACCGCCGGCCCTCGCGCTTCACCGTGACCAGGCCGTTCTCCTCGGCTCGCCGCAGCGCATCTGCGGACGAAAGATCTGTCGCCAGGGTTGCGCTCAGCGGCTCACCGAAGGCCACCGTCTCCACCAGGGCGCGCTGATCAGGAGGAATTCTTCCGAGCCGGGCCCTCACCAGCTCGGTGAGTCGCGAGGTCGGGGAGAACTCGCCCTGCCACCTCCAGATACCGGATCGCTCGACGAGCTGGTCGGCGTCGAGGGCTCCGAGAACCACCTCGCGAAGCAAGAACGGGTTCCCCAACGTGAGCCGCCAGAACCTGGCAGCAGCCGCGCTGTCGAGGATCCCGCCGAGAGTCGCCGACACGAGATCGGCCACATCGTCGGGGGACAGCGGGGCAACGTCGATCCGCTTGACGATCTGGTCCTTCCACAGGGCCATGACGGGATCGGGCGGACGCACCCCGCTGCGCAGCGTTACGACGAGGGACGCAGTGCCGGTCAGGGCGATCTGGTGCACGAGGGCGGCGGAGGCGTCGTCGAGTAGATGGGCGTCGTCGATCCCCAGGACGACGCGGCGAACCCCGGCCAGGTCGCGAATCGCCTCCATGGCGCGCTGGAAGGCCTGGAATCCGCCCCCGTCGTTCTCGGCGCGCAGGGGAGGCAGAAGGTGGGACAGCGCGCCGAAAGGGATGGACGCGGCCGACGATGTCGCCGCCGCCCAACACGTTGTCGCTCCGCGACGCTCGGCGATGGCCAGGGCCTCGACGGCCAGGCGGGTCTTTCCCACCCCCGGTGGGCCGACCAGGACGACCCCGGGACCGGTCTCGGCGGGATCGACCATCTCGGTGATGGCCTGAAGGTCTCCGTCCCGCCCGGTGAGAGGCCAGCTGGGCGCTGCCCGCGCCGGACGCGGCCACAACGTGCGCGTCAAGCCGCTCCTCGCCGGTTCTGTGTCGGGGCGACGTCGGCGTGGCGCGGTTACCCCGGCCATGGCAGCTCCCGTCGTCTCCACTGCAATCATCGCGTTCCTGGATCCTGACGTCCGTGTGCGAGCGCACCTCTTCGAATGAAGAGGCTCGTCCCGACCGTTTGATACGTGGAGGTCGTCGACAACAGGTAGCGACCTACTCATGTGCTCGGGTGGTTCCGGCGCGACGGTCGCGCGTCAATGTCGAACAAGTGGTGAGCTGCCCGTAGCGCATCGCCGGGTTGCAGATGGCGCAAGCCCCCGCCAGCGGCGGGGGCTTGTTCGGTGTGCAGCGCCGTGGGCCGCGACTCGGGCGGGAGGGCGTATCTCAATCCTTTCCGTAGGCGCGCGTCGCCACCGTGGCCGAGTCGTTCGCGCGGGTGGGGCCGGTGGAGGCGCCTGTGACGGACGCAGCGCCGTCCCGCCCGGTGAGAGGCATGGCAGTGCGTCCTGGCCGGTCCCACAGAACAGGTATCGGACTACTCAAGACCGGGGTGGCTCCCAGCGCGACTGTCGCAATTGCCGCACGGAGCGGCCGGTGACCGTACGAAAGGAGCAACACCATGACGACAACGACAACGGACGAGACACGCGTCGGCGGCGTTCTCGACCTGCACGACCCCCAGCCGAGCCGACGGCGAGCTCGTTGGCAGCTGGTGGCGCCGTTGATCGGCGTCGCTGTCCTGGCATCGTTGGGGCCACTGGCGGGCCCGGCGTCGGCGGCCCACACCGGGCTGCAGCGCGTCGCCGCCAACAGCGCTCACGACATCGCCGACGGCAAGAGCGCTGTGGCCAAGTGCCCGACGGACAAGAGACTGGTGGGAACCGGCGCGGAGATCACCGGCGGCGAGGGCCAGGTGGTGATCGACGACCTGACACCGAACGCCGCACTCACCCAGGTGACGGCAACCGGGTACGAGGACCACGTTCCCGGCAACACGACGGCGGGAGGTGCCAACAAGGCCTGGCACATCACCGCCTACGCCATCTGCGCCAGGCCGTTCCCTGGCCTCGTCCTGGCCAGGGCATCCAACCCGATCCCCGTCAATCCCCCGAACCCGATCAGCCCGAAGTCGGTGACGGCGCGTTGCCCGGCCAACACGAGCCTCGTGGGCACGGGGGGCGAGATGTCAGGCGCTCTTGGTGACGCCGGCATCGTGGAGATCGTCCCGTTCGCCACCAGCGTGCAAGTCAGCGCGGTCGAGGGTCACTTCGGTACCGGTGCGAACTGGAGGCTGACGGCCTATGCAATCTGTGCCTTCCCGCCGTCGGGGTTGCAGGTGGTCGCCGGACCGGCGAGCGCCTTCAATTCCCTGAGCCCGAAGCCCGCGAACGTGATGTGTCCGGGCGGCAAACTGGCGACCGGCGTAGGGGCCAGGATCATCAACGGTACCGGACACGTGGTGCTCGATGACCTGAGGCCCGCCCCGAATCCGGCCAACAACGTCCTCTCGACCGGTTACGAGGAGGACCACGGCTACGCACTCAACTGGTCGATCAGGTCCTTCGCCATCTGCGTGACGGCGTAAGGCGGCACCGACTCTCGTCAGGCCATAGCCGAGGTAGTGGAAGGGAGGGCGCAACAAGGCGTCCTCCCTTCTGGCTGTCGGCCGCGCTCCGGGCACTTCGTGTCTCAGGATGCGGTGACGGCGCCCTGCAGGACGGACTTCAGGGTGATGGCACTCGCGCTACCCGGCGCCAGGGTGGCCGTGAAGGGGCCGGGTCCGAAGGTGACGGCCTTGGCGTCGCGCGTGTCGTCGGCCGTCTGCACCTTGAGGGCGCCCGAGACGGAGATCTTTCCCGGCCCGCTGAGATCGACGGTCTGGGGGTCGACCTTCACGGTCACCCCTCCGCTGGCGACCAGTACCGTCTGGTCGTCGGCCTCGAACGACACGGACTCACGGGAGTCGGCGATTCCGGCGGTTCCCACGGCCACCGCCGCCCCCACCTGGTAATTGCCGGGTATGAAGTTGCGGGTGCCGTCGAGCCTCCAGGTGACCCCACTGCGGTCGACTTCGACGTGCACCGGCCCGAGCTCGAGGCCGCCCTCGCCGGTGATGGGCAACGGCGTTCCCGACGACCACGAGATGGTCGTGCGCTTCCCGCTCACGAGGGCGTCCTCGATGGTGGCGTTGGCGGTTCCCCTCTCCGCGGCCACCAGGGTGAATGGCGAGGCCAGGGGTTGGGACGGCTCGGCATCATCGGCCTGGAAGCGGGTCACGGTCCCGGTCACGAACTCCTGGCCGACGCCGGGCACCATGGTGGGCGGACCGTCCGCACCCGATGCGCCGCACCCGGCCAGACCGGCGGCGGCGACGACGGCGACGGCTAGGCCAACTGCGCTGAAGCGTCTCATTCGGCCAAGACTAGGTTGGGCCTGATGTCGCGTCCTGCATCCCTGGGCCAGCTCAAGGAGTCGGGCTGGGAGTCGTCCCCGGTCAAAGAGGAGCTTCGCCGCAACGCCGCGGCTCGCATCGCCGCCGGCCGGGCGGTGGTCGACGGCATCGTCGGTTACGACGGCACCGTGCTCCCGCAGGTGGAGAACGCCCTCCTCGCCGGCCACGACATGGTGTTCCTGGGAGAGCGGGGCCAGGCCAAGACCAGGATCATCCGGTCGATCACCGAGTTGCTCGACGAATGGATGCCCGTGGTGGCCGGGTCGGAGATCAACGACGACCCGTACCGGCCGGTGTCGCGCCACGCCCGTGACCTGATCCGCGAGCACGGTGACGACACACCGGTGGAGTGGGTCCACCGCAGCGCCCGCTTCGGCGAGAAGCTGGCCACACCCGACACCTCGATCGCCGACCTCATCGGGGAGGTCGATCCCATCAAGGTGGCCGAGGGGCGCTACCTCTCCGACGAGCTGACCCTGCACTACGGGCTCGTCCCCCGCACCAACCGGGGGATCTTCGCCATCAACGAGCTGCCCGACCTGGCCGAACGGATTCAGGTCGGTCTCCTCAACGTGCTCGAGGAGCGTGACATCCAGGTGCGGGGGTACAAGATCCGCCTCCCCCTCGACGTGGTGCTCGTGGCCTCGGCCAATCCGGAGGACTACACCAACAGGGGGCGGATCATCACGCCCCTCAAGGACCGGTTCGGCGCCCAGATCCGCACGCACTACCCGCTCGACACCACGACCGAGCTGGCCATCGTCGACCAGGAGGTGAAGACGGCACCTCCCGCAGGGGTCACCGTGGCGGTTCCCGACTACATGGCGGCGATCGTGGCCGCCATCACCGCCGAGGCCCGCCGCAGCCCCCACGTCAACCAGCGGTCGGGTGTGTCGGTGCGCCTGTCCATCGCCAACTACGAGACGATCGTGGCCAACGCCACCCGCCGGGCGCTGCGCCTGGGTGAGTCCGAAGCCGTGCCCCGGGTGAGCGACCTGGAGGCGCTGGCGTCGTCGACCGCCGGCAAGGTGGAGATCGAAGCCTTCGAGGAGGGGCGTGCCGAGGCCGTTCTCGAGAAGTTGGTCAGCGCCGCCGTCCTGGGCGTGTTCAAGCAGCGTTGCCCCATGGAGCGGTTCCGCCCGGTCCTGGGTGACTTCGAGTCAGGCACGGTGGTCCACACCGGAGACGACGTGGCGTCGGGGGCCTACGTCGAGCTCCTCGAAGGCCTGCCCGCTCTGCGCGATGCCGTCCTCCCCCTGGCGGCCAGCGAGACGCCGGCCGCCGTGGCCAGCGCCGTGGAGCTGGTGCTCGAGGGGCTCCACCTGTCCCGCCGGCTCAACAAGGACGCGGCCGGGGCCCGGGCCGTCTACCGCAGCAGGTGAGGGGACCGAGGGTGCCGGCCGGCTTTCGCTACTCGCGCTGGGACGGCACCCAGACCGGCTTCGAGCCCGATGCCGAACAGGTGCTGTCGCAGCTCACCGACGACCTGATCTACCACGGCGACCTGAACGCGGCACTCCGACGCATGCTCCAGGAGGGCCTGCGGGGGCCCGACGGCGAGCAACTGGCCGGGGTGCGGGAGCTGCTCGAGCGCCTGCGCCGGCGGCGGCAGGAGGAGTTGGATCGGGGCGACCTCGGTAGCGTGTTCTCGGAGATCGCCCGGGAGCTACGGGAGATCGTCGACCAGGAGCGGGCGGCGCTCGACCAGGTGGAGCGCGAGGCTGCACGCACCGACGACGAGCGCCGGCAGGATGTCGCCGGCACGGCGGCGGCCGAGCGGCGATTGCGTCTCGACCTGCTGCCGTCGGACCTCGCCGGACAGGTGCGCGAGCTGTCGGCCTACGACTTCAGCTCGGCCGACGCGGGCCGGCGTTTCGACGAGCTGGTGGAGCGTCTCCGCCTCCAGCTCCTCCAGAGCCGGTTCAACGAGATGAGCGGCGCCATCTCCGACGTCGACCCGGAGCAGGTCCAGCGGACGTTGGACATGCTGGCCGCCCTCAACGGGATGATCGATCAGCGGGCGCAGGGCGAGGAGCCCGATTTCGCCGCCTTCATGGCGTCGTACGGCGACTTCTTCCCGGAGAACCCCCGGACGCTCGACGAGCTGCTCGAGCAACTGGCGGCGGGGATGGCGGCGTTCCAGTCCTTCCTCAACTCCCTGTCGCCCGAGCAACGTGCCGAGCTGGCCCGCCTGTCCGACGAGCTCCTGGGCGGCGACATGGACCTGCGCTGGCAGCTCGACCAGCTGAGTCGCAACCTGCAGGACCAGTTCCCGCAGATGGGGTGGGGCAACGAGTACGGCCCCTCGGGCCAGGGCGAGAGCGGCCGCGGGAGTCGAACCGGCGGACCGTTGAGCATGCTCGACGCCGTCGACATCGTCGACCGGCTGGGCCAGATCGACGCCCTCGAGGGCCTGTTGACCGGCGCGACGTCACCGGGTGCCCTGGCCGAGGTCGACCCGGCGGTAGCCCGCGATCTGCTGGGCGAGGACGGGGCCCGCAGCCTCGACAGCCTGGCCGAGCTGGCGCGGATGCTCGAGGAAGCCGGTCTCATCGAACGGCGAGAGGGTCGCCTCGAGCTCACCCCCCGGGGCCTTCGTCACCTCGGACAGAACGCTCTCGCCGACCTGTTCGCCCGCCTGTCCTCCGACCGGATCGGCCGCCACGCCGACGACCGCGAGGGGCCGGGCCACGAGCGCAGCTACGACACCAAGGCCTACAAGTTCGGCGACCCGTTCAACCTCAACATCGAGCGCACCATCCGCAACAGCCTGCTGCGGGGAGGCGGAGGCCTGCCGATCGCCCTGCATCCCGACGACTTCGAGGTGGAGCGCACCGAGACGCTCACGCGGGCCAGCACCGTGTTGCTGCTCGACCTGTCGCTGTCGATGCCGATGCGGGACAACTTTCTCGCCGCCAAGAAGACGGCGATCGCCCTGCACGCGCTCATCTCCGGACAGTTCCCGAGCGACTACCTGGGCATCGTCGGTTTCAGTGAGGTGGCCCGGGCCCTGCGTCCCGACCAGCTGCCCGAGGTGTCGTGGGACTTCGTGTTCGGTACGAACATCCACCACGCCCTGTTGCTGGCCCGCTCCATGCTGGCCGGCCGGGCCGGCACCCGTCAGGTCATCATGATCACCGACGGCGAGCCCACCGCCCACCTCACCCCCGACGGCGAGCCGCTGTTCCACTACCCCCCGACGACCGAGACGGTCGAGGCCACCCTGGCCGAGGTCGTGCGCTGCACCCGCGAGGGCATCCGGATCAACACCTTCATGCTCGACGCCACGCCCCACCTCCAGGCGTTCGTCGAACGGGTCAGCCGCATCAACCGGGGGCGGGTGTTCTTCACCACCCCGGAGACCCTGGGCGACTACGTGCTCGTCGACTTCATCGACCAGAAACGCGTACGTCGCACGGGCCGCAGCGCCTAGTAAAATTCCGGCGAGGAGCGTTTGGTGGACGATCCGGTCAAGATCGCGATTGCGGGCGGCGGCTACGGGTCCAAGGTCGCCCTGCCCGCGTACCAGGAGCTCGACGAGTTCGAGCCCGTCGCCGTCTGGTCCCGGCGCTCCGACCGGGCGCGCGAACTTGCCGCCGACGCGGGACTGACGCTCGGGACCTCCGACTTCGACGAGCTGCTCTCCGTCCCCGGCCTGGAGGCCGTGCACGTGGCCACGCCGGTCGTGAAGCACCTGCCCTTCGCCGTCGCCGCCGCCGAGCGAGGACTGCACGTCCTGTGTGAGAAGCCGCTGGGCGACAGCCTGGCCGACGCCCGCCAGATCGCCGCAGCCATCCGGTCGGCGGGCGTCGTGGGTTCGGTCGGTTACGAGCTGCGGCTCAAAGAGACGCGCCAGCACCTGATGGAGCGGGCGCATCAGGTTCTGGGACGGCCGCGGATGGTGTCCGTCTCGCTGGTGCAGTCCGACCACGCCGATCCCGACTCCCGCCCGCACACATGGGTCCACGACGCCACGATGGGAGGCGGTCGGCTGCAGGGGTACGGGGTGCACGACCTCGACATGCTGTTGGAGGTCCTTCCGCCCGTGGAAGCGGTCGCGGCGGCGACCGACGTCGGGGTGCCCATGCGTACCTCCGGCGATGACGAGCTCCTCCCGGTGACGGCGGAGGACGCCTACGCCATCCTCCTCCGCTTCCGGGGCGGCGGGCTCGGGGTGGTCGACCTGGTGTCGACGGCGAGGCATGGCCGGGGCGACGTCATCGAGCTCCACGGTGAGGAGGGCACCGTGAGACTCGACGCCGACCAGCGGGTGTGGTGGGGCCGCGCCGGCGACGATCTCCGGTGCGAGGGCCCGTTCGACAACAGCTCCACGGAGGCCTTCAAGCGCCTGGCCCGCAACTTCTGGGCCGCCATCCGAAACGGTGACCCTCCCGATCCTTCGCTGGAGGAAGGGTTGCGGGTCCAGGCGGTCTTCGACGCGGTGCGCATCGCCGCCGTCGAGCGTCGGTGGGTCCGCCCCGAAGCCGTCACCGTGGTCCCCTGAGCGCGCCGTCACCGCGCCGGGGTCCGAAGTGAGGTACATCCTCGCCAACTGGAAGATGTACCCGACCGTCGACGAGGCGTTGACCACCGTCGATGCCATCCAGGTCGGCCTCCGCCAGCGGTCCCGATCGGGCACCGTGCCGCCGAGAGTGATCGTCTGCCCCCCGACCGTCGCGTTGGGCCCGGTCCGAGCGGTGGTCGACGAGCGGGTCGTGGGGTTGGGCGCCCAGAACTGCCACTGGGAGCTCGAAGGTCCCTATACCGGCGAGATCTCGCCCCGGATGTTGCGGGGCTACGTCGAGTACGTCATGGTCGGGCACAGCGAGCGGCGTGCGGTGGGGGAGAACGACGAGCAGATCGCCAGGAAGGTCGCGGCCGTCGCCGAGACCGGGCTCATCCCCATCCTGTTCGTGGGTGAGGACACCCGCGACGACGACGCCGCCCGGCAGACCGAGGAACGGCTGCGCCGAGGGCTGTCGGGCATCGACGTCGGGCAGCGGCGTGTCCTCGTCGTCTACGAGCCGGCATGGGCCATCGGAGCCGACGTCGCCGCCCCCGCCGATCACGTCGGGGAGCTCGTCGGCCGTGTGAAGGCCGTACTCCGGCGACTCGGCGCGCGGGAGCCGACGGTCCTGTACGGAGGCACCGTCTCGGAGACCAACATCGACGAGTTCGCCCGGTTGGAGGTGCTCGACGGTGTCGGGGCGACGAGGGCGAGTCTCGACCCGAAGCGGTTCCTGACGATGGTCGACCGCCTCCAGCAGTAACCGGTTACCGGCTACCGCTTCCGGTGGCGGGGGTCAGTCGTCGACGCGCCGGGCCAGGAGGCAGAACTCGTTGTCCTCGGGGTCGGCGAGCACGATCCAGGGGACGTCGCCCTGCCCGACGTCGACCCGGCGGGCGCCGAGGTCCAGGAGTCGCCGGAGCTCCTCGTCCTGATCGCATCCTGACGGGTTGAGGTCGAGGTGCAGCCGGTTCTTGGCCGTCTTGGGTTCACCCACGGGCGCGAACACGAGCAGTGGTGGTGGCGCCCAGGGTTCGCCGGTGGACGACAGCCAGGAGTATCCCGACTCGTCGTCGACGACGGGCCACCCCAGGACATCAGCCCAGAAGCGGGCCAGGCGCCGGGGATCACGGCAGTCGATCACGACCTCCCTCAGCAGGCTGGCCATCGGCTATCGGACCGATTCCCAGTCGTCGAGGCGCAGGGCGCCGGGCGGCTCCGCCCGTCCGACGAGCCAGGCGAGCAGCCGGGATCCGTCGTCGCCCTGAAGACGATCGGGAAGGCCGGCCAGGGCGAGCGGAAGCTCCTCGGCCACGTACGCTTCGGGCCAGTCGGCAGGCTCGTAGCCCAGCCCCAGGTCGACATGGTGGAGCTCGACTTCGCGCCAGCGGTGGAAGGGAAGATCGCGACACTCCCACCGACGGCCCCGGGCCAGGCCGTGGCCGGCCCAGGCCTCCGGAGGTGCTGCCGACCAGGCCCGCTCGAGCCGGGCGGTCGACGATGTCACGTCGTCGACGAGAACCGCAGCGGAACGGCCCGCTCCCGATTCGATGTCGGCACGCCGCTGGTCGTACCCGCCGGCGTACTGCTCCAGGGTTTCGCCCCGTGATGCCCCTTCGAGCATCCGCACGTGTGAGTCGGCGTTGCGGGCCAGGTGCGTCAGAACGTGGCCGACGGTCCACCCGGGCAGGCGGCTGGGGCACCGGCAGGCGTTGTCGTCGATGCCGCCGAGGGTTGCGAAGAGCCGCCGGTGAGCGGCGGTACAGGAAGTGGTCATGGCCGCGATCCTCCCGTCGGCTGAGTCCCGCGTCGAGGTTCCGGCCGCCATGACCTCAGCGTAGGCGCTCCGCCTCGGCGGGGCTCCGGCTGAACCGCCGGGTCGCGGCGAGGAACAGCAGCCCTCCCGCCACCCAGTACGGCTCCCAGAGGAACAGGTACCACCTGACGGTTGCCGGGTCGGTCGACTCGACGACCCCCAGCTCGGCGAGAGCGGCACTGGCCAGGCCCAGGCTGCCGTACGCCGTCAGCAACCCGGCCGTCACCCAGCCCCCCATGAGCAGCAGGCGCCGGGGCAAGGCTCGTCCCCAGGGGCGAACCAGGGCCAGCGCCAGGGCCGCGGCCCCGACCTTCAGCGCTGCGGTCAGCCAGAGCACCGCCACGAACCCGGCGTCGCGTGCCTGCGCCTCCTCCCTGAGACCCTTCGCCAGGGTCCCCAAGCCGGCCGTCCCTCCTGCCGCCCAGTAGAAGCTCAACGCCGCGAACGCCAGTGCCCAGGCGCAGGCGGCGTAGCCCGCTCCTCGAGGCGTCGCGTCACCATCGTCGTTTCGTGGGTGCGGGTCCGGGCCGCCAGCGTGCACCCTCCCAGTGTGGCTGCACGACCGGGACTTCACGGGCGAGATCGTCCCCGAGCCGCTGCCCGAGCGACAGGGGGACCACTCCCTCTCTCCGAGGCCCGACGCCTGGCTGCGAGACTGCCGGACGTGGGCGCGTCGAGCAATGAGGGTCAGGCGGTAGCCACCCAGGCGGGTTCGCCCCAGGCGGCGAGGATGCTCGGCGACCTCATTCCCGGATCGGGCGCATCGGATCCCGATGCCGTCTTCGACGCCTTCGCCGGCTGGGCGTCGGCACGCGGGCTCGACCTCTACCCGGCCCAGGAGGAGGCGCTCATCGAGATTGTCACGGGCGCCAACGTGATCCTCAGCACGCCGACGGGATCGGGGAAGTCACTGGTCGCCCTCGGGGCCCACTTCGCCGCCCTCGCCGCCGGCCGCCGGAGCTTCTACACCGCGCCCATCAAGGCGCTGGTCTCGGAGAAGTTCTTCGACCTCTGCGCGGTGTTCGGGCCCGACCGGGTCGCCATGATCACCGGCGATTCGAGCGTGAACGCCCGCGCCCCGATCGTGTGCTGCACCGCCGAGATCCTCGCCAACATGGTCCTGCGTCATGGTCCAAGGGCCGGTGCCGACGTGGTGATCATGGACGAGTTCCACTTCTACGCCGACCCTGACCGCGGTTGGGCCTGGCAGGTTCCGTTACTCGACCTTCCCCACGCCCAGTTCCTCCTCATGTCGGCCACCCTGGGTGACGTGTCGCGGTTCGAAGCCGACCTCGTCCGCCGAACCGGACGACCGACGGCGGTGGTGGCGAGCACGTCCCGGCCCGTCCCCCTGCACTACTCCTATCGGGAGACCCCGCTGCACGAGACGCTGTCGGAGCTGCTGGCTACCCACCAGGCGCCGGTCTACGTCGTCCACTTCACCCAGGCGGCCGCCGTCGAGCGAGCCCAGTCGCTCATGAGCATCAACGTGTGCACCCGGGAGGAGAAGGACGCCATCGCGACTCTCCTCGGCGACTTCCGCTTCACCGCCGGGTTCGGCCGCACGCTGTCTCGCTTCGTGCGACACGGCATCGGCGTCCACCACGCGGGCATGCTCCCGAAGTACCGCCGGCTGGTCGAGCGCCTGGCCCAGGCCGGCCTGTTGAAGGTCGTGTGCGGCACCGACACGCTCGGCGTCGGGATCAACGTCCCCATCCGCACCGTGCTGTTCACCGCCCTGTGCAAGTACGACGGCAGCACCGTCCGGCTGCTCAAGGCGAGAGAGTTCCACCAGATCGCCGGCCGGGCGGGACGCGCCGGCTACGACACGGCGGGCACGGTCGTCGTGCAGGCTCCCGACCACGTCATCGAGAACATCAAGGCTCTGGCCAAGGCGGGCGACGACCCCAAGCAGCGTCGCAAGGTCGTGCGCCACAAACCGCCACCGCGGTTCGTGTCGTGGGGCCAACCGACCTTCGATCGGCTCGTGGCCTCTCAGCCCGAGACCCTCACGTCGAGCTTCGCGGTGAGCCATTCCACGCTGCTCAACGTCCTCGATCGTCCCGGCGACGGGTGCGGGGCCCTGCGCCGGTTGCTGACCGACAACCACGAACCGCGCGACGCCCAGCGCCGTCACATCCGCCACGCCATCGCCATCTACCGCACCTTGCTGGCCGCCGGCGTCGTCGAGCGGGTCGACCCGCTCGACGCCGAGGGACGCACCACCCGGCTCACGGTCGACCTGCAGGAGAACTTCGCGCTCAACCAACCCCTCGGGCCGTTCGCCCTGGCCACCTTCGACCTGCTCGACCGGGAGTCCGATTCGTACGCCATCGACCTGGTCTCGGTCGTCGAGGCGACCCTCGACGATCCCGGGGTGATCCTCAATGCCCAGGAGTCCAGGGCCCGCACCGAGGCCATCGCCCAGATGAAGGCCGACGGCGTCGAGTACGAGGAGCGCATCGCCCGCCTGGACGACGTGTCCTACCCGAAGCCGCTCAACGACCTTCTCGACGGGGCATGGGAGATCTACGCGGGCGGCCACCCCTGGGTGATCGAGCACCCGGTGCGGCCCAAGTCGGTGGTCCGCGACCTGTGGGAACGGGCCATGACCTTCGTGGAGTTCGTCGGGTTCTACGGCCTGGCCCGCTCCGAGGGCCTGGTGCTGCGCTACCTCACCGACGCCTACCGGGCCCTCGTCCAGAGCGTGCCGGACTCGGTGAAGACCGACGACCTCCGTGACCTCACTGCGTGGCTGGGTGAGCTGGTCCGCCAGGTCGACAGCTCGCTGCTCGACGAGTGGGAACAGTTGCGTCATCCGACGGCGGTGCCCGTGACCCCGCCGCCGATCGACGAGCGCCCCCCGCCGGTGACGGCCAACGTCCGCGCCTTCACGGTCCTGGTGCGCAACGCAATGTTCCGCCGTGTCGAGCTGGCCGCCCTCCGGCGCTACGACGACCTCGCCGCCCTCGACGACGGCGGCGACTGGAACGCCGATGGCTGGCGTGACGCGCTGGCGCCCTATTTCGCCGAGCACGACAGCATCGGTACCGGTCCCGACGCCCGCAGCGCCCGCCTGCTCGCCATCGACGCCGGTCCGCAGGCCTGGAAGGTGCGCCAGATCCTCGACGATCCTGCCGGCTACCACGAATGGGCCATCGAGGCCACCGTCGACCTCGGCGCCTCCGACGACGTCGGCGCCGCCGTGTGCCGCATCGACGCCGTCAGCCGCCTCTGACGATCGTCTCGAGTGTTCCGGTCAGGTTCAGGGGCCCTATGGGCCCCCCGAACCTGACCGGAACGGTTGGGGAGGCGTCGGCGCGCCTGGGAGACTTCCGCGGTGAGCGCGCCGACCGAGCCCGACGACCGCCTGCGGGCCGACATCCGCCTCCTGGGGTCGTTGCTCGGGCAGACGCTCGTGCGCCAGGTCGGCCAGGAACTGCTCGACCTGGTCGAGCGGGTCCGGGAGTTGAGCAGACAGGGCCGCGAGGTCGGCGGGGCCGACGAGATGGCGATCCTGCTGGGGAAGGCTGATCCACCGACCACCATCTGGTTGGCTCGGGCGTTCTCCTCCTACTTCCACCTGGCCAACACCGCCGAGCAGGTGCACCGGGCCGCCGCCCTCGACCGCATCCGCGCCGAGCACGGCAGCGCCATCCAGCAACTGGCCGGTCGCGTCGCCGCCGACCCGAACGCCGGCGCCGAGCTCCACCGCTCGATCGGCCACATCGAGCTACGTCCGGTGTTCACGGCCCACCCGACGGAGGTGGCCCGGCGGTCGGTGCTCACCAAGCTGCGCGGTGTCGGCGAGCTGCTCGAGGTCCGCAGCCGGAGCGCCGACGCCGATCACGCCGCCATCGACGAGCGCCTGGCCGAGATCATCGATCTGTTGTGGCAGACCGACGAGCTCCGACGTGAGCGACCGTCACCGGCCGACGAGGCCAGCGCGGTGAACTACTACCTCTACGACCTGGCCCGCAACGTCGTGCCCCGCGTCGTCGACGACTTCGTCGTCCACGTGCGCAACCTCGGCGTCGAGGTACCGGCGTCCTCCACGCCGGTACGCCTCGGGAGCTGGGTGGGTGGCGACCGGGACGGCAACCCCAACGTCACCCCGGAGGTGACGGTCGCCGTGCTGGCCCAGCAGCACGACGTCGGCATCGCCATGCTCGTCGCCGACATCGACGCCATGATCACCGAGCTGAGCACGTCGACCCAGATCACGGGCGTGTCGGAGGCGCTGATCGCCAGCACGGCCGAGGATGCCCGAGTCCTCCCGGAGGTCGCCCGGCACTACAGCCAGCTCAACGCCGAGGAGCCCTACCGCCTGAAGGCGTCGTTCGTGGCCCAGCGGCTTCGGAACACCCGCGAGCGCATCGCCGAGGGACGATCCGAGGTGGCTCCCGACGAGTACGCCGACGCTGCCGCCCTCCTCGGCGATCTGGAGCTCATGGGCGAGTCGTTGACCGCCAATCGTGGGCAGCTGGTGGCCAACGGCGCGCTGGCCCGCGTCATCCGTGCGGTGGCGGCATTCGGCTTCCAGCTCGCCACCCTCGACATCCGCGAGCACGCCGCCCGCCACCACACGGTGCTCGCCGCCGCCTTCGACGGGCTGGGGGAGCTGGCCCGGCCCTACTCGTCGCTGACACCGGGGGAGCGCTTCGGCCTGCTGAGCCACGAGTTGCAGAGTCGTCGGCCCCTCCTCGGCCCCATCCCGGCGCTCGACGGTGCCGCGGCCGCCACCTTCGCCCTCTTCACCACGCTGCGGTCGGCCCTCGACCGCTTCGGAGCGGAGTCGGTGGAGAGCTACATCGTGTCGATGACCAAGGGCCCCGACGACGTGCTGGCCGCGGTCGTGCTGGCCCGCGAGGCCGGGCTGGTCGACATCCATCGCCGCGTGGCCCGCCTGGGCTTCGTCCCCCTGCTCGAGACGGCCGACGAGCTGCGGGCCGCCGGCGAGATCGTCGACGCTCTGCTCTCGGAGCCGTCCTACCGGGAGGTCGTGCGGCTGCGCGGGGACGTCCAGGAGGTGATGCTCGGCTACTCCGACTCCAACAAGGACGCCGGCATCACCACGTCGCAATGGGAGATCCATCGGGCCCAGCGCCTGCTGCGGGACGCGGCGGCCGCGCACGGCGTGCTCCTGCGCCTCTTCCACGGACGGGGGGGAACGGTCGGTCGCGGCGGCGGTCCCACCCACGACGCCGTGCTGGCCCAACCGTTCGGTGTGCTGCAGGGCCCCATGAAGCTCACCGAGCAGGGCGAGGTGATCTCCGACAAGTACTTGCTGCCGAGCCTGGCCCACCACAACCTCGAGCTGGCGCTCGCCGCGGTGGCCGAGGCCACCGTGCTGCACCGAACCTCGAGGCTGGATTTCGACGTGCTGGCCCGCTGGGACTGCACCATGGACACCGTCTCCGACGCCGCCGCCTCCGCCTACCGGGGCTTGCTCGCCGACCCCAAGCTGGCCGAGTACTTCCGTGCCTCCACGCCGGTCGAGGAGCTCAGCGAGTTGAACATCGGCTCGCGCCCTTCACGGCGCGACAACCAGACCTCCCTCGAGTCGTTGCGGGCCATCCCGTGGGTGTTCGCATGGACCCAGTCCCGCCAGATCGTCCCGGGTTGGTTCGGTGTCGGCTCCGGCCTGGCCGCCGCCCGGGCGTCCGACGGCGCCGAGTCCCTGACGGAGATGTACGAGGGCTGGCACTTCTTCCGCACCTTCATCTCCAACGTGGAGATGGTGCTAGCCAAGGTCGACCTCACCATCGCCCGTCTCTACGTGGAGCGCCTGGTCGACCCGTCGCTGCACTGCCTGTTCGACGTCATCTGCGCCGAATACGACCTCACCGTCGCCCAGGTGCTCGCCGTCAGCGGGCAGTCCCGGCTCCTGGAGCGCCAGGCCGCCCTCGCCCGCACGCTCGAGACACGCGACCTCTACCTCGACCCCATCAGCCACCTGCAGGTCAACCTCCTGTCCCGGTGGCGGAAGGGCGACGAGGCCGACCCCATGCTGCGCCGGGGATTGCTGCTCACCATCAACGGCATCGCCGCCGGGCTCCGCAACACGGG
>CAYTTL010000021.1:12905-19727 GCA_964440725.1 uncultured Acidimicrobiales bacterium | reverse complement strand
TCGGCCACAGCTTCTCTCGGATCGGTTCCGCGAGGGCGGTGGATCCCCATTAGCGCCCTCGGCGTGCGGGGCGGCCTGAGTCGCCGGGCGTCGGCCGTCAGACGGCGGCGCCGGGCGGCGGGCGCGTCTCCAGCCAGCGGCGGAGGCCGGCGGCATTCGAGTGGATGCCGTTGAGGGCATCCATCCGGGCCCGCTGGGGGGCGTCGGCTCCGTCGAGCTCGTGACCGAACGCCTCGGTGAGGGCGTGGGCCACGTCGGTGCCCCGGCTCCAGGCACCGCCGGCCACCTCGGCCCATCGGCGCACCGCCTCTTCGGCTTCACCCAGCACGACGAGGGGGTCCCCGGGGACCACCCCGAAGTGGGCCAGGGCCAGGGAGCTGGGTCGGCGATCGGCCAGGCGTCGCAGCGACGAGATTGCCGACTCCAGGTCGAAGTCCGGCGGGGGTGTCGCCGGCCACAGGACGGCGACGTCGGGGAGGCGGACCCCCACGGCGTCGCCGGTGAACAACAGCCCGCTGCCGGAGTCGTGCAGCGCCAGATGGTGGCGGGCGTGGCCGGGCGAGTCGACCGCCGTGAGAACCCGCCCGCCGCCGACGGCCACGTCGTCACCGTCGGCCAGCACCCGGATGCGGTCGGCATCCGTCGGCAGCAGGCGGCCATAGAGGTCGTCGAGGAGGTCGCCGTAGACCCGGGCCGCCGACGCCACCAGACGGGTGGGGTCGACCAGGTGGCGGGCCCCCTTCTCGTGCACGTACACCGTCGCCTCGGGAAAGGCCCGGGCCACGTCACCGACACCTCCGGCGTGGTCGAGGTGGATGTGGGTGACCACCACGGAGGCCAGGTCCCGGGCCCCGATCCCGAGGTCGCCGAGGGCGGCGAGCAGGGCGGGCACCGACGACTGGCTCCCCGTCTCCACCAACGCCGGGGCCGGGCCCTCGATCAGGTATCCGGCCGTGACCTGCCGCCACCCCCCGAGCAGGGTGTCGATCTGCACGACCCCCGGCGCCACCGGCGTGGGGGCCGACCGGGGGGAGCTCAGAGCGCCGCCAGTTCGGGGAGGAGGCCCTCGGTGAACTCCTCCATCCGCCCCCGGCCCTCGTCGGGCCAGCTGGCCACGACGTAGGAGAACCCCGCCTGGGCCAGCACCTCGGCCGTGGCGCGGACCTCGCCCCACGGCTCGGACAGGGAGAGGTTGGTGGCCCGCACGATGCCGGCGGGGTCACGGCCGGCCTCGGTGGCATGGGCGTCGAGGACCGCGGCCTTGGCCCTGAGCGTCTCGACCGAGCCGAAGCTGTGCCAGACGTCGGCATGACGGGCGGCGATTGGGATGGTGCGCTTCTCTCCCCCCGCCCCCACCCACAGCGGCGGGTGGGGCTGCTGTACCGGCCGGGGCCGCAGGGTGGCGTCGCGCACCTGGTAGTGCCGACCCTCGACGGTGGCGCCGTCGGTGGTCATCAATGCCCTTACCACCCTGATGGCCTCCTCGAGGCGCTCGGCGCGCTCCGGCGTCGGAGGGAAGGGCACGCCGAGTCGGTCGTGCTCGTCCTCGAACCAGGCCGCTCCCAGCGACAGCTCCAGACGCCCTCCGGAGACGTGATCGACGGTGATGGCCTCGGCAGCCAGTACCGACGGGTGGCGGTAGGTGACGCCGGTGACGAGCACGCCGAGGCGGATGCGGCTGGTGGCGGCGGCCAGGGCCGCCAGCAGCGTGTACGCCTCGAAACACGGTCCGCCGGGCTCGCCGTACAGGGGGGTGAAGTGGTCGAAGACCCACGCGCCGTCGAACCCGGCCTCCTCGGCGAAGCGAACGCGCCCGATCAGGTCGTCCCAGCTCAGCTGGTGCTGGGAGACATCGATGCCGACTCTCATCGTGGGGCCATACTGCACCGGTACCGTCCGCCCCGCCACCGGGAAAAGTTCTCGTATCAGGAACAGGATCCGACGCTCTGGTGGTTGCAGTAGGGAGCGGACCGATCCAGAGGGCTGCGGCCGACCACGGCCGTCCCCGCCGGCGAAGGAGAACAACCTATGCAAGCCTCACGTGCCCGTCGCTGGCTGAGCGCGCCGATCGTGGTCGCCCTCGCCCTCACCGCCGGGCTGCTCTCGACGGCCGGCCCCGCTGCCGCGATCAACCCGCCGGTGGTCGACGGCGTCGCCCCCATGACCGGGCCCACCGCGGGCGGCCTCCCGGTCCGTATCTACGGCAGCAACTTCGCCGCAGGGCCCATATCGGTCACCTTCGGCGGCGTCGCCTCAACCCACGTGAAGCGGGTCGACTTCACGCTCATCACCGCCGTCGTGCCCCCGGCCGCCGGGGGCCTGGCCGCCAACAACACCACCGTCGACGTGAGCGTCACCATCAACGGCCAGACCGGCACCCTGACCCAGGCTTTCACCTACTCCAACGCCACCCTGAGCGTCTCGCCCAGCACCGGCCTCGTCAACGGGTCGGCCGTGACGTTCACCCTCACCGGCTACAAGCCCAACGTCGACGTGATCCCCGTGGAGTTCAACCCACTCCTGTTGTACGTGGAGCAGTTCCCCGAGTTTCCCTTCGGGCCGCCGCCCTACGTCGACGTCCTCGGCTCGTTGCCGTTCCCCCAGACCAACGCCTCCGGCAACCTCGTCTACACCGCCAACGTGACGAGCGGCGCGTCCTTCCTCGCCGCCACCCACAACGGGGCGGCCTACGACACCAACATCGCCTGCCCGGCCAACGCCACGACGGCCAACTACCTGGGCAACAGCACGCTGCCCGCCGGGCAGAAGCAGCCCTACAGCAACCGCTGCCAGGTGGCGCTGAACATGGCGGGCGTCGGCTCGATCGAAGCCAGCATCAGCTTCGCCCAACCGCCCGAGAGGGTGCCCGCAGCTCCGGTCATTCTCCTCAGCAAGACGACGGCCACCAAGGGCGACGCGGTGACGATCGTCCAAGGCAGCAGGTTCTGGACCGCCAACCCCTTCTTCGGCTCCACCAAGGGAGCCGTCAACCCGGGCGAGACCAGGACCGAGGCCAAGCTGTGCGGGCTCGGCGGCAACCCGGCCGCCTGCAGCACCGGCACGGTCGGCAACGTCAACGTCAGGATGACCAGGTACGTGGGCAACGCCAACCCCACCCCGCCCCCGACCATCAACGGGACGTTCACGGGCGCCAACCTCGGGGGCCTCATCACCATCGGCCCCTCGGAGCCGCCCTGCAACACCTGCTTCATCCGGGTGCGCCAGTTCCGCCCGGGGGGCACGACCTACCTCGAGAAGACGACCCCCATCACCATCACCTGATCCCGCCGGAAGCTACGGCGCGTGGTAGATCTCGGCGCCGCCGGCCACGAACTCCACTGACTTTGCCTCCATGCCCGCCGACAGGGCCTCCTCGTCGCTCACGCCGAGCTTGGCCGCGTAGTCGCGCACGTCCTGGCTGATGCGCATGGAGCAGAACTTGGGACCGCACATCGAGCAGAAGTGGGCGGTCTTGGCCGGCTCGGCGGGCAGGGTCTGGTCGTGGTAGGCCCGGGCCGTCTCCGGGTCGAGTGACAGCTCGAACTGGTCCTGCCACCGGAACTCGAAACGGGCCTTGGAGAGGGCGTCGTCCCAGGCCTGGGCCGTGGGGTGGCCCTTGGCCACGTCGGCGGCGTGGGCGGCGATCTTGTAGGCGATGACACCTTCCTTGACGTCCTGGCGATCGGGCAGGCCGAGATGCTCCTTCGGCGTCACGTAACAGAGCATGGCCGTGCCGTACCAGCCGATCATGGCCGCGCCGATGGCGGAGGTGATGTGGTCGTAGCCGGGGGCCACGTCGGTGGTGAGGGGGCCGAGCGTGTAGAAGGGCGCCTCGTGGCAGAGCTCCAGCTGGAGCTCCATGTTCTCCCTGATCTTGTTCATGGGCACGTGGCCGGGGCCCTCGATCATCACCTGCACGTCGTGGTCCCAGGCCACCTTGGTGAGCTCGCCCAGGGTGGCCAGCTCGGCCAGCTGGGCCTCGTCGTTGGCGTCGGCGACCGAGCCGGGGCGCAGCCCGTCACCCAGCGAGAAGGCCACGTCGTAGGTGGCCAGGAGCTCGCACAGCTCCTCGAAGTGCTCGTAGAGGAAGTTCTCGCGGTGGTGGGCGAGGCACCAGGCGGCCATGATCGACCCGCCGCGGCTGACGATGCCGGTGACCCGCTTGGCCGTGAGGGGCACGTAGGCCAGGCGAACGCCGGCGTGCACGGTGACGTAGTCGACGCCCTGCTCGGCCTGCTCGACGATGGTGTCGCGGTAGACCTCCCACGACAGCTCCTCGGCCTGGCCGTCGACCTTCTCCAGGGCCTGGTAGATGGGCACCGTGCCGATGGGCACCGGCGAGTTCCGCACGATCCACTCCCGCGTGGTGTGGATGTCGGCGCCCGTCGACAGGTCCATCACCGTGTCGGCACCCCATCTGGTGGCCCAGGTGAGCTTCTCCACCTCTTCCTCCACCGACGAGGTCACCGCCGAGTTCCCGATGTTGGCGTTGATCTTCACCAGGAACTCCCGGCCGATGGCCATGGGCTCGGACTCGGGGTGGTTCACGTTGGCGGGGATGATGGCGCGGCCGCGGGCGACCTCGGAGCGCACCAGCTCGGGCTCGACACCCTCCCGGATGGCGACGAAGTCCATCTCCGGGGTGATCTCCCCGCGACGGGCGTAGTGGAGCTGGGTCACCGTGGCTCCCGGCGCGGCGCGCCGTGGGCGGCGGGTGGAGCCGGTGAACCCGGCCGGTGCCGAACCCCGGCGCACCGCGGCCCGACCATCGTCACGCAGGCCGGCGGTGCGCCCGTCGTACTCCTCGACGTCGCCCCGACCCTGGATCCAGTCGTGGCGAAGGGGAGGTAGGCCCTTCGTCGGCTCCGATCCCGGACCGCTGGTGTCGTAGAGGCGGACCGGCGGGTTCCCCGTGGAGCCGTGCGAGCTCGGGGAGGCGTCGAGGAGGATCTCGGTGAACGGCACGCGCACCCCGGCGCGGCCCTCGACGTAGGTCTTGCGGCGTCGCGCCGCCTGTTCGCTCGTTTCGGCCATCGTGCTCCCTCCGCCGGCATTACCCGGATCAGGTGAACGGTCGGCGCCAACCCAGCGCCCTCTCAGCCCGGTGCCCCGAGCTCCCGTGCCATCAAGTTTGGCACACGGCCAACGGACCTCCCCCAGGGCACGTACGCTCGCTCCATGGCCGCCTTCGGCTACGCCTGCGCCTGCGCGCTGGCTCTCCTCCTCGTCTTGGCCGCAGTCCCGAAGGCCCTCCATCCGGCGGACACCTCGACCGGCTTCGCCGCGCTGGGCGTGCCTGCCGCGGCCGTGCTGGCGAGAGTGGTGCCCGGGGTGGAGGTCGCCGTGGCCTGGGCTCTGATCGTCTGGCCACGCGTCGGGGGCGTCGCTGCCCTGATCCTGTTGGTGACGTTCAGCCTGTTCCTCGCCCGAGCCGTCCGAAGGGGCGTACGCGCCCCGTGCAACTGTTTCGGCCAGACGACTGGCGATCCGATATCAGCCGTGGATCTCCTGCGCAACGCGGTGCTGGCCGCGCTGGCGGCGGCGGCCCTCCTCACCAATGCCCCCGCTGACCGCACGTGGACCAGCACGCTCGCGATAGCGGGCGGCCTGGTGACAGCCCTCATTCTGGAACGGAGGCTGCATGCTCGACACGGTCGACGACCCCACGTCGAGCCGACGCCCTGAGCGTTCTCTGGTCGATCTACCTACCTCCAAGGTAGGTAGATCGACCAGGAAACGCCGGCGGCCGATTGGTCCCGCCTGTCGATAGGCGGAGGACCGCAGGTAACGTCGATCTTCCATGCCACCCGACGCCACCAGCCCTTTTCTCGACGCGTGCCGGCGTCGGCCGGTGGACCGGGTCCCGGTGTGGTTCATGCGCCAGGCAGGCCGGTCGTTGCCCGAGTACCGGGCCGTACGGGCCAAGGCGTCGATGTTCGACATCGCGGGCGACCCGGCCCTGGCCGCCGAGGTCACGATGCAGCCGGTCCGTCGCCTGGGTGTGGACGCCGCCATCCTCTTCTCCGACATCGTGGTCCCCCTCGTCGCCATCGGCGTGGGCATCGAGCTGCGTGAGGGCGTGGGGCCCGTGCTCGATCAGCCCTTCCGCGGCCCGGAGGACCTCCGCCGGCTCCGACCCCTCGAGCCCGAGGCCGACATCGCCTCCGTCCTCGACACCGTGCGCCTGGTGGCCAAGGAGGCCGACGTCCCCCTCATCGGGTTCGCCGGCGCCCCCTTCACGCTGGCCAGCTACCTGGTCGAGGGCGGGCCGTCGAAGACCCAGGCCCGTACCAAGGCCCTCATGCACTCGGACCCGAGCATGTGGGGACGCCTCCTCGACGCTCTGGCCGACATCTCCCTCGCGTCGCTCCGGGCCCAAGTGGCAGCGGGTGCCGTCGCCGTGCAGGTCTTCGACTCGTGGGCGGGGGCCCTGACCCCCGACGACTACCGGCGGTCGGTGCTGCCCGCCAGCCGTCGCATCTTCGCCGGGCTGGCCGACCTCGACGTGCCCCGCATCCACTTCGGCGTGGGCACCGGCGAGTTGCTCGGCCTGTTCGCCGAGGCCGGCGCCGACGTGGTGGGCGTCGACTGGCGGGTGCCCCTGGACGTCGGCCGCTCCCGACTCCCGTCCGACGTGGCCGTGCAGGGCAACCTCGACCCTGCGGTGTGCCTGGCGCCTCCGGCGACCATCGAGGCCGCCGTCGCCGACGTGCTCCGCCGCAACGGGGGCCGGCCGGGGCACGTGTTCAACCTGGGCCACGGCGTGCTCCCCCAGACCGACCCCGACAACCTGCGCCGCGTGGTCGACCAGGTGCATGCATG
>CAYTTL010000021.1:1065-12895 GCA_964440725.1 uncultured Acidimicrobiales bacterium | reverse complement strand
GCTGGTCATGGCCTACGGGACGCCGGCGGGGCCCGACGACGTCGAGGCCTACTACACCCACGTCCGGCGGGGACGGCCACCGGCGCCGGAGCAACTCGCCGATCTTCAGCGACGGTACGCGGCCATCGGCGGCACGTCGCCCCTCCTCGAGATCACCCGGGCCCAGGCCGGTGGTCTGGCCGCCGCCCTGGGCGAGGGGTGGCAGGTCGAGCTGGGTATGAAGCACGCGCCGCCGTTCATCGAGGACGGGATGGCCGCCCTCGACGCGCGGGGCATCCGCAGGGTCGTCGGCCTGGTGCTGGCGCCCCACTACTCGGCCCTGTCGGTGGGTGAGTACGCGGCCCGGGCTCGGGCCACCGAGGCCGTCGCCGACCACGGCGTGGAGTTGACGATGGTCGAGTCGTGGCACCTCGAACCCGGCTACCTCGAGCTCCTCGCCCGCCGGGTGACCGAGGCCTGCGAGAGCCTGGGACTCACCGACGGCGACCGGGAGGAGGTGGTGTTCACCGCCCACAGCCTTCCGGCGCGCATCCTCGACACCGGCGACCCGTACCCCGCCCAGCTCCGAGAGACGGCGCAGGCGGTCGCCGACAGGTTGGGCCTCGCCCACTGGTCGGTCGGCTGGCAGAGCGCAGGGCGTACGCCCGAACCCTGGATCGGACCAGACCTGCTCGAGGTCCTGGCCGACCGGGCGGCTGCGGGCGTGCACGCGGTGGTCGTGTGCGCCGCCGGCTTCGTGTCCGACCACCTCGAGATCCTGTTCGACCTCGACGTGGAAGCCCGCCAAACCGCCGCCCGCCTCGGCCTGCGATTCGCCCGCACCGCCTCTCCCAACGACGATCCGGCGTTCTGCGCGACGTTGGCCGGTGTGGTCACGTCACATCTGGCCGGGTCGACGTCGCCCGGTGCGGCCACGGGTGCCTGAAGGTGAGCTGACCCCCGATCGAGCCGGCGCCGCGGCCCGGCCCCGGGTGGTGATCATCGGCGGCGGGATCACCGGCCTGGCCGCGGCCTGGCACCTGCACCGCAGCGCTCCGCCCAACCGACCCGCCATCACGATCGTCGAGGGGAGCCGGCGCCTGGGCGGCAAGATCCGCACCGAGACCCTCGGCGGGGTGGCGATGGAGGCCGGGCCCGACACCTTTCTGGCACGCGTGCCATGGGCCACCGACCTGGCGTGTCAGCTCGGCCTTGCCGCCGACCTGGTCTCTCCGGCGACGGGGGCGGCGTTCGTGTGTCACGACGGCCGCCTTCAACCGCTCCCCGGAGGGACGGTGCTCGGCGTTCCCGTCACCGCCCGGGGACTCCTCGGCGCCACCCTGCTCTCGCCCGCAGGCCGGGCTCGGGCCGCCCTCGATGTGGTGCTGCCCGGGAACGACCTCGGGCCCGACCCGTCGGTGGCCGAGGTCGTGGGCAGCCGTCTCGGGCAGGAGGTCCTCGACCGTCTGGTCGAGCCCCTGGTGGGAGGGATCAACGCCGGCCGGGCCGACACCCTCAGCCTGCGCTCCACGGCACCTCAGTTGTCGGCCGCGGTGGAACGCCATCGCAGCATGATCCTCGGCCTGCGCGCCGACCGACGGTCGGGGTCTGGTGCCGGCGCCGCCAGTGACGACCCGGTGTTCCTGGCCGTCGCCGGGGGCATGGAGCGCCTGGTCGACCGCCTGGCCGCCTCGCTCGACGATGCGGAGGTGCGTCTGGCCACGGCGGCGTCGTCCCTGACCGCCGAGGGCAGCCGCTGGCGGGTGGTGTGTGACCCCGGGCCCGACGTGGTGGCCGACGCGGTGATCCTGGCCGTCCCCGCCTTCGCCGCCGCGCCGATCCTCGCCGGGGCGTGCCCCGAGGCGAGCACCCTCCTCGGTCGAATCCGGTACGCCTCGGTGGTCACCGCCACCCTCGCCTACCGCCCCGATGCCCTGCCCCGTCCCCTCGTGGGCAGCGGCTTCCTCGTGCCGCGGGGCGAGAATCGCCTTCTCACCGCCTGCACGTTCTCCACGACCAAGTGGCCCGACCTGGCCCGCAGCGGCATGGTCATGCTCCGCGCCTCGGCCGGGCGCGACGGCGACGGCCGGGCCATCGCCCTCGACGACGGGGACCTGGTCTCCCGTCTCCACCAGGAGCTGTCGGCGCTGGTCGGCGTCACCGACGCCCCCGTCGTGTCGCGGGTCGACCGCTGGGAGGACGGCTTCCCCCAGTACGAGCCGGGTCACGACGACAGGATCGACCGCATCGAGGCCGCCCTGGCCCCCCTCGGTGCGGTGGTGGTCGCGGGGGCCTCCTTCCGGGGTGTGGGCATCGCCGCGTGCGTGAGCCAGGCCGGGGAGGCCGCGGCCCGCGTCAGCGCAGCACTGTCCTCGTCTGGCGGCGTGGCGCGGGAGACTTGACCGACGACACGAGAGGAGCGCCATGGCCGACCTGCACAGCGTCCCCATCGGTGACGAGCGGTTCACCGGCACCGACACGCTCGTCGTGCGTTCCCCGTACGACGGCACCGAGTTGGCGCGCGTCCCCACCTGCGGTGGACCGGAAGTCGACCGGGCGGTGGCCGCGGCGAAGGCGGCCCACGACGCCGGGCCCCTGCCACCATGGAAGCGGGCGGAGATCCTCGACACCGCCGCCCATCTGCTCGACGAGCGGAGTGAGGACTTCGCCCGCACCATCGCCGCCGAATCGGCCAAGCCCCTTGCCACCGCCCGGGTCGAGGCCCGGCGGGCGGTCTCCACCATCACCTTCGCGGCCGTGGCGGCGCGCACCCTGGCGGGTGACATGGTTCCCATCGACGCCGCCCGGGTGGGCGAGGGCCGGTTGGCCTTTACCCTCCGCCTGCCCATCGGCGTGGTCGGCGCCATCTCGCCGTTCAACTTCCCCCTCAACCTGGTGGCCCACAAGCTGGCACCGGCCATCGCCGCCGGGTGTCCGGTCGTGCTGAAGCCGGCCAGCCAGACGCCGTTGTCGGCCATTGCCCTGGCCGCCCTCCTGCTCGACGAGTGCGGCCTTCCCGCCGGACACCTCAACGTGGTGACCGGCGGCGGTGGCACCGTGGGCAACGCCCTCGTCGACCACCCCGACGTGTCCTACATCAGCTTCACCGGGTCGGGAGAGGTCGGCTGGGGCATCGCCGAGCGGGCCGGGCGCACCAAGGTCGCACTGGAGCTGGGCAACAACTCACCGGTGATCATCGACGCCGACGGCGACTGGGAGCGGGCGGCCCGCACCATCGCCGTCGCCGGGTTCGCCCACGCCGGCCAGTCGTGCGTGTCGACCCAACGGGTCTTCGTGCATGCCTCGGTGGCCGAGGACTTCTGCGCCGCCCTGGCCAAGCTGGTGGCCGAACTGAAGGTCGGCGATCCCCTGGAGGAGACCACCGACGTGTCGGCCCTCATCACGACCGACGACCGCGACCGGGTGAAGGCGTGGATCGACGAGGCGGTGACCCAGGGAGCGACGGTGCTGACCGGGGGCGACATCGACGACGGCCTGCTGGCCCCCACGGTGCTCACCGAGGCGCGGCCGCACATGCGCGTGTGCCGGGACGAGGTGTTCGGGCCGGTTGTCGCCGTGCAGGCCGTGACCGACGTCGACGAGGCCCTGTCGCTGGCCGACGACACGCGCTACGGCCTCCAGGCGGGGATCTTCACCGCCCGCCTCGACACCGCTCTCCGCGCCGCTCACCGGCTCCATTTCGGCACCGTGCTGGTGAACGAGGTCCCCACCTGGCGGGCCGACCAGATGCCCTACGGCGGCGTGCGCGACAGCGGCAACACCAAGGAGGGCCCCGCCTGGGCGGTGCGGGAGATGACCGAGGAGCGCCTGGTCGTCATCCAGCCATGACCGGCCGTACCCCGGGCGACGCCGAGGAGCCGCCGGTTCTGGCGCCGATGCTGGCAGGGTCGGCGGGCATGCCCGAGAACGCCGCCGGGTGGTTGTTCGAGCCCAAGTGGGACGGGGTGCGGTCCATCGCCCGGGTGTGGCCGGGCCACGTGACGCTCTCCAGCCGACTCGGCAACGACGTGACCGCCGCCTACCCGGAGCTGGCGTTCCTGGGGGCCGCCCTCGGTGACCACGCCGCCGTCCTCGACGGCGAGATCGTCGCCTTCGACGACCGGGGGCGGCCGAGCTTCGAGCGCCTGCAGCGTCGCATGCACGCCCGGGACCCGGGTCGTCCCCTGATGGCCGCGGTGCCGGTGCTGTACGTCATCTTCGACCTCCTGTGGCTCGACGGCCGGCTGCTCACCGACGAACCGCTCGTCGAGCGCCGGCGCCGGATGGACGCCCTGGCGTTGAAAGGGGCGAACTGGCAGACCTCGCCGCTGTTACCCGACGTCCCCCACGACGAGCTGCTCGAGGTCTGCCGCCAGGTCGGCTTCGAGGGGTACGTCGCCAAGCAGGCGTCGTCGGTGTACCTGGTCGGGAAGCGGTCGAAGGCCTGGACGAAGGTCAAGTGCGTCCGACGGCGGGAGTTCGTGGTGGGCGGGTGGAGCGAGGGCGACGGCGGGCGCGCCGGCCAGATCGGTTCCCTCGCCGTGGGCTGGGTCGATCCCGACGTGCCGTCGCCGGAGGGCCACCCCTTCGCCCTCCGCTACGCCGGACAGGTGGGCTCGGGCCTCAACGACCTTCTCCTCCGCCACCTCGGCACGGCCTTCGAACGCCTGGCTTCGGTCACCGGCCCCTTCGTCACCCCGCCGCCGGTGCCCAAGCTGCACTTCGTTCGGCCCGAAGTGGTCGTGGAGGTCGCCTACAGCGTGGTCACGTCGGTCGGTGTTCTGCGTCAGCCCTCCCTGAAGGGCCTCCGTGACGATGTCGAACCGAAAGACGTCGGGTGGACCGTGGAGCTCGAGCGGTGACCGGCACGGCCACCGAGAGCCTCTACGGCATCGAGATGGTGCGGCGGATGGCGTAGGGAAGCGGTAGGGCGATGTCGCCGCCGCTGCCCCAGACGGCGCCGGGGAGACCCTGCACCAACCACTGGCCGGTCGAGCGGCGGTAGACGGCGATGTCGGTGCGCCCGTCGCCGTTGTAGTCGCCCGGAGCGGGCAGGTCGCCCGAACTGCCGAACACGACGGCAGGCTGGCCCACGATGAGCCACTGGCCGGTCGATCGCCGGAACACGGCGATGTCGGTGCGTCCGTCGTCGTTGTAGTCGCCGGGCACGGGAATGTCGGTGGAGACCCCCCACACGGTGGTCGGCATCCCCGCGATGATCCACTGGCCGGTGGAGGGTCGGAACACGGCGCGGTCGGTGCGGCCGTCGCCGTTGTAGTCACCGGGAACGGGGGTGTCGCCGGCGGCGCCCAACACGACGGTGGGAGCGCCCTGGACGAACCACTGGCCGGTCGAGGGGCGGAACACCGCCACCTCGGCGCGATTGTCGCCGGTGTAGTCGGCGGGCACCGGGATGTCGGTGGACAGCCCCCACACAACGGGGCTGCGCCCCAGGACGAACCACTCACCGGTGGAGGGGCGGAACACGGCGATGTCGGTGCGGCCGTCTCCGGTGTAGTCGGCGGGCACCGGAATGTCGGTGGACACGCCGAAGACGGTGTTGGCGATGTCCTTCACCAGCCACCGGCCGGTGGCCGGTCGGAACACGGCGAAGTCGGTGGTGCCGTTGCCGTCGAAGTCGGCGGGCACGTCGGTGGCCGGACTGGTCACCACCACGCTCTCACCGGGGGAGTTGCACGGGGAGTTCCGGCTTTCGTAGTTGGCATCGCCGCTGTAGGTCGCCACGAACCGGTAGACGCCGGCCAGGTTGACCACGTAGGGCGCCGACGTGGAGGTGCCGTTGGCCGCAACCGGCTTGGTGGACTGGAAGACGGGGGGGCCGGTGCAGGTGTTGTTGTTGGGCCCGAACACCTGGAAGGTGACTGTGCCCGTCGGGTTGGCGGCACCCGCCGAGGGCTTGACCACTGTGGCCGTGTCGAAGATCGACCCGCCCACCGGCACCGACGGCGACGCCTGGGTGGGGAGCATGGGAATCCCTCGGCTCACGGCGGTCAGGTTCGCCACGTAGGGACTCACCTGCAGGCCGGACGTGCTCGTCATCCGCACGCGCGCGCTCACTACGGTCTGCACCCCCGGTTCACCGGGACTGGCGTCGATCTGGGGCACCCTCAGGGCGTTCATGGTGAAGTCGATCGTGCAGCGGTCGGGGCCGGTGCCGCTGCTGGGCGGGCCCAGCACGACGGGGGGGCCGACGACGGTGAAGTAGAAGCTGCCGCTGGCGTCGGGGCCGGAGACGTTGAACGTGCGTCCGGCGCAGGCGGTGCCGGCCGCCCCCGTGCCCGTAGGGCTGAGGGAGAACACACCGATGTCGGGCAGGGGACACGGGTTGGCCGAGCTGCCGAAGCTCCCGCATGAGGGCGTGAACCGGATCTCGTTGACCGTGTTGCTCTCGGCCTGGTTCGGGGCGTTGTTCTGGTTGGTCATCCTCACCGAGGCGGCGAGGTTGGTGCTGCCGACGGCGAAGCCGAACGGCACGGTGAACCCGGCGCTGCCGCTCACCGCCGCCGACGCGGGGGTCACCGCCAACATTGTCGAGGCGAGGGCCCCGACGACCACCACCAGCGCCACACGCGCCGTGCCGACCCGGCGAACTCCCCCAACCATGGCGAACCTCCGTCCCTCGAAACGCTCTCCGAACGATACATGCGCCCCGCCACTTCTGGTAAGCGCGCCGCCGGCCGGACGGCACGGCGACGGTCCGGCGGACGGCGAACGGAACCTGGCCCGTCCTTCGAGCTTCAGGCTGACGCCAGCTCCGCCAGGCGGGGGATGATCTCCTCGCCGACGCGTCGGGTGAAGGTCACCGGATCGCCGGTGGGCATCAGGTCCACGGAGTCGACCCCCACCCGGGCGTAGGTGGCCATCTCGGCGAAAAATGCCGGGCCCTCGAACGGATCGCGGACGTACAGGATCGTCTTGTCGATGGTGTCGTAGTCGCGTTCCTCGGCGTCGCAGTGGCCGCGAAGCACGTCGAGCTTGTGGGCCACCTGCTCGGTCCCCGAGGCGAACAGGTTGCAGGCGTCCGCGTAGCGGGCCACCAGCCGAAGGGTCTTGCGCTCGCCGCCGCCGCCGATGAGCACCGGGGGGTGCGGCGCGCGGATCGGCCGGGGCGAGCACAGCGTCTCGGCCAAGCGGTAGTGGCGGCCCTCGAACGGGCCGCTGTCGTCGCCCCACATCTGCAGGCAGATCTGCAACGTCTCCTCGAGGCGCTCGAACCTCTCACTGACCGGCGGGAAGGGAACGCCGAGGGCGGCGTGCTCCCGCTCGTACCAGGCGGCACCGATGCCGAACACCGCCCGTCCGCCGGACAGCACGTCGAGGGTGGCAACGGTCTTGGCCAGCAGGCCCGGGTTGCGGTAGGTGACCCCGGTGACCAGCAAGCCGAGCTTCATGACCCGCGTCTGGGCGGCGAGGAACCCCAGCGAGGTGTACCCCTCGAGCATGGGGTCGTCGGCCGGCGCGAAGTGGTCCATCTGGAACCAGTGGTCCATCAACGACAGCCACGACACCCCGGCCTCGTCGGCCTCACGTGCCGTGGCCGCCAGGGTGGGCGCGATGGATTCCGGGGCACCCGGCCAGTCGAAGCGGACGACGTGAAGGCCGACCCGCATGCTCAGGCGCCGTCCGCCCAGGGCCCCACGCCACCGACCCGGGTCGCGGTGATGCGGATGACGCGACCGGGGGGCGGGTTGTCGAACGGCGGGAACTTGATGCCGGGACCGAGATAGACCCCGGCGAGGCGCTGCAGCACCTCCGGTCCCCCGCCCTCGGTGACGCGAGCGGTGCCGTGCACGAGCAGGTAGTGGTCGAGGCCCATCTCGTTGCGCCCCTCGGCCTCCATGGACAGCGCAACCCGGGGATCACGCTCGATGTTGCGGAGCTTCTGGCCCTGGCCCAGATGGCCGCTGACGATCTCGTCGCCCTCGAGGCCGACCCACACGATGCTGACCTGCGGCGACCCGTCGGGGTTCACCGTCACCAGGTGGGCGAGACGGCCCGCGGTGAGGGCGGTGCGCGTCTCGGGGCTGAGCGTGGCCATCACGTTCTCCGTTCGGTCGGGGCGGGACGGGCGGCACGGTCGGCGTCGTCCACCGCCCTGAGGATGAGCGCCCAGCTGGCCAGGCCGTGCTCGCACCAGCCCTCCGGTGCCACCAGGCACTCGTCGGGACACCGGCAGACGCCGTCGCCCAGCCAGTCGTCGAGCGTCTCGGTGTCGGGCGGCGCCCAACCGCTGTTGACCTCGAACCACGCATAGGCGTTCACCACCGCCTCCGCTGACGTCATCGTCGCCAACGTAGCGGGCGATGCCGCCGCCGACGTCATGGCGCGCCGGGGACCAGCCGCACGACGGGGATGGGGCGGGTGGTCCTGGCCTGGTACCGGTCGTACCGCCCGCCACTGACCTCGTGCACCAACCGCCAGAGCCGGGCGTGGTCGGGGTCCTCCCGGTCGACGACCCGAGCCACCGCCGGGAACCGGCGCCTGCCGACCTGCACCTCCACCTGCGGCCGGGCCCGCAGGTTGTGGACCCATCCCGGCGCCCGATCGGCGCCGCCGAGAGAGGCCACCACCACGTAGTCCCCGCCGTCGCGGGCGTAGAGCAGCGCGGCCGTCCGGACCCGGCCGGAGCGCCGACCGGTGGTACGCAGCAGCAGGCACGGGACACCGAGCAGGCGGTGGCCCACCCGGCCCCCGCTCGCCCGGTAGAGGGCCTGGTGGATACCGAGCAACCCCAGACCGATCCTGGTGGCGAGGTCCAGTCCACGGTGCACCCCGCGAGTGTGACGCGCCGCGCCGACCTCTAGGCTCGTTCCCGTGAGACGACCGGTGGACCGCAGCCGGGCGGTCGACGGCTTGTATCGCGGCGAGCTCTCGGTGCTCGCCGCCGGCCTGTTCGCCGTCGTCGCGGTGATGGCGGTACGGGTTCGGGGAACCGACGACCCCTTCCGGGTCGACCGGTTCGCGACGGACGTCATCGGTTCCCTCGGGGTTCCCCGGCGCGTCGCCGACTCGGTCGGGGGCGTGAGCACCAAGCACCTGGTGAACTGGCTCATCGGGTGGGGCACCCTGGCCCTCGCCGGCGGCCTGGTGGTGGGAATGGCGGTGGTCGCGTGGCGGCGGCGCGACCGCTGGGGTGCGGGACTGAGCCTCGTGGCCGTGCCGATCGCCGTGCTCCTCACCGACGGTGTCGCCAAGCCCGCCGTGGGCCGGTACCACGGCGATGCCCTCGCCTTCCCCTCGGGTCACGCCACGGCGGCGATGGCCGCGGCCGCCGTCGCCATCGTCCTGGTCGACCGCTGGTACGGATGGCGAGACGCCCTTCGCTGGTCTCCCCTCATCGCCCTGCTGCCCCTCGTGACGAGCGTGGGAATCATCCGCCTCGACTGGCACTACCCCACCGACGTCGTCGGTGGCGTCGCCCTCGGCGCGGCCGTGGTCGCAGCCCTGGCGGCGCTCGAACCCGGTCCGGTTCAGCACCGGGCCGCTCCCGTGGAGGAGTGACGTCCAGCCCGGGCGGGCATCTACGATTCCTCTGAACTTCGAGCACACCCAGGGAGGTGGCCGATGCCCCGACCCATCTGGAGTGGCGCCATCAGCTTCGGACTGGTGAACGTGCCAGTGAAGCTGTTCAGCGCGGTGTCGTCCAAGGACGTGCGCTTCCATCAGCTCGACGCCAAGTCCAACTCCCGGGTCAAGCAGAAGCGGGTCTCTGCCGCCACCGGTGAGGAGGTCCCGTACGAGGACATCGTCAAGGGGTACGAGCTGGGCCCCGACACCTACGTCACCGTCACCTCCGACGAGCTCGAGACGCTCGACCCCAAGGCCACCAAGACCATCGACATCGAGGACTTCGTCGACCTCGACACCATCGACCCGGTCTATTACGAGCGGCCGTACTACCTGGTGCCCGACAAGGGGGGCACGAAGGCCTACGCCCTGCTGCGCGAGGCGATGCGGGAGACCAACAAGGTGGGCATCGCCCGCGTCGTGCTGCGCACCAAGCAGTACCTGGCCGCCATCCGGCCCAAGGACGACGCCCTGGTGCTCGAGACCATGCTCTTCGCCGACGAGGTGGTGCCCGACGACGACCTCGACCTGCCGCGCGACGTCGAGGTGTCCGAGCGGGAGCAGAAGATGGCCCGCCAGCTCATCGACTCGCTGTCGTCGGACTTCGAGCCCGACAAGTACCACGACGAGTACCGCGAGCGGGTCCTGGCCCTCATCGAGCAGAAGGCCTCCGGGCAGGAGGTCGTGATCGAGGACGCCACCGAGGAGCCCACCAAGGTCGTCGACCTGATGGCCGCCCTCGAGGCCAGCCTGGCCGCGGTGAAGGACGACGGCGGCGACAAGAAGAAGAAGTGAGCCCTGCCGGGTCCTCGGTGGAGGTCACCGTCGAGGGGCGCCAGCTGAAGGTGTCCAACATGGACAAGGTGCTCTACCCGGCCACCGGGTTCACCAAGGGGCAGGTCATCGACTACTACTCCCGGGTCGCGCCGGTCCTCCTCCCCCACCTGCAGCACCGCGCCCTGACCCTCAAGCGCTACCCCAACGGCGTCGACGCCCAGTTCTTCTACGAGAAGAACTGTCCCAAGCACCGGCCCCCGTGGGTGGACACCGTGTCGGTGTGGAGCGAACGCAACAAGGCCGATGTGAACTACTGCCTGATCAACGAGCTGGCCGGTCTGGTGTGGGTGGCCAACCTGGCGTCGCTCGAACTGCACACCTCGCTGGCCCATGTCGACGAGATCGCCCGGCCCACCATGCTGGTGTTCGACCTCGACCCGGGGGCGCCGGCGGCCATGGTGGAGTGCGCCCAGGTCGGACTGGCCGTTCGCGAGGTACTCGACCAGTCGGGGCTGGCCAGCTGGGCCAAGACCTCGGGGTCGAAGGGCCTCCAGCTCTACGCCCCCCTCAACAGCCCGGTGAGCTTCGACGACACCAAGCAGTTCGCCCACGCCCTGGCCAGATTGCTCGAGGCCCGACTTCCCGACCTGGTCGTGTCGCAGATGGCCAAGGACCTCCGGAAGGGCAAGGTCTTCATCGACTGGAGCCAGAACGACGTCGCCAAGACCACGGTGTGCGTCTACTCCCTCCGCGCCCGGGAGAGGCCCACGGTGTCCACGCCTCTCACCTGGGAGGAGGTCGAGCGGGTGGCCACCACCGGCGACCCCGACCCCGTCGTCTTCGACGCCGATGCCGTGCTCGAGCGGGTGGCCGAGCACGGCGACCTGTTCGCTCCCGTCGCCGAGCTGGAGCAGTCGATGCCGAGGATTCCCGCCGCGACCTGACGACTAGGCTCGCGGTGTTCTCGAAGCCGACAGGCCGCACCCAGCGGCAGCCGTTAGTGGGGGCCGGCGTGGCTGGAGCTGCGTGACGACCCCGGGAAGGCGGAAGCATGCCGGGCAACCGACGCTCCTCCAACGACATTCGCCACACCCGTGCGGGACGGGCGGTGGCCTTGGCCGCAATGGCCGTCGTGACCCTGGCTGCGCTCCACGCCTCGGCATGGGGCACCGCACCGGTCACCACCGGAGCGGTGATCACCTCGGTGGCCGGGGAGGGGACCGCCGGTTTCGGCGGTGACGGCGGCCCTGCCGTCGAGGCCCAGCTCGACAGCCCCGCCGGCGTGGCCGTCGACGGCTCGGGCAACGTGGTGATCGCCGACACCGCCAACCACCGCATCCGCCGGCTCGACGCGGCCACCGGCGTGCTCACCACCGTCGCCGGGACCGGCGTCGCCGGATTCGGAGGCGACGGCGGGCCGGCAGTCAAGGGCCAGCTCGACAGCCCCGCCGGCGTGGCCGTCGACGGCTCGGGCAACGTGGTGATC
>CAYTTL010000021.1:0-965 GCA_964440725.1 uncultured Acidimicrobiales bacterium | reverse complement strand
GCCGACACCGCCAACCACGGCATCCGCCGGGTCCACGGAGCCCACGGCGGGCTCACCACCATGCTCGGGGGAACCGAGCTGGAACCCTCAGATGCGGCGCCGCCGGCAAGCGGGGCGCCGGAGAGCGCGGTGGCGCCGACAGTGACGCCACCACCGGGGCCACTGGACGTGGCCGTCGACCGGGCGGGCATCGTCTTCGTCGCCAACTCCGCTCGCAACCGTGTCGACCGGATCGACAGCGCCGAGGGCGCCGCCGTTCCCGCCGGCGCCGTTCCGGCCGGCGCCGCCGCAGCCGGTGGCGCGCCGACGCCTGCTCCGGGCGACGCCGTCCCTGAGCCGTCGGGACCTGCGGGATCGGTGTGCGACGTCGTCGGCGAGCCCCCCGCCGCCGGCACGGTGAGCGTCAGCTCGACGGTCGCCGCTCCGGGTCAGGAGCTGGCGCTGCAGGGCAACGGTTTCGATGCCGGTGAGCAGCTGACGGTGACGCTCTGCAGCGTGCCGAGGATGCTGGGCTCCATCACCGCCGATCCTGCCGGTCGCTACCAGGCCAACATCAGGATCCCGGCCGATGCCGCGCTCGGCGCGCACCATCTCGTCGTCTCCGACGTCCGAGGCAACGCCGCCGTGGCACCCATCCTCGCCCAGCGCGGCGGTAGAAGCCCCTTGGGTGCCGAACAGGATCCCGAGATCACCGGGACAGCCGACGAGATCCCCGAAGAGCAGTTCGACGCGGAAGCGGACGCCGCAGCCGACCAGGCCGCACAGGACGATCTCGCTGCGCTCGAGGACGATGCCAACGCCTTCTTCGAGTCCACGGACGACACCGGCGGTATCCCGACCACGGGGGCGGAGATCGGCGCCCTGCTCAGGCTGGCCACGTTGTCGCTGGCCTCAGGCCTCGTCCTGGTGGCGAGATCCAGGAGATCCACCACCAGCTGAGATCGCGAAGGGGGCCCGGCGCCGGG
>CAYTTL010000020.1:11317-19731 GCA_964440725.1 uncultured Acidimicrobiales bacterium | reverse complement strand
GGGCCGCTCGGGCCCGGCACCCCGCTCAGAGGGCCGCTCGGGCCCGGCACCCCGCGACGACCCGACATGACCGACCTCAGCGGCCAGGTCACCATCGGCCATGTGGCCCTGGCCCTGTGCCTGGTGGCGGTGGCGGGCGTGGTGTCGATGGTGCGACGGGCCGACCTCGAGGCCGACATCGTGGTGGCCACGGTGCGGTCGTTCGCCCAGTTGCTGGCGGTGGGGTTCGTCCTCGAGTTCGTGTTCAGCGGCCATGGCGGCCTCACCCCCGTGGTCATCGCCGTGATGATCGTCGCCGCCACCCTCACCTCGGGGTCGCGCGCCCGACGGGTGCCGCGCGCCCGATGGATCGCCGCCGCCGCCCTGGCGGTGGCCTCCGCCGGCACCATCGGGCTCCTGCTCGTGCTGCGCATCATCCCCGCCGTGCCCCGCGCCGTCATCCCTCTCGGATCGATGATCATCGCCAACGCCATGAACACCACCTCCCTGGTGATGACCCGGCTGCGCGACGATCTGGCCTCCCACCGCCGGGAGGTGGAGGCCCGCCTGAGCCTGGGCCAGACGGCCACCGAGGCGGCCGGCCCGTGGCACCGCTCGGCCCTGCGCACGGGAATGCTGCCGTCGATCGACAACACCAAGGTGGTGGGCCTGGTGGCCCTGCCCGGGGCCATGACGGGCATGCTCCTCGCCGGCGCCTCCCCCGGGGCGGCCATCCGCCTCCAGCTGGTGGTCATGTACATGCTCCTGGCGGGCAACGCCTTCGCCGCCCTGGTGGCCGGCCGGCTCACCGTCGGTCGCCTGTTCACCGCCGACCACCAGCTCATCCGCTCCCTGCGCCGCGCCCCCACCTGAGCCCGGGTCGTACTGGAGACCGCCCGCTAGGTGCGCAGATCATCCATTGCGAAGCCCGGGCGATGGTGTCACGGTGAGAGTCCGGCCCCGACGCCCGACGTCACTCCATACCCTGCGTCGGCCGGGAGGAGGCGGATCATGGCAGAGCTCCCCGACATTCGGCCCGGCACCTGGCCCGAGCCGGCCCCACAACCTCCCGGCGCCATCAGGCCGGTCCGACCGATCGGCGGTGCACCATCCCGGTTCGGCGTCGCCCACGATCTCGACCTCATCCAGCGGGGCGCGGTGCCGCCTCCCAGCCGGGCGTCGTCGGCCGTCGCGGCGCGTCGGCGAGGGGTGGCCCCGCACCCCGAACCGAGCACATGGGACCGGTTCAGAACCTGGTGGGCCGACAGCGACCTGCACCCCTCCGACCTGTGGCACCGCATCCAGTGCCGGTTCGGCCGGCACGACTTCCAGGGCGGCCGTCAGATCCAGCTCGGTGGCCGCTTCGTGAATACCGAGCGTTGCTGCGTCCGGTGCCGGGCCAAGCCCTGGTAGCGGGCCGGCGGCCGACCCGCGGCGTTCTGGTGTGCGAATCGCGACGGTTCCCCCGCGGTTTCGCACACCAGAACGGGCTCTAGGAGGAGCTGACCGGCTTCACCGGGCGGGCCGGCACAACCGGCCAGCGGGCAATGCTCCCAGTGGCGGCGAAGACGACGACGAAGGCGGCGAAGCCCACGAGCACGATCGTGGCGCCCGATGACACGTCGAGGTGGTAGCTGAGGTACATCCCGACCAGCCCGCACAGTCCGCCGATCACGCTCGACAGCCACAGCATGGTGGCGAAGCTGTTGGTGAGCATGCGGGCGATCACCGCCGGCACCACGATGGCGGCGGCGATCAGGGTGACACCGAGCACCTTCATCGACGCCAGGATGGCGACACTGAGCAGGAGCATGAGCAGGGCGTCGACCCGGGCGGTGTTGACCCCCGACACGTCGGCCACCTCGGGGTCGAAGGTGGTGAACAGGAGCTTGCGGTACATGACCACCACGGCGGCGGCGGTGAACAGCGACACGCCGATCACCACCCACACGTCACCGGCGGAGACTCCGAGCACGCTGCCGAAGACGGTGGCCTCGATGCTCTGGCGGACCCTGCTGTAGAGGCCGAGAAGGGCGATCCCGAAGGCGAAGCTGGCGGTCGTGATCACCCCGATGGCCGCGTCGGAGCCGATGATGCGGCGCTGGGTGACCCGCCCGATCGCCAGGGCCGAGGCCAGCCCCCACAGGCCGGCGCCCACGAAGTAGTTCACCGACAGCGCCGCGCAGATCGCCGCGCCGCCGAAGATGGCGTGGCTGAGCCCGTGGCCGATGTAGCTCATGCCGCGGAGGGTCACGAACACCCCGAGGAGGCCGCAGAGGGCACCGGCCACCGTGCACACCACGAGGGCGTGGCGGAGGAACGCCAGCTGGAAGGGCTCCACCAGCACGTCCATCAGGCCCGCCTCCGCATGTCGACGACGTCGCCTCCGGCCCGGTCGACGACCAGCGGCATCCCCGCGTGCTCCAGCACGTCCATCGGCGCCCCGTAGACCCGCTCGAGGACGGCCGGGGTGAGCACGTCGCGGGGGTGGCCGATCCCCGCCACGGTGACGTTGAGGCAGAGGAGCCTCGGCAGGTGGGCGGCGATGCCGTTGAGGTCGTGGGTGCTGAGCACGATGGCCAGGCCGTCGTGGTGGAGCTCACCGAGCAGGTGGAGCACCTCGTGGCGGGTCCGCACGTCGACGCCCGAAGTGGGCTCGTCGAGGAACAGGACGTCGGGCTGACCGAGCAGGGCGCGGGCGATGAAGACCCGTTGCTGCTGTCCTCCCGACAGCTCGCGGATGTGACGGTGGCCCAGTCCCCCGAGGCCGAGGCGATCGAGTATCGCCGCGACCTCGCGGCGCTCGTCGCCGCTGGGCCACGGCCACCGCCGGCCGTCGGTGCGGGCCATGAGCACGACCTCGGCGACGGTGACGGGGAACTGCCAGTTGACCGTCTCGACCTGGGGGACGTAGCCGGCCCGCAGGCCGGGGCGGCGCTCTACCCGCCCCGAGGTGGGCGCGAGGGCCCCGAGCAGGATCCGCAGCAGGGTGGTCTTCCCCGATCCCGACGGGCCGACGATGCCGAGCACGTCGGACCCGCGGATGTCGAGGTCGACGTCGAGCAGCACCGGCTGCTCGCCGAACGTGTGGGAGACGCCTTCGAGACGTAGAAGGGGCTCCTCGATGGCCGTCACTGCGGGTACTCCGCCACGTCGGGGGCGACGCCGCCGGTGTCGAAGTTCGTCAGCCCTGACGGGTCGCCGCCGAGGTTGGACACCATGGTCACGAAGTCGGCCTTCATCAGGCCGAGATAGGAGTGGTCGGGCTCACCGGGGACACCGGGGAGGTCGTCGTCGCGCAGGTCGTCGACGTACCTCACGCCGGTCTCCTCGCCGATCTGGGCGAGCACCGGGCTCGGGAACACCTCCGAGCCGAAGATGGCGGGAACCCCCTCCTCCTCCACCTGGGCGACGAGGCGGGCCACCTCTCGGGGACTGGGCTCCTCGAAGCTCGAGACCTGGATGGCGCCGATGACCCGCCACCCGTAGTGGGCGGCGAAGTAGGCGAAGGCGTCGTGGTAGGTGAGCAGGGCGCGGTTCTCCGGGGCGACCGTGTCAGACGCCGCCCGGAACCGCCGATCGAGGTCGTCGATCCTGGCGCCGAAGGCCTCGGCGTTTCCCCGGTAGTAGGCGGCGTTGCCGGGGTCGGCCCGGGCGAGCACGCCGGCGGCGATCGTGGCGTAGCAGCGGGCCATGGGGGGACTGGTCCACACGTGGGGATTGGGCAGGCCGCCGTCGCGGGGGAAGGAGACGTCGTAGATGTACTGGTCGGGACGGAGGGTCACCGAACCCAGCTCGACCACCTGGGCGCCGGGAGCGAGGTTCTGGCGGGCCAGCTCCACCGTGGGCGCCTCCAGCGACAGGCCGTTGGCGAACACCACGTCGGCGGTGCCGAACAGCTCGGCCACGCTGGGCTTGGGCTCGAAGGTGTGGCTGTCGGAGCCCTCGGGCACCACACCGCGCACCTCGGCCCGGTCGCCGGCCACGTTGGCCACGATCGACGTGATGGGAGCGACGGTCGTCACCACTCGGAGCCGCCGGCCGGCGGGGACGGGTGCGACGGCAGCGCCCGCCCCGGTGGGATCGTCGGGGCAGCGGAACTCGGCGACGTTGCGAATGGCCGCCGCCGATCCGGTGTCCGCCTCCCCGCCGGCGGTCGCCGAGCGGTCGCTGGAACAGCCGGCAAGTACGGCCGCGGCCACGACCAGGGCCCCCCCGGTCCGGGTCAGCCTCGGCAACGCAGGTGCGACTTGGTCGCAGTCATCCGCCGACCATACCGCGGCCGGGTCGCGATCGGGATCAACCCGACCCGCGACCCGGCCCGGCCCGCGCTAGGTGGCGGCGGAGGCCTTCTTGCGGGCCATGGCGATGGCCACCCCGGCGGCCAGCAGGCCGATGACGCCGATGACGATGCCGATGACGCCCGTCCGGTTGGCGTCGTCGACGTCGGTCTTGGACGCGACGTTGGAGGCGGAGATGGGGGCGTCGGCACCAGGGCTGCCGTCGGCGGTCGTGGTGACCGTGGTCTCCTCGTCACCGGCGACGAGCTCCAGGACGGGCGCGGGGCGCTCGGGCTCGGCGCCACCGGGCGTGGGGAGGTCGATCCAGCGCACCACCTCGCCGCCCTCGTAGGTCTGCAGCGCCGGGAAGACGATCTCGTCGACGTTCTCGGGAAGCGGTCCGACCGAGACCTCGAACTCGGCGAACCCCCCCGGCCTGATGAGCCCGCCCGACCAGGTGATCTTGGTGACGGTCTCGGTCGTCTGCTGGCCCGACTCGCTGGTGATCGGCGTGGCCAGCGGCGTCTTCACCGCCTGGTACTCCCAGCCCTGGGTCGGCTTTACGCTCACCGACCGGAGGGGGTGCTCAGGGGGCATGCTCACCTCGACCTGGGTCGTGCCGGCGGTGGGCCGTTCGTTGGGAACCCGGAACGTGAGCTTGCTGAAGCCGCCCTTCGTCGCCTCGCTGGGATTCACCGTCACGTGCGCCCCGGCCGCGGGTGCGAGCATCGCACCGGCGGCGATGGCGCCGATCGCCGCGGTCAGGATTCGGGTGGATCGTTTCACTGGTGCATCTCCTTGGTCAACGGATCGGGATCGGTGTGGTGGCCTTCGACTGTTCGAACTCACTCGTACGGGCGGTGACCTCCATCAGCCAGGTACCGGCCAAGGGGATCTGGAACTGGTAGGCGGCGAGGTGACCGGGCCCCACCCGCTGCAGGGGGATCAGCAACGGGCCGATGCCCCGGTCGGGCAGGGTGAGGCTGGCCTTGACCTCCTCCACATCGGTCGCCTCCCCGCCGTGGGTGAGCGTGTAGATGTGGAGCTCGTTCGGCCCCGCCGCGGCGGGGTCGAGCCCGACGTCGATGCGGACCTTGGCGGTGTGCAGCTGGGTGGAGAACGGCCCGGTGAAGGCGTCGCGGGCATCGACGGCGTCGGTGGCCTTGGCCGCGGTGCGGGCGGGGACGGTGTTGACCAGCACGGCGGTGACGGCGAGGACGGCCACGGCGATGACGGCCTCCCCGGCCACCGAGCGGCGCAGACTGCGGATTCCCGGGGTCGAGGCCCGCATCGCCCCCGGTCCGGCCACGGCGAGGGCGGTTGCCGGCACGGTCGCACGGCGCCGCACCCAGGCGCGACTGAGGTAGGCCAGACCCATGATCCCGGTGAAGAGGGTGGCCTTGGTGAGCAGCAACCGCCCGTAGGTCGTATCGGTGACGGAGCCGAGCGAGCGCACCTGCCACCAGCCCTGGAACGCACCCGTGGCGACGATCATCACCACGGCGGCGAAGGCCAGCGGGGAGTAGCGGGAGACGGCCTCGACGGCGCCCTCCGGCTCCTTGCGACGCAGCACGACGAGACAGAGAAGGAGGAGCCCGCCGAGCCAGAAGCTCACGGCGGCGAAGTGGGCGGCGTCGACGCCGACGGTGAGGGCGGCGGGAGAGTCGGTACCGGGGTGGCCGGCGATGCCACCCGTCGAGACGATCCCCGCTCCGATGACGGCGAGCGCCACCATGGTCCATGCCGGGGGCGGACGCTCGCCGCGCATCACCCGGAGAAGCAGCGGGCCGGCGAGGACCAGGAGCGCCAGCCGGGCCAGCCAGGCGTTGCCGAACCTCGTGTCGAGCACGCCCTCGATCACCGACCATCGGAAGGCGTCGGCGAGGGGGAGCCCACTGGCGTAGACGCCCTGCAGAGCGATCCCCGCGACCGTCAGGAGGATGCTGAGCACCCAGGCTCCGCCGAGGAGACGTCGCACGCCGGCCAGCGACCTCCCCGACCGCCAGACGCTGAGCAGGAAGGCGACTCCCCCGATGAGGACGACGAGGGATGCGTACGAGGCGAAGCGGACGGCTCCGTAGACGACGCCCACCTCACTGCTGCCCGAATCAGCCTCGATGAGACCGCGGGCGAGCGCCTGAGGGTCAGGGCCGGCCGGCGGGCCGCCGACCGTGTGAGGGTCGGCCGTCGCAGCTGCGCCGCTACCCACGACGAACGTGAAGGCGCCGTGGATCGGGTGCGAGTCGCCCGAGAGGACCCGCCAGGTCGCGACGTATGTCCCGTCGCCGAGGTCGGGAAGGGGGACGGACACGACGTCGCTGCGCCCGTCAGGCTGCGTGGCTTCGCCCGACTCCACCTCCTTCCCCTCGCCGTCGAAGACCTTCACCGAACCGAGCGAGACATCGACCCCCTCGGTGAACGACAGCTTGATCTCGGGCGGAGGCTGGGCGAGGACGGCCCCGCTGGCCGGCTCGCTCGACGACAGATCGGCATGGGCGGACGCCGGCGCCGCCGTGAGGAGGACGATGGCGACGGCGACGGCGAGGCCGAGGCCGAGGCGCCTCATGCCGTCTGGAGGAGGGGTGACCGGCGCATCATCGGCCGGGACGCGAGCATCCACAGCGCCGCCAGCCCGGCGACCTGGAGGGCATGGCTGGTCATGCGGGGGTGGACGACGTTGCCGTCGGCGACATCGAGGCCGGTGGTCACCAGCAGGCAGCCGACGATGGCGGCGACGAGCGGGAGCATGCCCCACGCCCTCGCCGGGCGCAGGGCGGCGACCAGGAACCCCACGGCCAGGGCGACGTCCCAGGAACCGACTTCGTGGGCCATGTGGACGTGACCACCGGGGTGGCCACCGAACACCAGCGACGGGACGGTGAGGACCAGCTCGGTGACGGCGATCGCCGCCAGCGCCCAGCGCACCGGGCGCTTCGATCGGTCGGCCGCCGATCGGGGTCGGGGGACCCTGGCGAGGATGGCGGCGGACAGGTCGGGCACCGGCCGCGCCCCACCGGCTCGGGCGGCGAGAACGAGATCGTCGGCCACCGCCACCCACTCGCGACAGGCGGCACAGGCGCCCAGATGATCGTCGATGAACAGGTCGGGGAGGTCAGCCGCCTCACCGTCGATTCGTGCCGACATCGCCTCGCGGAAGGATTCGCAGGTCATACTCCTCCTAGTGCGTTCGTGGCCACTCTAAGTTCCCGCCAGATCGGGTCGGCGCCTCTGCAGGTAGTGTCGCCGATCGGCGGTCGGGCCGCACTCTCTCGCCAACGGCTTTTCCGGCTGGCACACTCTTGAGCGGTGGATGATTTGACGCAGGTGGCCTTGGCGGCGCGCGACGGCGATCGGGTCGCCCTCACGATCCTCGTCCGTCGATCCCAGCCTGACGTGTGGCGCTACTGCGCCCATTTCGGGTCGCGTGGCGACGCCGACGACCTCACCCAGGAGGTCTTCATCCGGGCGATTCCCGCGCTGGCCTCCTTCCGGGGTGAATCGAGTGTTCGAACCTGGCTGCTGACGATCGCCCGGCGGACATGTGCCGAGAGCGTCGGGCGCGCCGTGCGGTATCGACGGCTGCTCCAACGCGTGGTCGTTCGGGAATCGGCGATCGAGCCCGCGCCGTCCGGATCGGTCGAGCTCGATCAACTGGTTGCGGCACTGGACAAGGACCGGCGCGCCGCCTTCGTCCTGACCCAGGTGCTCGGGTTCTCCTATGAGGAGGCGGCGGAGGCGTGTGAGTGTCCCGTCGGCACCATCCGGTCACGGGTGGCGCGGGCTCGCGCCGAACTGGTGAGGGCGGTCCAGGGGCTCGAGGTACCGCCGCCTCAGCGGCGCGACCCCGTCGGCGGCTGAACGCCCGGCCGGCGACGGCGGGCACCTGCCCACAACAGAGCCCCGACGCCGACGAGCGCCAGTGCCACGGCGATGGGCCCCATGAGCGTCGCCCCGGTGAATGCCGGCTTGCGCCCGCCGGAGGCGGCTGCTGAATCGCCGGCGCCGCTGACATCGCCTACTGCGGCGGTGGCATCCGGTGCGGCGGTGGTGCCGGGAGTGCCGGAAGCGCCCGCGACCCGCACGGAGATCCCCTCGGCGTGCCGCCCCGGCGCCGCTCCCGGCGGTGCGGTGGTGGTCGGCGACGGCGCTCCGGCC
>CAYTTL010000020.1:0-11307 GCA_964440725.1 uncultured Acidimicrobiales bacterium | reverse complement strand
CCGGTGCCGGCTCACGCGATCCCACCGGGCCCACCCAGGCGATCCGCTCGCCGGTGTTGTAGGTCTGGTTCGTCGGGAAGGAGTAGGGGCCCGGCGGGCCGGTACGGGCGGTGAAGACGAAGGTCTCGTCGCCGGCGGTCGGGCCGGCGGCGGCGTCCTTGCTGAAGCGCACCACCTGCGGGTCGCCGGCATCGATGCGGCACTGCCAGGGTGCGGCCGCTTCGCACGCCGCCGCGTTCCAGTTCGCCGGCATGGCCACGTCGACGGCGACGTTGAAGTCGTCCGGGCCCCGTTCGTGGGCGACGTCGAGGACGATCCGCTGGTCGGAGTCCGAGGGATACACCTTGGTGGGAAAGATGGCGTGACCCCATGCCGGCGCAGCACCGGCGACGACGGCCAGCGACAGCCCCAACGCCGCCGCCCTGGCCCCGCGTGTTGTCGTACTCGATCTCACGCCGGCGGATGTCGCGTCAGCGACGTGGCCGGGAGGGCGACGGGACACTTCGCTGGCGGCGCCGGGAACTCGCCCAGAGAAGGGAGCCGAGTCCGATGAGGGCGAGCGCGACGCCGACATTCCTCGTGATCATGGCCCCCGTCGACGCCGGCTTCTGGGACGCGTTGGCCGCCGCGTCGCCCGCACTGTCGAAGCCCGCTCCCGGGCTGGTTGCGCCCGGCCCTCCCGGGGTGACCGGCGCGGTGCTCCCGTCCGAGGTCAGTCCCTGCGCCGGCGTCTCCGGTGACGTCGTGCTCGGGGAGGGGGCCCCCGCCTCGGTCTTCAGCACCGGCGCCGGCTCGTTCGAGCCCACCGGGCCCGCCCAGGCGATCCGCTCGCCGGTGTTGTAGGTCTGGTTCGTCGGGAAGGAGTGGTTGCCCGGCGGACCGGTACGGGCGGTGAAGACGAAAGTCTCGTCGTTGGCCGTCGGGCCGGCGGCGGCGTCCTTGCTGAAGCGCACCACCTTCGGGTTGCCGGCGTCGATTCGGCACTGCCAGGGTGCAGCCGCCTCGCAGGCGGTTGCGTTCCATCCCGCCGGCATGGCCACGTCGACGGCGACGTTGAAGTCGTCCGGGCCCCGTTCGTGGGCGACGTCGAGCACGATCCGCTGGTCGGAGTCCGAGGGATACACCTTCGTCGGGAAGACGGCGTGACCCCATGCCGGCGCGGCCCCGAGGAGGAGCAGGGCCAGGGATATCCCTGACGCCGCCGCCCTTCCCAAACGCCGTGTCGTCTTCGCGGTCACGAGAGCCTTAGTGGGTCGAAGAGCGGCGAGAGTTCCCGCCCGATTCGGAGAAAGGATGAGGCTTCTCCCATGTTCTTTGGGAACTTTCCCGGTGCCATCCCTCACTATCAGCCGAGTTCAACGAGTGCGGGAGGGAATGGGATGGGGAACGGAAGCCGACGTCGTCGCACGCCCGGCCACGGCGTCGATGGTGCGAGGACGGCCACGAGGCTGAAGGTGGGCGGACTGGTGGTCGGGCTCGTCCTGGCCGTCGCCGCCCCCGCGTTCGGGCACGCCAGCTTCGGGGCTGCGGCGTCGTTCGGCTTCTCCCCCAACACCGCCGGCGGCACGGGGGCGGTCGGTTCGACACCTCCCTACGGCGCCAACACCACGCCGACGTTGTACCTGCGGGTGCCGTTCGAGCAGACCGATCTGTTCAACGGCTCCGACGACACCACCGTCGACGTGAAGGCGATCATCCCCGCAGGGTGGACCAACGCCACGTGCGGTGCGGCCAAGACCAACAAGAACGACGCGACCACCAACAACACCAACCAACCGAACGCCGTCGTCGGCACCTGGACCTGTGCGGTCGAGACGGCCGCCGGGCACACGGTGCTGCACTGGACCGGGCCACAGGTCGTCGCACCGGCAACCGCGCTCGACAGCGCCCAGTGGTTCCAGTTCACGGTCACCACCCCGTCGCCGGCCGTCCAGACGACCTACAACGGCATCAACGGCACCGAGGGTTTCATCGTCGAGCAGACCTACGCATCGGGAGAGCTTGTTCGCTGGATCCCCGACGCCGCAGTGACTGGGGGCGGCGTCGTGGCCGGCGGCCTGGCTCGAACCGTTGCCGCCGGTGCCCCGGTGACGACCACCACGACCACGTCGACGACCACGACGACGCTGCCGCCGGGACCGACCCAGCAGTCGATCACCGCCACGGTGAACCTCGGCGCCGGCGAGTTCGCCATGACAATCGACGGTGACCGCGCCGTCGTCCTCTCCGACGCCGTGAACGCCGGTACCTATCTCCACTCCACCGGTGAGATCGACCCCATCATCGTCAGCGACACCCGTTCCGGCGGGCCCACCTGGTCGGTCTCCGGGCAGGTCGGTGACTTCACCGGCGGTGTGTCCGGCAAGTACCTCGGCTGGACCCCGAAGATCGTGTCCGCGGGCGCCGGGGCGGTCGCCGGCCCTCCCGTTCCCTCGGGCATCACCAGCGGAAACGGCCTGAAGGACGCGTCGGTGCTGGCGTCGGCGACGGCGGGTCATCCGACGGGGAGCGGCACGCTCGGAGCCGACCTCGACCTGCGCCTCCCGACCGATACGCCGAACGGCACCTACACGACCACCTTGACGGTGACCGCTCTCACCTGAGGCGGTTTCCGATCGACGCCGTGGTTCGCTTCCCAGCATGACCTTCACGTGGCGCACACCGGCGCTCGCCCTCGTACTGGGCGCGAGCGCGGTGGCGTCTCCGGGCCCGGTGACGGCCCAGGAGGCGCCAGGGACCACGACCTGGTCGGTCAAGCCGACGCCGGTGCCCGACAGGCCGGACCGGCCCAACTTCTCGTTCACCGCCCGGCCCGGCACGGAGATCCGCGACAGCCTCCGGGTCCGCAACTTCGTCGCCGACCCCGTCGAGCTGAGGGTCTACGCGCGCGACGCCTTCACGACGCGCAACGGCTCGCTCGACCTACTGACCGAGGACCAGGCCTCCCGCGACGTGGGCACGTGGATCGCCATGAGCGCGAGCACGGTCGTCGTCCCCGGCAACGGGTTCGTCGACGTCCCGTTCACCGTCCAGATCCCTGCGAACGCAACCCCCGGCGACCACAGCGGTGGGGTGGTGACATCGGTCCGCAGCACGGCCGTCGGTGAGGGGAGAGATCCGGTCCGCCTCGACCGGCGGCTCGGCTCGCGCGTGTCCCTGCGTGTCGACGGGCCGATCAACGCCGCGCTGGAGCTCACCGGCCTCGACGCCACCTTCTCGGGCGGATGGAACCCGATTGGTCGCGGCACCGTCCGGTTGACCTACGGGGTGAAGAACACGGGCAACATTCGCCTCAAGGCCAGGCCGGAGGTCGAGGTGCGGGGGGTGCTGGGCCTCGGCGGCACGACGGTCACGTTGCCCGACATGCCTGAACTGCTACCGGGCGACTCGCTGGAGATCCCTGCGAGCGTGGACGTGTACCCCGCAGGTCGTCTTTCCGTGTCCCTCACCCTTCGACCGTTCTCCGCGACCGAGGGTGAGGTACTGGCGCCCCCTCCCGCCGAGGTCTCCAGGTCGGCTTCGACGCTGGCCATCCCGTGGGCGTCACTTGTGTTCCTGGGCGGCCTGATCGCCATTGCCCTGTTGATCACGCGGATCCGGCGACGCAACCAGCGCATACTCGACGAGCGGGTGCATGCGGCACTGGAGGCGGCGGGCACCCGCACGCCCTGACCGGCCGGTGCCGCTACAAGGCGACGCCGAGAAGGGCAGCGGCCTGGGTCGCCGCCTCTCCCCCGGCGACGGCCTCGTCGACGGCGGCCACCGCCGTCTCCAGGTCGAGGTCGTCGTCGAGGGCGGCGCGGACGGCTTCGATGCCGGACGTGCCGCTACCGGCGGTCGCCGACTGCCAGCGGGCCAGGCGCTCGGCCGCCGTCGCCAGCAGGTCGTCGTTCCACTCCCAGGGGTGGCGCCACGAGTGGTCGAGCAGCGCCAGGCGCACCGCCATCGGATCCCATTCCTTGAGCAGCTCGCTCACGAACACCAGGTTGCCGAGCGACTTCGACATCTTCTCGCCCTGGTAGCGCACCATGGGCGCGTGCAGCCAGTGACGCACGAAGGGCTCGCCCGTGGCCGCCTCGGACTGCGCCGCCTCGCACTCGTGGTGGGGGAAGACGAGGTCGGTCCCTCCGCCGTGGACGTCGATCGTGGTACCCAGCTCCCGCAGGGCCAGGGTGGAGCACTCGACGTGCCAGCCCGGCCGCCCGGGACCCCAGGGTGACTCCCACGACGGCTCGTCGGAGGCCGACCGCTGCCACAGCACGAAGTCGAGGGGATCGCGCTTGGCCGGGTCGTCGGGTTTGCCGCCGTGCGCGGTGGCCAGGGCGATCATGGCGTCCCGGTCCAGGTGGCTCACCTGCCCGAAGCGCTCGGAGCTCGACACGCTGAAGTACACGGCGCCGCCGGAGCGGTAGGCGTGACCCCGCTCGACGACGGTGGCGATGAACCCGACGATGTCCTGGATGGCCGACGTGGCGGTCGGCTCGCTGTGGGCCGGGAGCACGTTGAGCGCCCGCATGTCGGCTTGGAAGCGGGCCGTCTCCTCGGCCGCCAGCTCGAGGTAGTCGACGCCCAGCTGGCGGGCCCGGCGCAGGATGTCGTCGTCGACATCGGTGACGTTGCGCACGCACCGGGTCTGGTGACCGAGGTCGCGCAGCCGCCGCTGGAAGACGTCGTAGAGCACGTAGGTGGCGGCATGGCCGGCGTGGGTCGCGTCGTACGGGGTGATGCCGCAGGTGTACAGGGTGACCACCGGACCGGGCCGGAAGTCGACCACCGCCTGCCGGGCGGTGTCGTAGAGCCGCATCGTCACCCGGTCATTCGGGGATGCCGGTGAGACGCATCACCGCCCGGGCCTTGTACCGACGATTGACTCCGAGGAGCACGGCGGTGAAGGCCTCGACGGGTCCGGCGCCGGCGAGGGTCCCACCGTGCAGAGGGCGCAGGTCGGGAATCATGGCCACGAGCTCGGCGGTGGCGTCGAAGGCCGACTGGTGGTCGGAGCACACGATGACATCGCCGCGGATCGGGGTGCGGATGTCGGCCAGGCTGCGAGCGGGCACGTGGTGGAAGGCGGCCGCCACCCTCGCATCGGGTACCGCCTCCTGCACGCTGACGGCCACCGACCCGCCGGGCGGGGTCACCGCCCGTAGCTCGCCGTCGCGGTTCTCCAGGGCGTTGGCCATGGAGATCACCACCTTGTCCGCCAGGTGGTCGCCCACCGACTCGGCGATGGACGCGGCGGCATCCCACGGCGTGGCCACGACGGCTATCTGGGCGTCGGCCGCGGTGGCGTTGTCGCCCGGCTCCAGCCACAGCTTGTCGTCGGGCCATTTCTCCCTGAGCTCGTCACACACGGCCGCCGCCCGCTCCGCCGAGCGGGAACCGATGACCACGTCGAGGCCGACCGACGCCAACCGGACCGCCAGGGCCCGGCCTGCCGGTCCTGTTCCTCCGAGGATCCCAACGCGCACGGCGGACACACTCTCACGCCGGGGAGGGGTCGCGGGAACGGAGGGAGCCGAACCTCGGTCGCCGCCCAGAAATCTCTTGCTACAAAGTACTCTGTATGACAAAGTAGTAGTTTCATGAGCGACGCACCTGCACCCAGTCCACAGGAGGCCGTCGAGGTCCTCCGCCACCTCGAAGACGTTCAGGCCCGCACCAGACGGGCCGTGCAGGCCTTCTGGTTCCCCCTCGTCCTCTTCGGTGCTCTCACGCTGGCCAGTGTCCCGGTCGCCTTCCTCGACGACGGGCCCGCTGTCGCGGTGTTCTGGGCCGTGGCCGGGCCATTGGGCGGTGCGGCCGTCGCCTGGCACTACCGCCGATCCGAACGGCACGTGGGCGCCGGGCGGTCGGGAGGCCTCTACGTCGCCACTGCGATCGGCCTCCTGGGCGCGGCGTTCCTCCTGCCTGCCGTCACGACGGGTGACCTCCAGGATGTGGTGTCGGCCTTCGCTGTCGCCGCTGCCTACCTGGTGTTCGCCTGGCTCGATCGAAGTGCGGTCCTCGCCGTCCTGGCCGCCATGCTGGCTGCCGTCCCCCTGGTCGCGCTGGCGGCCGACCTCAGTCGACCCGGAGCGGTCACGGCCGCGATTACCGGCGCTGTCACCCTGGCCGTCGGTGTCGCCGCCCGCCACTCGTCGTGACCGACGCCACAGCACATCCCGCCCGACGCCTCGACGATGTCGTGCACCAGCGGGTGAGGCTGGGGATCCTCGCCGTGCTCCAGGAGGCCGATCGGGCGGATTTCACCTTCCTGCGCAACTCGTTGGGCCTCACCGACGGAAACCTGTCCCGCCACCTCACCGTGCTCGAGGAGGCCGGCTACATCGACGTGAAGAAGACCTTCGAGGCCAAGAAGCCCCGCACCTGGGTCCGCGCCAACCGGAGGGGGAGGGCGGCGCTGGCCGCGGAGATGGCTGCGCTGCGCGAGCTGGTCGGTGACTACGACGATCGGGTCGACTGAGGGTCCGGCTCTAGCGCCGGCCGGTGAGCCGTCGCCAGAGGCGGGGGATCCGCGCGGGGCGGAAGGCTCCGGCGTCGACCAGGGCGGCCAGCACCGGTCGGGTCGCTTCGAAGCGCAAGGCCTGTCGCTGCGGGGTCTGCTTCACCGCCCACCACGTGCGCCACGGCGGCAGGCCCACCGCCCGGTAGACGCCGGGGTGCACCAGGCTGTCGAACATGCACTCGATGATCACCGGCGCCTGCCACCGGATACGGGCCCGCTCGAACCACGAGGCCCGGGCCCAGAGATCGGGCAACACCGCTCTGGCGAAGGCGAGGTGCCGGGCCTCCTCGTGCCGGTGGTAGCGGCTGACCCGGCGAAGGAACGGATCGGTCTCGGGATGCTCGGCCTCGATCTTCTGGAACAGGTCGGGGATCTCCTCACCGGCCAACACCAGGACGCACATCAGCGCGGGGCTGTCGATCAGGGTGCGGATCGTCCAGTGCTTGACCGCGCCCAGGGCGCCACGCTCGAACGGGTTCACCGCGGCAGGCCCCAGCTGGGCGAGGAGGCGGATGAACAGCCGTGAGTGGCGGGTCTCCTCGCCCAGCTCGTGGAGGGCGTAGACGACCCGGGGGTCGGTGAGGTCGGGCTCCTTGGAGATCTGCAGGTTGAATCCCGCCCCCAGCACGGCTTCGAAGCGGATCCCCTCGCCGACGATGGACGCCACCTCCTCCCGGGCCAGCGCCGCCCGCTGCTCACCGGAGAGCCCGTGGTCGAGTCCGGCCACGCTGAGGAGGTCGTCGGCGATGACCTGCCCGGGGCCGATCTCGCCGGCGACGTCGACGTCGGGCTCGACCACATGCCGGGCCGATGCCTCCGACAGCCGGGCGACGCGGACGGCAACGGGAGCGGTCATCGGAGCCTCCTGCTCAGGGTTGGCTACACCGTATACCGTTACAGTAAGTGCTGTCAAGGTCACTGGCCTCGGACGGCTGTCAGGCGGACCCCAGGTAGGCGGACTCCAGAGCCTCGGGACGCGAGGCCAGGTCGGCGGCATCCCCGCTGAGCACCACCCTGCCCCGGTGCAGCACGTAGGCCCGGTCGGCGACCTCGAGAGCCAACGGGGCGAACTGCTCGACCATGAGGACGGCCACCCCCTCGTTCGCCAGCTCGCGCAGCACGGTGAGGCAATGGCCGACGGCGACGGGGGCCAGGCCCAGGCTCAGCTCGTCGACCAGGAGGAGGTGGGGCCGGGCGGCGACGGCGCGCGCCAATGCCAGCTGCTGCTGCTCACCGCCGGAGAGCAGGCCGCCTCGTCGGGAGACCAGGGGGCGGAGGGCGGGAAAGCGGTCGAGCGCCGCGGCCACGCCGGAGCGCCGGGCCCGTGCCGGTCCGGCCGCCAGGCGGAGCTGCTCGCCGACGGTGAGGCCGGCCAGTACCCCTCGGTCCTGAGGGGCCAGGGCGACTCCCCGCCGGGCCATGGCGGCCGGGTCGGCCACCGACGGACGGCCGTCCACCTGCACGGCTCCGCCCATGACGGCCAGGACGCCCGCGACGGTGAGCAGTGTCGTGGTCTTGCCCGCCCCGTTGGCGCCGAGGAGGGCGACCATCTCACCCCGGCCCACGGTCAGGTCGATCTCGTGCACGGCGGGGACGCCCCGCCACCCGCCGGACATCCCCTCCAGGTCCAGCGCGGGAGGCCCCTCGGGCCGCCCGGGCCCGGCACCCCGCTCGGAGGGCCGCTCGGGCCCGGCACCCCGCTCGGAGGGCCGCTCGGGCCCGGCACCCCGCTCGGAGGGCCGCTCGGGCCCTAGCCACGCCACGGCCACGGCGGGATCGGCCCGTACCTGCGCCGGCGGCCCGTGGGCCACCACCCGACCTTCGTCGATCACGGTGACGTCGTCGCACACGTCGAACACGAGGTGCACGTCGTGATCGACGAGCAGCACGGCCACCCCATCCCCGGCCAGGGCCCGCAAGGTGGACGCCAGGGCGGCGCGCTCCGCGGTATCGAGCCCGGCGGCAGGCTCGTCGAGGAGCACCAGCGACGGTGCGCCGGCCAGGGCCCGCCCGAGCGCCACCTGCTTGCGCCGCCCGTGGGAGAGCCGACCGGGGAGCACGTCGAGGACGTCGTCGAGGCCGGCCCTGGCCGCCGCCCGGGCGACGCGGTCGGCGGCACTGTCGCCGGCGTCGCCGCGAGCGACCGCCGCCTCCGCCGTCACCGCCAGGTTCTCGCCGACGGTGAGGTCCTCGAACAGCTCCAGGGACTGGAAGGTGCGAGCCATGCCGAGGGCCGCCCGCCGGTGGGGACGGAGATGGCCGGCGTCGACGCCGCCGACCGAGACCGCTCCGGAGCAGGGCACGAACCCGGTCACGGCGTCGACGAACGTGGTCTTGCCCGCCCCGTTGGGACCGACCAGTCCCACCACCTGGCCCGGGGCCACGTCCACCGAGACACCGTCGACCACGGTGTTGCGCCCGAACGCCACCGTCAGGTCGCGCACCTCGAGGGCCGGGGTCATGGCTCGCGCCCCGCCCGGGCGACCACGGGCGTTCGCGACCGCACGGCCGGAATCCGCCGCCACGACCCGGCCAGGCCGTCGGGACACAGCACCGACACCACGACCAGGCCCAGGCCGGCGATCACCGCCTGATAGCGACCCCAACCGACCAGCTGGTCGAGACAGGTGAACACGATCCCCCCGCCGGCCAGTGCCCCGCCGACCAGTGCGCCGGACACCGACGTGATGCCCCCCACGTAGGCGACGGCCAGGAACGAGACCGAGACGAACACGCTGAACGAGCTGAACGACAGCCGGCCCTGCGAGTACCCGAGGAGTGTTCCCGCGCAGCCGGCGACGAAAGCCGATGCGGCGAAGGCGGCCAGCTTGGTGGTCGCCACGTCGACCCCGGCGGCCCCGGCGCCTCTCTCGTTGGCCCGAACCGCGAGCAGGCGACGGCCCGCCCTCCCCCGCCGGACCGCCACCAGGCCGAGGGCGAGAGCGGTCACCACCGACAGCACGAGGAGGCCGAACACCGGGCTCGGATAGTCCCCCCCGGCGCCGATCCCGAGATCGATTCCCCCGACGCCCGGCGCCGGAACCGTTGTGCCCCCGAAGCCCCCGGTGAGCGCCGGATTGCGGAACACGAGCTCCTCGACCGCCACTCCTCCGGCGAGGGTGACCACCGCCAGGTTGACGCCGCGGACCCGCAGGGCCGGAAGGGCGAGCACCAGGCCGGCCACGCCGGCGATGGCGGCGGCGAGGACCGGCGCCACCGGGAAGGGGATGCCGGCACCCTCGCCCAGCTTGGAGAGGGCGAAGCCGGCCAGGCCGGCGAAGGCCATCTGCGCCAGGGAGATCTGGCCCACCCATCCGGTCAACAACACCAACGAGAGGCAGACGACGGCGCCGATGAGGCTGGTGATCAGGCCCAGGCGCAGCTCGCTCCCGAGCACGAAGAGGGCGACCGTCGTGGCGGCCACGCCGACCACCGCCGGGAGCACGACCCGGCCCGGGCGCGGAGCGGCCGGAAGTCGGCGCTCGACGGGCACGGACCGCTCCGGGACCGCCCGCCCGGCGACGGCCATGGCCACGACGATGACGACCAGCGGCAGGCCCTCGCGCAGCCCGACCCTCGGCAACCACCGGAAGGTGTCCTGAAGCTGGACGAGCTCGGACTGGGCAACCCCGAGAGCCAGGGCGGCGGCGGTGGTGACGCCGAACGACGACAGCCGGCCCACGAGGGCGGCGGCGAGGGCGGGAACCACCAACAGGGTGTACGTGCCCGGGTTGAGGGCGGTGATGGGCGCGACGAGGATGCCCGCCACTCCGGCCAGCACGCTGGCGATGGTCCAGTTCGCCGCGGCCAGGCGGCCGGTCCGCCGGCCCAACAGGGCGGTGGTGGCGGGATCGTCGGCCATGGCCCGGCTGGCCAGGCCGAACCCGGTGAAGCGGTAGACGGCCCACAGGACAGCGGTGATCGCCACCGCGGCCAGGGCGAGCAGGAGCCGGTCGCGTGGCACGACGGCGCCGGCAATGGTGATCGGGTTGTTGGGCAGTACCGGCGCGACGGGCCGGTCGACGCCACCGAAGCGCAGGACGATGATCGCCTGGAGGGCGACCAGCAGGCCCACCGACGCCACCACCCGGGCCAGCGCCGGGGCGTCGCGCAGGGGCCGGAAGACCAGGGCGTAGACGAGCAGCCCGAGGAGGGCGGCCAGGGCGAGGGCCACGGCCAGGCACAGGAGGAAGGGTGGGCGCTCGGCGACATGGAACCGCCCGGGGAGGCCGATGACGGGGAGGACGACGTCGCCGGTCGCTCGCAGCTCGACGAAGGCGTAGGTGGCGTACGCGGCCAGGGCGCCGTGGGCGAAGTTGACGACACCCGACACGCGGTGCTCGAGCACCAGGCCCAGGGCCAGGGCGGCATACACCGCTCCGGTCCCAAGTCCCAGAACGGCGAACACGAAGTAGGATTTGATGCTCGTCTCCTCTCCCGGCTCGCGGGAGGCTAGCGACGGACCCTCGTGCTGGAGGAGCATGCCGACGCCGACTCATCGCCTTTCCCGTGTCGTGACCCTGGCCGTCGCCGTGCTCGTGGCCACGGCCTGCTCCGGCGGCGGCTCCGGCAGCGGCTCGGAGGCCGGTGGCGAGCCCATCGTCGTCGGGCTCATCAACCAGGAGAACGCCGCCGTCGGGTCCTTTCCCGAGGTCCGCACCGACGCCGAGGCCGCCGTCCGCTACGTGAACGCCGAGTTGGACGGAGTGGGCGGCCGCCCGATCCGCCTCGAGACGTGCGCCACCGACGGCTCGCCCGAGTCGTCGCAGGCGTGCGCCAACCGCCTGCGCCTGCAGAAC
>CAYTTL010000019.1:1496-20025 GCA_964440725.1 uncultured Acidimicrobiales bacterium | reverse complement strand
GCGGTACGCCGAGGCGGCCGCCGCCGAGCGGGTCGCCATCGCCGACGCCATCCGCCGTGCCGGGGCCCAGCACCTGCAGTTGCGCACGGATCGTGACTGGATGCGCGACGTGGTCGCCTTCGTCGTGTCCAACCGCCATCGCCGCAGCGCCCTCGTGTCCCCCGACCGATTGGCCGGAGCGCGCCGGTGAGCTTCTTGTCCCCGGAGCGGCTGTGGCTGTTGCTCGGCGTCGCCGCCCTCGTCGTCGCCTACGTGTTCAGCCAGCGCCGTTCCACGGCCTACGCGGTGCGGTTCACCAACCTGTCGCTGCTGGCCTCGGTGGCACCCAAGCGCCCGGGCTGGCGCCGGCACCTTCCCGCCGCCGCCTTCGGCCTCGCCCTGGCCACCCTCGTCACCGCCTTCGCCCAGCCGACCCGCAACATCAGGGTCCCGCGCGAGGAGGCGACCATCGTCATGGCCGTCGACGTGTCGCTGTCGATGCAGGCGACCGACGTCGATCCGAACCGGTTCGAGGCGGCCAAGATCGCCGCCAACTCGTTCGTGGACCTGGTCCCCGAGAAGCTCAATCTCGGCCTGGTGACCTTCTCGGGAACGGCCCAGGTGCTGGTGCCGCCCACCACCGACCGGACCCTGGTGAAGCGCAGCATCGACACGATGCAGCTCGGGCCGTCGACCGCCATCGGGGAGGCCATCTTCGCGTCACTCGGGGCCATCGCCGCCGTGCCCACCCAGCCCGGGCAGAGGCCGCCGCCCGCTCGGATCGTGTTGATGTCCGACGGGGCGACGACCGTCGGGCGTCCCAACGACCTTGCCGCCCGGGCGGCGTCCGAGAAACAGACGCCGGTGTCGACGATCGCCTTCGGCACCGACAGCGGCACCGTCCTGGTGGAGGGTGGCCTGGTGCGGGTGCCGGTGAACCGGCCGGCCCTCCGTAGCATCGCCGAGTCGACCGACGGTCGGTTCTTCGAGGCGTCGTCGGCCTCGGAGCTCAAGAAGGTGTACTCCGACATCGGCAGCTCGGTGGGCTACCGCACCGAACGGAAAGAGGCCACCGCCCTGTTCGTGGGTCTCGGGCTCGTCTTCGCCCTGGCCGCCGCCGCCGGGTCGCTGCTCTGGTTCTCCCGCCTGCCGTGACGATCCTCCGAACTTTGCGCGATTTCCAACACCCAGTGTTGGAAATCGCGCAAAGAACGGTTGGGGGTCAGGTCTCGGGGGCGCGTTCGACGATCGTGTTGGTCAGGCCGGCCTCGAGATCGCTCGGCATCGGAGTGCCGACTCCGACGAAGGTCGTGCGGACCACGGCGCGTCCCTTGAGCCCCACGACGATGTCCAGGAGAGAGTCGTCCGTGCGGCCCTCGGCGGTCACGGGCACCGTCGCCCGGTAGGCAACCGAGGCGGTAGCCACTCCCGGCACGCCCAGGGACTCGACCAGGGGCGTCCCGAAGACCACGCCCTGGGCATTCGATGCACCGCCACGGATGGCGGTGTCCAGGTACGCCTCGAGGCATGTCGGCGCCTCCGGCTTCTGGAAGGCGGCCAGCTGCTGGAGCGCCCGTTCCCGACTGGCCACCAGGGTGACCGAGTTCGACACCTGATTGTTCTGCTCGTCCGTGAAGTCGTCGCTCTCGGCGGTCGCTTGTCCGTCGGAGCCCCCGGCGATGATCGCCGGGTCGACGCCGAGGCACTCGCCGAACTGCGCGCGGGCGGCCTCCTGCTCGGGGCGCTCCGAGGTGGTACGCGGCGTGCCGGTCCACGCTCCCGCCGGGAAATCGTCGAGCCGCAGCACGACTCTCTCGGCCTCGGCCTTGTCGCCGGCGAGCTCGGCGGCCGTCCGGGGATCGGAGGTCGGTGGCGTCGAGATCGTCGTGGAGGGACCGGTCGATGCGACGGTGGACGGCGACGCCTTGTCGTCGGAGTTGCCTCCACACCCCGCCGCCACAGCGCCCGCGACAAGGCTCACGACCAGCGCTCGAGCCCGCTTCTGCATGAGACCTCCGTAGATCGCGTGCAGGAGCCCGGAACCTAGCCCATCGACCGGTCTCCCGGGTCTGCATACAGCCACCGCTCGAACGAGCCCGGTAGCGTGACGGCGATGGGCGGGGAACCGGCGGGGCCTTCGGCGCGTGGAGCAGCCGGATGGAAGCCGTCCATGGCATGGGTGGCCGTGGCCCTCAACTTCGGGGCCGTCCTCACGAGCCGCTTGATCGTTCGTGAAGGCGGCGACCCGCGCCTCTGGGTGGTCGTGACCATGATCGTGTCGACCCTGGCGACGCTTGCGCTGCCGATCGCCTTCGCCGCCTTCGCCGGACGGCCCGGCTCGTCGGACTTCGGGCTGCGGCGCCCGCCTCTCGCCCGCGCCGCCGGAGTGGTCATCGCCCTACTGGTGGTGTCCTACGGGCTGGGGGTGGCCTGGGCCGCAGTCCTCGGGCTCGACGACGACGCGTCCAACCTGGTGGACCGCCTGGCCCCGGGCGTCGGGACGCTGAACGCCTTCCTGGTCGTGATCCTTGTCGCCGTTGCTTCGCCGTTGGCCGAGGAGTTCCTGTTCCGCGGCTACTTCTTCCGGGCCATGAGCAACTGGCGAGGGGTCTGGCCGGCGGTCGTGATCACCACCGTCGCCTTCACCGGCACCCACATCGGGTGGACACCCGTCGGGTTCCTCGTGCCCGTCGCCGTGTTCGGTCTCGGTCTCAACCTGGCCTACCTCTGGACGGGATCGCTCTACACCGCCCTGGCCATGCACGCCCTTCTCAACTCCGCTGTCGCCGCCGAGGTGCTGGACGGATGGCGGGTGCCGGTGGCGGTCGTCCTCTCGGTGGCCGCGACGCTCGCCATCGCCCGCCTGATCGGCATTCTCCTCGGCGACCGGGCTCCCGTCAGGAGCTGAGCCGGGCGGTGGCGATCCCCCAGGGGCGCAGCGTGAAGGATTCCTCGAAGGCGTCGCCGGGGCGGCCGCGCAGGTCGACCAGCCGTCCCCGCCTCCCGGCCACGGCCACCGTCGTCGCCCGGTCGGTGGGGTTGAACACCCGCACCTCGAGGTCGTCGCCGACGCGGCGCACCGCCGACACCTCGGCGCCCGTCACGTCCAGCGCCGATCCCGAGGCCGGGCGCGTGCCGGTTCCCCGAGCGACGCCCACCTCGAGGGGCAGGAACGCCATGTCGGCCAGGGCGTACGGGTCGTCGACGCCGACGGCCACGCCGTAGCGCAGGGTGCGAGGGCCCGGCATCTGGGCCCCCTCGACGGCAACAGGCGGACCGGCCGGGTGGGGCCGGGTGCGCAGATGGGTTCCCGACAGGAGCCCGACGCAGCGCAGCAGGGTGAGGGCCAACGCCTGCCCGTCGACCAGCTCGTACTCGAGCAGGCCCTCGTGCACCAGCGTGAGGTCGCCGGCCGAGACGAACCGGCGGGACGGGAACGTGGGTAGTCCCACCTCGTGGGGGCCGCCTTCGGCACGCGTTCCCCGTTCCACCACGGCGAAGGCGCATTCGGCGGTCGACGTGGAGGCGGGCCCCGGCAGTGGGAACAGGGTCCTCAGGCGGTGGTCGCGGCAGGTGTTGTCGAGAGTCGTCGTGATGCGCACCAGGGGCTCGCCGGCCCGCAGCTCCAGGAGGGTGACCACCTCCACGGCACGCGTGCCCTGGCGGCGGTCGTCGCGGATGTGCTCGGGCCACACGTAGCCGCGCCTGACCCGGAGGGCGGCCCGAAGCGGGCCCGTCTCGAGCACCTCGATGTCAACGGTGGCGGGGCGGTCGACCACGACGTCGTCGGCCGGCGGCGACCAGTTGTAGGTGTCGCCGGCGTCGCCATCGTCGACCAGGCGGTCGAGGCCGCCGGCGCCGGCTCCCGAGGCGGTGCGCAGGGCGAAGGTACCGTCGTTGCCGTCCACCTCCAGCCGGACGACTCCGTTGTCGAGGACGTTCACGTCGGCCATCGCCGCGGCTACAGCCGCGGGCCCGGGCGTCCATGCCCGCCACCCGAACGGGGGCACGTCGTCGACGTGCACGAGGGCGCGGGTGACGGCGCCGTTCTCCACCCGCAGGTGCACGGGTCGCGAGGTTTCGGCACCCACCCGGGCGTACAGCTCGGCCAGGTCGGCGGCGACGTCGGGCGAACCGGCACCGGCGGCCGGCGGGGGGACCCCGGTGCGGATCACGATGTGCAGGCCGTCGTCGGCGTCGTCGTCGGCGTCGACCGACAGCACGGCGGCACCTTCGGCCAGCGTGCGGCGGGCCTGACCGAGCACGGTGGCCACCTCGGCGCCGGGCACGACCCGTTCGACGACGGAGCCGGCGTGGGCAGCCACGACCTGGGCACCCTCAGGAGCGTCGTCGGCCACCACGATCTCGATGAGGCCGCGCCGCCGGCGGGCGCCGGGGTTCACGGCGACGGTGCCGGCCACCGCCAGGGTTTCGCCCAGTGCGGCGACGGCCCGGTCGGCCAGCCCGTCACCGACCTGGCGGGCGTGGCTGTAGCGACCGAGGACGGCGTCGACCACCTCGTCGGCCGAGCAGGCGCACGACGAGTCGTGGGCGGCGTGGCGCACCACCTCGAGCCAGGCCAGGCGCTGGGCCTCCGCCGGCCACGGGTGCGGGGCCAGGAACAGCGCCGACAACGGCTCGGCCCGGCGCTCCAACGACCGCTCGGCCCGGGCCGCCGCCTGCTTGACGTCGACCCGGTTGGACAGGACGCCCATGAGGAGGTTGGCCCGCGCTCCCGACCGCAGCTCGCCGGTCCATGCCGGCAGGTCGTCGGTGGGGGCCGAGGCCAGGTAGGCCGGGAGCGTGGTCACGGTCAGGCGGAGGCCGTCCTGGGCCTCGTTGGCCTGGGCCACGACCCGGCCCAGGCCGGGCTGGGCCGGCAGGTGGTCGCCCCCGTTCATCCACAGCAGCGGTGCACCGGGAGCCAACAGGCCGCCCAGCTCGACCACGTGGGCGTGCACCCGGCGAACCAGCCGCGCCGCGTCGACGGGCATGGCCGCGCCGTTGCCGTAGCCGACGGGCAGGTACTCGGCCCGCACGGTGGAGCCGTCGGGTGCCGTCCACCAGAACCCCGTACGGTCGACGGCCGCGGGCACGCCCCGCCACACCACGGCGTGGTCGAAGCCGGCCTGGCTCAGCAGCTGGGGCATCTGGGCGGCGTGGCCGAACATGTCGGGCAGGTACCCGACCTCCATGGCGCCGCCGAAGGCCTCGGCCCGTTGGAGGCCGAGCTCCAAATTGCGCACCAGGGTCTCGCCCGACACGCAGAACTCGTCGGGCAGCACGTACCACGGGCCCACGGTGATCCGCCCGGAGGTGGCCAGGGCACGCAGACGGTCCTCCGCCTCGGGGCGCACCGCCAGGTAGTCGTCGACGGCGGCCATCTGACCGTCGAGGAGGAAATGGGCGTAGGACGGATCGGTCTCGAGACGGTCGAGCAGATCGTCGACCACGTCGACCAGCCGCAGGCGCATGGTCTCGAACGGCGAGTACCACTCCCGGTCCCAGTGGGTGTGGGGGACGACGGCCACCACCCGTTGTGGGGCTTGACCTGCGGGACCGTCCTCTGGGCCCATCTGGCTCGATCGCCTGGGTCCGCGCGTGCTCATGTCGGGGTCAGTCCCCGGCGTTGGTGTACGTGTAGGTGATGCGGGTCCCCGCGAAGTAGTCGCCAGGCCCCAGGCAGATGGCGAAGCCGTAGGAGTAGACGTTGTTCCACACCGTTCTCCTGTCGTTGGGAACGGTGTATGTCGCCGAGCTGCGCGCCCCGTCGGTGTCGGGGAGGTTCTCGTACACGAGGTAGTCCGAGCCGCCGTACAACTGGTGGTTGCGCATCAGGTGGAGCACCGCGGTCCCGGACCCGCTGGCGCCTCTGCTGTAGTACGTCAGCACGGTGGTGATCCTGGCATTCTGCGGGAGGTTCACGCCCGTGTTGTAGCAACCTCCTCCCTCCGTCAGTTCCAGGAGTTGTGAGGTGTGAATATCCACGACGTACCCCTCCATCGCCGCCTGGCCTCTCGGAGCGAGGTCCATGGCGTCGATCGTGAGGTATCCGGTCTTGGTCGTGCTGTAGGTGAAGCTGGCGTCGGTGACAGCCATGGCCGTACCGCTCAACACCAGGGTGGCGACCACCCCCACGACGACGCCGGTGACCGGATGAAGGTTGCGGATGCGGGTGAACATTGTGGGGCCTCCTGCCGGGGAATCGGATCCTCCATGTTCGCCCCCGTCGAACCGGGACCGCGTCGGTCAGAGGGCGATCAGGGCGAGGGGCACGGCGAAGAGGACGCCCACGAACACCGCCAGCTCCACCCGGGACTTCAACGCCTTCCTGGCGATTCCGAGGCACACGCGCCGCAGCAGGGGGTAGGCGAACGCCAACAGCAGCAGCGTCCACACCGTCACGCTGATCGTCACCGCCACGACCACCTGCACGCCGACCTGGTTGCCCAGCAGGATCGCGGCCACGAGGGTGTCGGCGAGGGTCGTGATGTTGGCACCCATGATGTACGGGATGGTGTTGGCCCGGCGGAGGTGGCCCTTCGCCACCAGGGGGACGAGGAGGGTCAGGGCGACCGACACCGACAGGGTCAGCATGCACACACCGCAGCCCAACAGGAACATGGGCCACTTGCGGGTGTACCAGGCGTTGGGTTGGTCCTCGAGGTGCTCGCTACCGACCGCGGGCATGACCTTGTCGAACAGTTGGAACCCGACGAGGAGAACGCCCAGGCCGAGGGGGAACAGGGTCCACCGGGGAAAGACGTCGGCCGCCACGTCGACGGTCCAGCCGAACAGGGTGTCGGTCAGCGAGGTCAGGCCCGGCGAGGTGCCGATGGACACCCAGTCGAAGGCGCCCTGGTCGAGCAACAGGTACCCGACGACGGCGGCGGGGACGTAGACCATCATGGTGACGAGCAGGGAAAGGATGCCGATGGAGATCGGCGCCCGCCGCCCGCCCCCACCGCCCTTCCTGAGGGCGTAGATGCCGCCGGCGACCAGCACGACGAAGGCCGCTCCCAGGCGCGAGCCCGTCAGCATGGTGAAGGACTGCATCCCCGTGATGGCGTCGGCGTCGAGCAGGGCGAGCGAGGCGGCGGCGATCGGTGAGCCCGACAGCACGATGCACGCACCCAGCCAACCCAGGCCCAGGGTGCTCCAGGCGTTGTCGGTGAAGATCGAGCCCTCGAGCGTGGGGATGAGGGCGCTCGCCCCCTCCTTCATCAGGCCGAGGGCGGTGACGAACAGCCCGAGCCCCAGGACCAGATAGACCGCACGGAGGGCGATGGGGACACGGGGCGGGGCGACGACCACGACGTCTTCGGGCGGAAGTTCCAGCCCGGCGATGTGGGCGGTCATCGGCCCGTCGGGCGCGTCCTTCCCCGGGGGCGGTGTCGTGTCGTTCGCGCCGTGGGGTCTCGTGGGCACAAGGCCCGCCTTTTCAAGCTCGTCGATCGATCGAGTGGAGGTACCGACCCTAGTGCGGGCGGCGGGCGGTCCCGTCCGGAGCGGTACCGTCGGCGCATCGGGGACGACCGGATCACGGGCTGTGTCCAGGTGCAGGCGACCACGTCATCGGAGGATGACGCCGATCGTCTCGCCGCGGCCGTGCTCGAAGGGCGCCTGGCGGCGTGCGTGCAGGTGGTCGGGCCGGTGCGCAGCCGCTACTGGTGGGAAGGTCGGCTGGAGACGGCGGTCGAATGGCTCTGCGTGGCCAAGACCACCGCCGACCGGGTCGACGAGGTGGTCGCCGTCATCGTGGCCGCTCACCCCTATGACACCCCGGAGGTGATCGTCATTCCCGTGGTGGGCGGGAACGATCGGTACCTGCGGTGGGTTGACGACACCGTGCACGCCGGCGACGAGGGGATACTGGGTCCATGAGCGAGAGCACCGTCAACCTCACCGAATGGACCTCCTGCGGCGGCTGCGCGGCCAAGTGGGGCGCCGCCCCTCTCGCCGGGCTGGTGCGATCACTCGTGAACGAGGGGCTGGTCCCCGACCTGGTCGTCGGCCTGGCTCCGTTCGATGACGCCGCCGTCTACCGCGTGTCCGACGACGTGGCCATGGTGTCCACCACCGACTTCTTCCCGCCCCTGGTCGACGATCCCGACGACTTCGGCGCCATCGCCGCGGCCAACGCCTGCAGCGATGTGTTCGCCATGGGCGGGCGGGTGGTGCTCGCCCTCAACATCTCCGCCTTTCCCGAGCGCCTGCCCATCGAGGCCGTCGGCGCCATCCTCACCGCCGCCGCCCGGGTGGTGACCGAAGCCGGCGGCGTGGTGGCCGGCGGCCACACCATCCGCTCCGAAGAGCCCATCTTCGGCCTGGCCGTGCAGGGTCTCGTCCACCCCGACGAGGTGTGGACCAAGGCGGGAGCCCGGCCCGGCGACGTGCTGGTTCTCTCCAAGCCCCTGGGCACGGGCATCGTCCTGGCGGGGGGCACCGATGACGACAAGGCCACGGCGATCACCCGGATGCGCATGCTCAACCGCGGAGCGGCCGAGGCCCTGTCGGCCCTCGGCTCGCCACCCCATGCCGTCACCGACGTGACCGGGTTCGGCCTCCTCGGCCATTCCTGGGAGATGGCCGAGCGTTCCGGCGTCACCCTCGAGCTCGATGCCCGAACCCTGCCCCTCTACCCGGGCGCCCTCGCCGCAGCCGAGCACGGGGTGCGCACCGGGGGTGACCCCCGGAACCGCACCCACCTGGAGGGCAAGGTGAAGTGTGAGGTCGACGCCGCCGTCGAGGCCCTGGCCTACGACCCCCAGACCTCGGGTGGTCTGCTCGCCGCTGTCGACCCCGACGGCGCCGCCGATCCCGCCATCGCCGAGGCCGGCTTCGTGGCCGTGGGCCGGGTGGTCGACGGGCCCGCCGCCGTCCACTTGGCCTGATCCACCGATCTGCCACCACCAGGGTCAACGCCAGTAGGGTCGGCGCCGTGGTCGCCCCTCCTCTCGTCCGTCGCCAGCGGGTGCCCAACCTGGCCACCGAGCGGGCGCTGTGGGACGAGGGGGCCGACGTCGTGGTGGGCGTCGACGAGGTGGGGCGAGGGTCGTGGGCCGGGCCGCTGTCGGTGGGAGCGGCGGTCCTGCCCCGCGACCGCCGGGTCTACCGGGTGCGCGACTCGAAGATGCTCACCGAGGACGAGCGCGAGCGCCTCTTCCCCCGCATCGCCGGGTGGTGCCGGGCGTGGGCGGTCGGGCACGCCAGCCAGGAGGAGTGCGACGAGCTGGGCATGTCCGAGGCCCAGCGCCTGGCGGCGCGCCGGGCCATCGAGGGCCTCGGCCTGCCGCCGGAGGTCGTCCTCGTCGACGGTAGCTGGGACTTCGTGGGCACCGGCCGGGTGCAGCGCATCGTGAGGGGCGACGCCTCGTGTCTGTCCATCGCCGCCGCGTCCATCCTCGCCAAGGTCACCCGCGACCGCATCATGCGGGCCGAGGCACCCCACTTCCCGGCCTATGACTTCGACCTCAACAAGGGCTACCCGTGCCCCCGCCACAAGGCGGCCCTGGCGGCGTGGGGCCCGACGTCGATCCACCGCCGCACCTGGGTGTTCATGGACCACCTGCCCTGGGGCGGCGTCCCCCGCTTCGTGCGCGCCGACCCCCAACTCGAGCTCTGGGAGGACGCGGTATGAGCCCGCTCCGTCCGCCGACCGCGCCCCCCTGGCGACGCGCCCTCGCCGCCTTGGGGGCGCTGGCGGTGGCCACCCTCGTCGCCACCGGCTGCGGTGTCAACGACAACGGCGGTGTCATCGAGCGCCCGGTTACCACCCCGGCCCCCCCGATGCCGCAGACGGGGTCGTAGTGTCTCCTACGGCGCATGCCGGCGAACCACACGAGCACGAGGAGGAGCGATGGCGTTGAACCTGAACAACATCATGCTTGGTTCGGAGGACTCCAAGAGACTGGCCGACTTCTACTCCAAGGTGCTGGGGGCCCCGAACCCCGACTGGAGCGACGAGGCCAACGGCTGGTTCGGTTTCAAGGCGGCCGACGGCAGCCTCGCCATCGGACCGCACAGCGAGGTGAAGGGCAAGAGCCAGGAGCCGGCGCGCGTCATGCTCAACTTCTCGGTGGCCGACGTGCAGGGCGAGTTCGAGCGCATCAAGGGCCTTGGTGCCGAGGTCGTCGCCGAGCCCTACGAGCCCGGGGGCGGCGGCGGCATGATGATGTGCACGTTCGCCGACCCCGACGGCAACTACTTCCAGCTCTCGCCGCCCTGGACCCCGGAGTCGATGTAGCCGACGCGGGTTTCTTCATCCTGACGTAAACGCCGGGACCTCCCGGGGCTTGTACCGGGTATGGAAGACGACGAGGACCTCACCCGCCTGCTCGCCGAGGCGGCCGACCCGCCGGTAGCCACACCGGACTCATTTCGGGAGGTCCTGGCCCGACACCGGCGGGGGAGGACCCGCGCCCTGACCGCCGCCCTGCTGGCCGTCGCCCTTCTGGGCCCGGCCGCCGGGTTGGCGGTGGGCCGGGCCACCGCCGACAACTCCACGCGGGTGGCCGCCGGATCGCCGGACGGGAGCGCAAGCGACGGGTCGGGCGACTCGGTCGAGTCCCGCACCGACGCGGCCACCGGTTCCTCCTCGTCGGGCACCTTCGCCCCGTATCCCGGGGCCAAACCGCCCCCGGCACCCTGGCGACTGTTCGTTCGCACCACCACCGACGGTGTGACCATCCGGGCCTACCTCCAGGAGAACCTTCCCGCGGCTGGAGAGACCAAGTGCGCCACCGACCAGGGCGAGGTGCCGTGCCCGACGGTGCCACCGGAGTGCTCGGCCCCGACCGCGCACCTCCAGGCCGGGTTGTCCAACGACGCCGCCGTCGACCCGGGGTTCGTCCCCGTGACCACGGCCGATCCGACCGGGTCGCCGGACGTGCTGCACGCCTCGTACTTCGGGGTCATGGAGGGCGACCCCGCCGCCTGGGTGGCGGTGAAGGCCGACGCCGCGGTTGCACGGGTGCGGGTGCGGTTCGCCGACGGGGCCACCGACGAGATGGTGCCGGTGGAGGGCTACGCCGTGCTCGCCCACCGTACGACCGCGCCGCCGCCGCTCCCGCCGGAGGGTCCCGCGGGGTCGGCCGAGGAATGGGAGGCGGCGATGAAGGCGACCCTGCCTCAGGGCAGCGCCGAGGCACTCGACGCGAACGGGGGCGTGCTCTCGAGCGCCGACCTGACCTCGGCCCGTAGCCCCTTCTCGACGAAGTGCATGATGGAGATGCCCCCGCCGCCTCTGGGGGGCGGTGTCCCGGCCGAGGTCACTCCGGCGGTGCCAGCCACCGCCGCCCCGCCCTCCACCGTGGGTAGCTGACTCGTTGTCAGCGATCGTGGCCGGCGAACAGGCGTCGGAGCAGCCGATCTGGCACGCTGGCGGTACGGAGCCCACGCTCAGCGTCGCCGACTACCGCACCGATGACTTCACCGAGTTCTATCGCTCCGGCTACCCGCGGCTGGTGGCAGCCCTGCGCCTCGCCGGCGCGAGCGATGGCGCCGACCTGGCCCAGGAGGCCTACGCCCGCACCCTGCGCCACTGGCGACGGGTACGCCAGGGCACGAACCCGGCGGGCTACGTCACCACGACCGCCTTCCGGCTCATGCGCCGGCATCGCCGCCCACCGGCGGTGCCCCTGGAGGACGGCGACGGTGCCGTCGCCGGGCCTGAGGCGGCGACCGTGGCGGCCATGTCGGTGCAGGCCGTCCTCGCCGAGATGCCCGCCCGCCGACGGGAGTCGGCGGTGCTGTGCCTGTACCTCGAGATGTCGGCCGACGAGGCAGCCGAGGTCATGGGCGTCAGCCCGTCGACCGTGCGGGTCCAACTTCACCGGGCCCGCAGTGACCTGCGCGCCGGCCTGGCCGACACGTCCTCCACGCAGGGCGGCTGAACCCGCCCGCACCTCCCATCACGGCATGGCCGCCGACCTCCGCCGTCTCGTGTCACCCCGGGCCACCGCCGTCGTCCTGGCGTGCGCCCTCATCGTCGTCGGGTGCGGCGACAGCGACGAGGCCACGTTCGCGGTCGAGGAGCACCAACCCTTCTCCGAGCCGCGCGAGCTGCGATCGTCGGGCGGTGAGCTCGCCGCCCGGCTCACCGTCGGCGAGGGTCCCGTCGACGTGGGCGGGACGTCGTTGGTCGCCAAGTCCTACGACGGCTCCTTTCCCGGCCCGACGATGGTCGTCTCGCCCGGCGACTCGATCCGCCTCGATCTCGTCAACACCCTCGACGAGCCGACGAACATCCACTTCCACGGGTTCCACACCTCGCCGTCGGGGATCGCCGACAACGTGCTGCGCACGATCCCGGCCAGCACCACCGAGCCGGTGGCGGTGCCGGTGCCGGCCGACATGCCTCCCGGCGTCTACTGGTACCACTCGCACCAGCACGGGATCTCCGAGGAGCAGGTGTTCAGTGGGCTGTCGGGTGCGATCGTCGTACGGGGCATCGAGGACAGGCTGCCGCCGGAGCTCCGTGGGGTGAAGCAGCGGGTGTTCGCCCTGAAGGACGTCCAGGCCACCGACGGGGCCATCGTGACCGAGAACATCGACTCCGACGCCCCCACGACACGGACGGTCAACGGCCTGGTCGACCCGACCGTGGAGATCGCACCGGGCGAGACGCAGCTGTGGCGCCTGGCCAACATCGGTGCCGACATCTGGTACGACGTCGAGTTCGCAGGGCAGCCCTTCTCGGTGATCGGCGAGGACGCCAACCCCGTCGGCGAGGTCTGGCGGGCCGACCAGCTCCTCCTTCCACCGGGCAAGCGCTACGACGTCCTCGTCGTGGGCCCGCAGGCGGGAACCTACGAGCTGAAGACGCTGGCCTACTCGACGGGCAAGGAGGGCGACAGCTACCCGGAGCGGGTCCTGGCCAGCGTCGAAGCCAAGGGTGGGCCGGTGGAACCGCTGGCCATGCCGACGAGCCTGGGCCCGCTTCCGGACATTCCCGCCATCGAGGTCGACCGCCAACGCACCTTCGTGTTCTCGGAGTCCTCGAACGGCAACCAGTTCTTCATCAACGGCCAGCAGTTCGACCCCGACCGGGTCGATGTCAACGCCACCCTCGGCGATACCGAGGAGTGGGTCATCAAGAATGCCTCGGGCGAGGAGCACCCGTTCCACATCCATGTCAACGACTTCCAGGTGGTGTCCGTCAACGGCGCGCCCTACGAGGCGCGCAGCTTCCAGGACACCCAGCCGCTACCGGTGAACGGCGAGATCGTGATCCGCCAGCGCTACACCGACTTCACCGGCAGGTTCGTCTACCACTGCCACATCCTGGCCCACGAGGACAACGGGATGATGGGCCTGATCGAGGTGAGCCCGCCATCCGGTTGACGGGCCCCTCCCGACATCACCCACCCCCACGCGGGGTAGGAATGGGCCCGGACGTCGTGTCGCCCCGACCAAGGAGCTGTCCCATGGAGATCATTCGCAACCCCGACGGCACCCTCGTGGTACCCGTCGAGCCGGAGCGCCGGCACGACGCCGACGACGCGGAATCGTCCGCTGCGGGGGAGGGCGATGCCACCCAGGTGGACGCGGCGCCGACGACGCGGGTCCTGCACCCGGGCGAAGGTGGGTATGACGAGGCTCTCGCCGAATGGGACCTTCAGCAGAACCCCGATCGTGAGCCGGTCGTCTCCACGGCGACGGGTCGCCAGGACGCCATGGCCGTCGTGCACGCAGTAGCGACGTCACCCGAACACGCGGTTGCGCCGGCGGTCGAAGCACTCGATGACCCCGAGGCGAGCGGGGAAGCGCTGCGCCACGTACTCGTCGGCGGTGTGCACGCTGTCGAGGACTTCTCCGCCGAGGTGGCCGAGGCGGAAGGTGGCGAGCCCCTTCCCGCTCACGAGACGACGAAGATCATCGGCGAGGTGTTGACCGAGCTCGACTGATTCGGTCGCTGGACTAACCTCCCGCCGATGAGCAAACGCGATGCATTGGTTCTGCGGGTCTGTGCCGGTTGGACGGTCTTCGTCTGGGCCACGTTCATTCGCAACATGATCAGGAGCGACACGCAGTCCACCGGTTTCAAGGTGGTCCACAGCGTGATCGCGGTCGTGTCGCTCGGCTTCGCCGTGGCCCTGTGGGTGATCGCCGGTCGGAGCCGCAAGGCGGCCGAGGCCGAGAAGGTCGAAGCCCACTAGGGCGCGTCAGCCGGGCGGCGCCGCGCCGGGGGCGCCCACGTCGACATCCAGGGCCAGGGTGAGGCACCGGCATCCGCCGCCCGCCTTCAGGAACTCGCCCACGTCGACCACGACCACGTCGAAGCCCCGCGCCTCGAGCTCGCGGCCGACCCGTGGCGGGCACGACGGCATCACCACCGTGGTGCCCACGACAACCGAGTTGGCGCAGAACGCCATCGCCTCGTCGGCTTCGAGCACCAGCAGGTCGTCGACGGCCGACTCCACCACGGCGCGGCCGTAGCGATCCCAGGCGTGGGCCGCCACCATGGCCCGGGTCGGCCCGAGGGGGCAGAAGGTGAGGTCGAAGTGGTACAGCCGGGGGTCGACGAGCTCGATGGGTCGAACCTCGGCACCGAGCAGCTGCGACAGAGCCAGGTGGGCGGCGGCGTCGGACCGGAAGCGGTAGCCGGAGAGGAACCCGCGGCCCCACGGCAGGGCGTCGCCCGCGCCCTCGTGGGCCGCGCCCTCGGGCAGGTCGGCCACCGACCAGCCGTGGGTCGAGAACCAGCTCACGTACTGGGGCACCTCGCCCCGGCGCTCGGGATGGCGGAACCGGCTGGGCACGAAGCGGCCGCGGTTGAGGGTGCCGGCGTTGGCTGTGAACACCAGGTCGGGGAGCCCGGGATGGGGTTGGAGCACCTCGACCTCGGCGCCCGCCGCCGTCAGGGCGCCGACCAGCCCGTCCCACTGCTCGCGCGCCTTCAGCAGGTCGACCTCCACCTCCCGGTGCATCCACGGGTTGATCTCGTAGAGGACGGCGAAGAACTCCGGGGGGCACATGAGGAACCGCCGTCCCCACCCGAGCTCCCTGTCCGGCTCGGCTCGGTTCACCGGACGGCGAGGTGTCCGGCCAGCCGTTCCAGGAACAGGCCCACGTCGGTGACGACGCCCAGGGCCTGGTGGCTGCCCCGGTCGGCCAGCTTGGTGACCACGGCCTGGTTGATGTCGACGCAGTAGGTCTCGACGCCCGCGGCCAGCAGGTTGCCGGTGGCGATGGCGTGGAGGGTGGAGGCGAGCATGAGGGCGACGGTGACACCCGCCAGCTCGGCTCGCATGGCGTCGGCCGCCTCGACCACGTCGGTGATCACGTCGGGCAGGGGCCCGTCGTCGCGCACCGATCCGCCCAGCACGAACGGAACCCGCCGGCGCACGCACTCGTACATCACGCCGCCGGTGAGCCAGCCGTCGTCGACCGCGGCGGCGATGGAGCCCCGGCGCCGCACCTCGTTGATGACCCGCAGGTGGTTGCTGTGACCGCCGGCAACGGGCGCGTCACCCGAGAGGGGCACACCGAGCGACGTACCGGACACGTTGGCCTCGATGTCGTGGGTGGCGAAGCCGTTGCCCGAGAAGAGCACGTCGATCCACCCGTCGCGCACGAGGGCGGCCAGCCAGGGAGCGGCACCCGTGTGCACGACGGCCGGGCCGCACACGGCGAGCACCCTGCCCCCGGAGGCCCGGGCGGCACGGATCCGGCCGGCGACCCGGGCCACCAACACGTCCTTGGGCTTCTCCGACGAGACCTCCGACGTCATGAACTCGAATGCGCCACTGCCCCGCGGTCGCTCCGGCGGGCGGGCCCGCACGCCGTGGTCGCCCACCACCACCAGGTTCCCGACCCGGACGCGGTGCATGGGCACGGTGCGCACCCTTCCGTCGGGGAGCACGACGAGGGCGCAGTCCATCTCGGGGTTCTCGACGTCGACCCACCGGCCCGAAAGGCGCACCTGGGTGGGCAGGTTGGACGTGGCGCTGAAGCCCACCGGCAGGACGCCGTCGATCTCCGCCGGCGCGACGGAGGCGTCGACCTGCAGCACCCGGTTGGCGCCGTGCACCTTGAGGTCGGAGAGCAGCAGGCCCAGCGCCTCGTCGTCGGGGGCCACCACCTCGAGGCGCACGTGGCTCGGGTCGTCGTTCGTCCTGCCGATCTGCACGTCGACCATGCGGTACTCGGCGCCGGTGTCGACGATGACGTCGAGGATCTTGGCCAGGATGAGCGAGTCGATGATGTGGCCCTCGACCTCGATGACCTCGCTGGCCATCAGGTCTCAGGCGGCGGTGATGGCGGCGACGGCGGCGACGGCGGCGGCGCGGCCACCTGCTCCAGCTCCTCCTGGCGCTCGGCGATGGTGGGTGCCCTGGGCTCCGCCGTGTCCGACCCGTCGCGTGCGGCCGACTCCTCGGCGGCGGCGGCTTCCTCGGCCAGGTACTCGGTGAGGGGCATCTCCTCGGCGCCGATCGTGGGCTCGGGCTTGAGGCGCCTCCGGCGGTTGTCCCAGGAATCGCGGACGATCACCTGGATGACGCCGGCGGCGGGGATGGCGAGGAGCGCACCGACGAACCCGAGCAGCTCCACGCCGATGAGCACGCTCACCAGCACGAAGAGCTGGTTGATCTTCACCGTCTTGGCCATGATCGTCACCTGGAGCACGTGGTTCTCGAACTGCTGGTAGACGATGTAGAGGATCAGCACGCCGATGCCGGCCGTGGTGGAGTGCAGGAAGGCCACCCCGACGGCGGGGATGGCGCCCAGGGTGGCGCCCACGAGGGGGATCAGGTCGGCGAAGCCCACCCACAGGGCCAGAACCTCTTTGAAGGGAACGCCGAACACCCACAGGCCCACGTAGGTGACCAGTCCGGCGATGATGCTGATGAGCAGGTTGCCCATGACATAGCCGGTGATCGCGCTCGAGCAGTCCCGCGCCACCGCCGTGACCCGCTGTCGGGTCGGCGGGGAGAGGACGCCCACCCCGCTCTTCAGCAGGTCGGGTCCGTAGAGGATCATCAGGACGGACAGGACGAGGATGGTGACGAGGGCGATGAGGCCGTTGGCCACGCTCTGGGCCACGTCGACGGCTCCGCCCCCCGCCGAGCTGATCCACGCGTCGATCTCCTCTCGGTTCTCGTCGAACTTCTTGTCGAGCTCGTAGCGCTTCACCAGGTCGCCGATCCGGCCCTCGCCCGCCCTGGCGTCGGCGACATAGCTGGAGAAGTTGTCGGCGAACTCCTGGACCTCGGTGACCAGGGGGCGGATGAACAGGTACATCAGTCCCGACACCACCACGATGCCGAGCACGTAGACGACCACGACGGACAGACCGCGGCTGATATGGAGGTGGCGGCGGACGAACTCCACCGGTTGGTTCATCACCACGGCGAAGAAGGCGGCGACGATGAGCCACAACTCGATCCTGGCCAGGAGCACGACCAGGTAGAGGCCGATGAAGGTGGCCAGCACCAGGCCGATCGACGCGGCGATCGTCTTCACCGGGACCGGGCGCGGCTCGGTCGGCACGACCCGAGCCTACCCAGGCGCCCCGCCGCACTCGGGGAGCCTCGACCGTCCACCCGGTCCCTGCCCGCAGAGCTATCCTGCGGGCGCCATGGGCCAGCTGATCACCGTCACCCGCAAGCCGACCGCCAAGGCGGGTGTCGTCGTGTTCGACCTCAACCGCAGCCTCACCGGGATGGGCCACGAGCGCTACCCGTCGGCCGACGTCACCGGGCACCGGCCGGTCGACGAGCTCGCCCGGCGGCTCTGGGCCTCCGGCGAGGTGAAGGCCATCCACGTGTACTCCAACGTGGTCACCGTCGAGCTGGCGCCCGGCAAGAACGGGGACGGTCTCGACGACGTGATCCGCGACCTGTTCACGTACTACCGCGAGGGCGTCGAGGTGACCGACCCCATGGCCGTTCCCGAGCCGTCGCCGTCGTAGACAGTCACGGGCCAGCCGGCCCGGGCGGTCGGCCTCTGGCGGGTCGAACACCAGTTCGGTAGCATGGGCGGGTGTCACCCGCCTCTCCGGCCGTGTCGCCGGCTTTCCGTCCGGGCGCCGAGCCGGCTCCCCGTGCCGGCGATCTCGCCGAGATCGCCGGCCGCGCCCGCCCGGTGGCGCGGGCGGGGGAGCGTCTGCTCCCCGTGCTCCCCGCCCTGCGTCCCCTCCTGCCCGAGGGTGGCCTGCGCCGGGGTTCGGTGGTTGCCGTCGGGGGGTCGACGTCGCTGGTCCTGGCTCTGGTGGCGGCGGCGTCGGCCGCCGGTTCGTGGTGCGCGGCGGTGGCCGTGGGGCGGCCGTCGCTGCACCCGGAGGCGGCGGCCGAGCTCGGGGTGACCTTGGGGCGGTTCCCGCTGGTCGCCGCCCTCCCGGGTTCGGGCCCGGGAGGATGGGCGTGGGTCGTGGCCGCCCTGCTCGACGCCGTCGACATCGTGGTGACCTGGTCACCGGGCAACCCCCGACGGGCCGACGTCCGTCGCCTCGTCGCCCGGGCCCGCGAACGGGGAACGGTGCTGGTGGTGGCCGAGCCGGCATTCCGTTCGGGCACGGAGCCGGCATTCCGTTCGGGCACGGAGCCGG
>CAYTTL010000019.1:0-1396 GCA_964440725.1 uncultured Acidimicrobiales bacterium | reverse complement strand
GAGCCGGCATTCCGTTCGGGCACGGAGCCGGCATTCCGTTCGGGCACGGAGCCGGCATTCCGTTCGGGCACGGAGCCGGGTTGGACCGAGGCGGTCGACGTACGTCTCACCGTGGTGGCGTCGACATGGGAGGGGATCGGTCACGGCCACGGCCGCCTCCTGGCCCGGAGGGTGGAGGTGGCGGCCACCGGGCGGGGAGCGGCGGCCCGGGAGCGACGCACCGCCCTGTGGCTGCCGGCCCGGGCCGGGGGGGTGGGTGCCGCGGTGGCCGCGGCCCCGGCGATGCCCGTCGCCCGGTGCCTGGGCGGTTGACGGAGGGACATGGCCGTCGTTCGCACCCTGGTCGTGTTGTGCCCCGACTGGCCGGTGGTCGCCACCGGGTTGGGGCCGGACCTCGCCGTGGCCGTGCTGGGCGGTGGGCGGGTGTTGGCCTGCTCGGGCCCGGCCCGGGCCGAGGGGGTCGAGCCGGGGCTGCGCCGACGTCAGGCCGAGTCACGCTGCCCCTCGCTGGTGGTGGTCGATCACGACCCCGGTGGTGACGCCCGGGCGTTCGAGCCGGTGGTGTCGGCGGTCGCCGCGTTCACCCCCCGGGTCGAGGTCACGCGTCCGGGTACGTGCACCGTTGCCACCCGGGGGCCGTCCCGTTACTTCGGAGGTGACGCCGCCCTGGCCGCCCGGGTCTCCGCGACCGTCGACGGCGTGCTGGGGCGGACCGGCGCCTGCCGGGTCGGCGTGGCCGACGGCCCCTTCGCCGCCGAGCAGGCGGCCCGGCTCGGCCGCGGGATCGTCCCGCCGGGTGGCAGCGCCGCCTTCCTGGCCCCCCTCCCGGTGGCCACCCTCGGGTCGATCACCGCCCTCTCCGATCTCTGGGGGCGGTTGGGCATTCGCACGCTGGGGGAGCTGGCCGCTCTGCCACCGGCATCGCTGGTCGCCCGCTTCGGTCCCGAGGGGGCCGCCGCCTCCCGCCTGGCCCGAGGCCTCGACGAGCGTCCCCTTTCCAGCCGTACACCGCCGCCCGACCTCACGGTGACCGCGGAGCTCGACCCCCCGGTCGAGTCGGTGGAGACGGCGGCGTTCGTGGCCAAGTCACTGGCCGACCGGCTCTGTACCCGGTTGGTCGACCTGGGCCTGGTCGTCACCTGTGTGGGCATCGAGGCCGAGACCGACCACGGTGAGGGCCTGAGCCGGCTGTGGCGCCGGAGCGGAGGGATGTCCGCCGCCGCTCTGGCCCAACGAGTGCGCTGGCAGCTCGAGGGCTGGCTGAGGCCCGTCGGCCCGGGCGGTGGAACCGCCCGAGAGACTGTGGCGAGGCCACCCGGTGGAACCACGTCGGCGGAGCGGCCCACGGCCGGTATCACCCTGCTGCGCCTGGTGTCCGAAGAGGTCGGTCCCGACC
>CAYTTL010000018.1:0-20285 GCA_964440725.1 uncultured Acidimicrobiales bacterium | reverse complement strand
CGGTTGGCATCGGTGATCGACCCGGCGCGCGTCCGGGAGCTGGGCGGCGGCTACTGGTTCGTCCGCCCCGATGCCGACGACCTGACCACGCTGTCGCGCCTGGTGGAGGACGGCCGCCTGTCGGTCCCCGTGGCCGAGACCTATCCGCTCGAACGGGCGGCCGACGCCCACCGCGTCATCGAGACCGGGCACATGCGGGGAAAGCTGGCGCTGGCGATCGGCTGAGCGGGAAGGCCGGAGCCCTACCGCTCGGCGCCCATGAAGAGGACCTTCAGCGACTCGAAGGCCTCGAGGCACTTGCCCGCGCCCAGCACGACGCACTCGAGGGGCGCCTCCACCAGGTGCACGGGCAGGGCGCATTCCTCCGACAGTCGACGATCGAGGCCGCGCAGCATCCCGCCCCCTCCCACCAGGTGGATGCCCTGGAGGATGAGGTCCTGGGCCAGCTCCGGAGGCGCGAACCCGAGGCAGTTGATCACCGAGTCGACGATGGCCCGCACCTGTTCGTCGATGGCCTCGCGCACCTCGGCGGGCGAGAGGATGGCGGTCTTCGGCAGCCCAGACATCAGGTCGCGGCCCCTGACCTCGGCCTTGACGTCCTCGGCCACGGGATAGGCGGAGCCGATGGCCAGCTTGATCTCCTCGGCCGTCCGTTCGCCGATGGCCATGCCGTACTCCCGACGGACGTAGGCCTGCAGGGCGGCGTCGATGTCGAAGGACCCGACCCGGATGGCCTGCAGGGCGACGATGCCCCCGAGGGAGATCATCGCCGTCTCCGTGGTGCCGCCGCCGACGTCGACCACCATGTTGCCGAGGGGCTCGTGGATGGGCAGGCCGGCACCGATGGCCGCGGCCATGGGCTGGGCCACCAGCTGGGCGTCGGCCGCGCCCGCCTGGCGAGCGGCCTCCTTCACCGCCCGGCGCTCGACCTCGGTGATGGCCGAGGGAACGCACAACAGCACCCGCGGCCGCTGGAACCGCGACAGACCGGCCCGCTGGAGGAGGAGCCGGATCATCCGCTGGGTGATGTCGAAGTCGGTGATCGCCCCCTTGCGCAGGGGGCGCACGGCCTGGATGTAGCCGGGCGTCCGCCCGATCATGTGCCACGCCTGGTGTCCCATGGCGAGGACGTCCTGGGTCTGGACGTTGAGGGCGATCACCGTCGGCTCGTTGAGCACGATTCCCCGGCTCTTGGCGTAGACGAGGGTGTTGGCCGTGCCCAGGTCGATGGCGAGGTCCCTAGCCAGGGTTACCGCCCCTTGAGCGGTAGGGCGGCGGTGCCGCAGGGTCCTCGGGCGCCAGGGCGCCGAGCTCCTTGGAGAACTCCTTCATGCTGTGCTCCATGGACCGGGGCCGACGGGTACGCATCCACAGGATCAGACAGCCGATGAGGCTGATGACCACGGCGATACCCAGGTAGAGAAGGCTCTTCATGTCACCTCGACAACAGGATGGGCGCACAAGGACCAGTCCTCGCCACCGACCCAGGTCTCACGCTTCCAGATGGGCAAGCTGGCCTTCAACGTGTCGATACACCACCGGGCGGCGGCGAAGGCTTCGTCGCGGTGGGGTGCCGAGGCGACTACCACCACCGAGGTCTCCCCCACCACGAGTCGCCCGGTGCGATGGAGAAGGGCGAGGCGCCCGGTGGCAGGCCAGCGGCGGCGGGCCTCGGCGGCGATCGCCGCCAGCCGGGGTTCGACCTCTCCCTCGTAGGCCTCGTACTCGAGGGCGGTGACGCCCGGCCGGCCCTCGGCGTGGTCGCGCACGACGCCCGCGAACAGGACGACGGCCCCGCAGTCGGGGCGGACCGCCCACTCCAGCGCAGCCTGGAGGGCGAGCGGCTCATGCCCGAGCCCCACCCAGTCGTCACCGTCGGGACATGCTGTGGACACGGGTCAAATGGTACCGGCCGGGATGGGGGGCCTGGCCCCCCGGTACCGCAATATCGCTTGGTGAAGGGGAAATGGGCGATCCCGCCGGTATCCTGCCGCGCCATGGAGTTCGTCGATCCGGAGGACGAACCCTCCACGTTCCGGGAGGCCCCCTCTCCGGACGACCGCCTGTGGCGGCATCCGTCCGAGATGGCCGCCTCGCCGACGCCGGGCGGTCGCCGTCGCGAGAAGCGTCAACCCCGCACGTGGGTCGTTGCCGGCATCTCCGCGCTGATCGCCGGCGTGGTGTCCGCCGGAGCGGTCGTGGCCATGATCGGCACGCGCGACAGGTCGGGCTCGGCCTCCCTGGCCGTCGAACGCCAGTTGGTGCGGCCCCGGACCGCCTCCACGATCTCGGTCTCACCCGTGGTCGACATCGCCGAGCGGCTGCGGCCCGCCATCGTGCAGCTCAAGGTCGACGCCGGCGGTCAGCGCGTGACCGGGTCCGGCGTGCTCTTCCGAAGCGACGGTCACGTCCTCACCAACGCCCACCTGGTCGAGGGGGCGACGACCATCCAGGCGGTGAGGGCCGGCGGCCAGGAGCTCGCCGTACGTGTCGTGGGCGTCGACCCCGAGACCGACACCGCCGTGGTCAAGCTCGACGGTCGGCAGTTCCCGGTGGCGACCCTGGGCAGCGCCGTCGACCTGCGGGTGGGACAGCCCGTGTACGCCATGGGGTTTCCCCTCGGCGTGGCCGGGGGTCCGTCGGTGACGGGAGGGATGGTCAGTGCGCTGCATCGGGAGATCCAGATCCGGAAGGCCGCCCCGGGCGGTGCCGGCGCGTCCGAGGCGGCAATAGCGCTCGTCGACATGATCCAGACCGACGCTCCGATGCCGCCGGGCTCCACGGGAGGGGTCCTCCTCGACTCCAACGGGGCCGTCGTCGGCATCACCACCACCGCGGCCACCGCCGATTCCGGTGGTGGTGCCTACAGCTTCGCCACGGCCATCGACGTGGCCCACTCGGTGGCCGACGAGCTCATTCGCACGGGCAGGGTGGTGCACTCGTGGCTCGGCATAGAAGGTGGAGACATCGACCGCACCACCGCCACCGACCTCGACGTCGACGGCGGCGCCATGGTCGCCCAGGTGAAGCCCGCCAGTCCCGCCGAGCGCGGCGGGCTGTCATCCCGTGACGTGATCGTGGCGGTGAACGGCCGGGGCGTGGAGTCGATGGGAGAGCTGGTCGTCGCCCTCAGGGCCTACGGTCCGGGCGACACCGTCGACCTCGAGGTCATGACCGGCCCCCAGCGCCGCACACTGCGGGTGACACTGGTCGAGCGTCCGGCCACGTCGTGAGTCCGGCAGAAGGCCCAGTCCGGCCGACCGACGGCCGGCAGAAGGCCCAGTCCGGCCGACCGACGGCCGGCAGAAGGCGTAGCATCCGCACGTGAGCAGTGAGCCGCCGGGGGGCACGAACCCCTTCGAGGGCTGGCCCATGTTCGGTGATCTGGCCCGCTGGTTCGGCGGTCAGGGCCCGGTCAACTGGGACGTCGCCCGCCAGACGGCAATGTGGATCGCCACCGACGGGGTGTCCGAGCCCAACGTCGAGCCACTCGAGCGCCTCCGCATGGAAGAGCTGCTCCGGGCCGCCGACCTCCACGTGGGTGAGGCCACCGGGCTGTCGACCTCGGTAGCCGGTGGCGTGCTCAGTGCCCTCCCGGTCACCAAGGGCGACTGGGCGTTGCACAGCATGGAGGCCTACCGCCCGTTCCTCGAACGTCTGGCCGGGGCACTGGCGAAATCGGGCCGGCCCGAGAGCCAGCCCGATCCCGCCACCGCGCTGCTGGGCGACCTCGGCAAGATCCTCGTCCCCGTGCTGCTCGGGGTGCAGTCGGGCTACATGGTGGGCCACCTGGCCCGACGGTCGATGGGACAGTACGACCAGCCCCTCCCCCGCCTCCCCGCCGACCAACTGCTCGTCGTGCCCGCCAACATCGACGCCTTCGCCACCGAGTGGAGCCTGCCCGCCCCCGACCTCCGCATGTGGGTGTGCATCCGCGAGGTGGCCACCCACGCGGTGCTGGGCCGCCCCCACGTCCGCGCCCGGCTGCACGGCCTGATCGACGAGTACGTGAGCCGTTTCGAGGTCGACCCCGACGCCGTCGAGCACAGCTTCGGTGACCTCGACCCCAACGACCCGCAGGCCCTCCAGAGCGTTCTGGGCAACCCGGAGACACTCCTCGGGGCCGTCCAGACCGACGCCCAGCGCGAGGTGCTCGTCCGTCTCGGAACCCTGACCACCACCATCACCGGCTACGTCGACCACATCATGGACGTGGTCGGCCACGGACTCGTGGGCGCCTATGAGATGGTGACCGAGGCCATGCGCCGGCGCCGGGCGGAGCCGTCGGAGGGCGATCGGTTCGCATCCCGGTTGGTGGGCCTCGCCCTCGAACCGGCCCAGTACGAGCGGGGGGAGGCGTTCGCCGAGGGTGTCGTCGACCGGGCCGGCCAGGACGGCCTCCGCCGCCTGTGGCACAGCGAGAAGGAACTGCCGACATCGGCAGAGCTCGACGCTCCCGGGCTCTGGCTCGCCCGCATCGATCTGCCGGAGGACTGAGGCGAGGGGGGTACGCCACAAACCGGTTGCGCCCCGGGGGAACCCCACTAAGATTCTTTGTGCAAGCAGCCGGCTCGCGGGAACCCCCAGCCCCCGCGAGCCGGCGCTTCGCGTCCGGGCTCAGGTGGCGGCGGAGGTTCTCCGGATGGCCGCCAGGCCGGTGGCATAGACCACGAAGGCCGCTCCACATGCAATGGCGATGACTCCCATGCCCAGCCAGCCGGGGATGGAGAGGACCACGGGGATGGCGGCCCCGAGCACCCAGACCACCTGGAAGCGGGTCTCGAAGCGGGCGAAGGTGCGGCCGCGCACGGCGTCGGGGGCATCGCGCTGCACGATGCTGTCGAAAGCGAGCTTCCCGGCACCGGCCGCCGCCCCCATCACCGCCGCGAGGAGAGCGAAGCTCGCCCTCCCTCCGCTCCAGGCGGAGAACGCACCGACGAGGGTCACCGCCACGAGTGCCCCGGCGAGGATCCGCTCCTCGGCCACCGCCCGGCGCAAGCGGGGAGCGACCGCCGCCCCCACGAACGAGCCGGCCATGCTGGCGGCCAGGGCGATGCCGAACCACCACGACGGCGTGTCGTCGCGGCGGAAGGCGAAGGCGGTCAGGAAGACGAGGAACCCCACCGACGCCCGCAGCACCGCCATCGCCGTCACCGAGAGACGAATGGCCGCGGCGTGCAGCTCGGCCTTCTCCACCGCGACCGTGACGGCGGGGTCCTTGGGTGTGCGGACCCGCGCCAGGCGCATGCCGGCGACGGCAGCGGCGGCGAAGGCGACGGCGGCGAGGCGCATCACCCAGTCGGCGCCGAGAAACCCGATCTTGAGCACCGCCGCCCCCGGGATGGCGGTCACGAAACCGGCGACCACGGCCAGGACCGCGAGCTTGGAGTTCGCCTCCACCAACTCGCCCTCGTCGGCCACGGTGGCCGGAACGAGGGCGCTCTTGGTGATCGAGTAGGCCTTCGACAGCACGAGCACGGCGAAGGCCTCGGGGAAGAGCAGCAGGCTCTGCATGTGACGGGCCATGAGGGCGCAGGCCACGGCCCGCCCGACGTTGGCCGCGATCAGCATGGTGCGACGCCCGTTGCGACTGCGATCCAGGAGAGGGCCGAGCCAGGGCGCCACCACGGCGAAGGGCGCCACGGTGAGGAACAGGTAGAGCGCCACCCGGTGGCGGGCGGCGTCGGGGGAGATGGAGAAGAACAGGGAGCCGGCGAGGGCCATGGTGACGAGCGTGTCGCCGCTGATCGCCAGGGCGTGGACCGAGGCCAGCCGTCCGAACGGTGTCTGGCTCACCCGGGGACGGTTCGGCCGGCGGAGCGGTTCCCACCCCGCCCCGCGGCTCATCGCCCCGATCGGCGGTTCCCAGCGGGGAGCACGTCGATCAACCCCTGATGAGCTCGAGGCGACGGTCGAAGAGTCGCTCGAAGAGCTCACGCTTCCGGCGACCGCCCCACAGGTCGACGTCGATGTCGTTGTCGGACCCGACATGCACCCGCACGCGCGAGTCGTCGGCAACCACCTTGATGTCCCCGACCGCCGCCGTCCGGCCCCGGTCGAGACCGTCGGCCACCCGCAGCAGAGCGGCCAGGCGGGCCACGTCGTCTCGACGCTCGGCGGAAACACCCGCCATGCCGTCCGACGAGGGGCGGGGGTCGCCGCCGCGGTGATAGCGGGCCAGGGCAGCCACCTCCGCCACCTCGGCGGGGGAGAACCCTCGTAGGCGGCCGTGCTGGACCAGGTAGGCGGTGTGCTTGTGGTGGGACTCGGTGGCCACGTGCTCGCCGATGTCGTGCAGCAGGCTGGCGTGCTCGAGCAGCTCGCGGTCCGGTGCCGACAGGCCGTGCAGGGACAGGGTCTGGTCGAACAGGCCGAGGGCCAGGCGGGTGACCTGGCGGCTGTGGCCCTCGTCCCAGTTGCACCCCCGGGCCAGGCGGAGCACCGACGAACGGCGGATGGCACGGGGGTCGCCGCTCCAGTCGGCTACGTCGTGGCGGCCGATGCTGTCGAGCACGATGCCCTCGCGCAGGGCCCATTCGCTCACCGTGAGCTCGTCGAACCCGAACAGCTCCATGGCCGTGGCCAGGAGCAACGATCCGGCAGGGACGATGTCGGCCCTCCGGGCGTCGAGGCCGGGCAGGCGGGCTCTCTCACTGGCGGGCAGCTTCATGAGCTGCTCGTGGATGGCCAGGAACTCGTCGCGGCCGAAGGTGAACTGGTTGACCGACACGGGAATGCCACGGCGGCGCCCGGCGGCGACCATGCGGGCCAGGGCCATGAACGTGCCACTGGTGCCCACCGTGACCGTCGGGTGCAGCGGGGCCACCTCGTCGGCCAGTGGCGCCAGTCCCGACGTGATCCGTTCCCGCAGCCGGCGCACGTCGTCACTCGAAGGGGGATCGTCGGCCACCAGCTCGGCGGTCAGCCGAGCGGCCCCCAGCTTTACGCTCGAGGCCCACCGCAGCCCGGAGCCGTCACCGACCATGACCTCCAGGCTTCCCCCACCGAGGTCGAAGCACAGGGCCGGGCCGGGATCGATCACGACGCTGGCCCGGACCGCCTCGAAGATGAGCCGGGCCTCCTCGCTGCCGCTGATCACCGAGACGCGTAGCCCGGCTTCCGCCTCGATGCGGTCGACCACCTCCCCGCCGTTCTCGGCCTCACGGATCGCGCTGGTGGCGCAGGCCACGATGTCGTCGCTGTCGACTCCCTCGGCGAGGGTGCGGTAGCGGCGGAGCGTGGTGACGGCCCGCTTGATGGACCCCTCGCTCACCCGCCCCTCGCGACTCACGTCGTCGCCCAGGCGCAGCATCTCCTTCTCGCGGACGAGGGGCGCGAACGTGCCGTCGGGATGGGCGTCGACCACCAGGAGATGGAACGAGTTGGTGCCCAGGTCGAAGGCGGCGATTCGCATCCGAGACGAACGTTACCCCCGGGCGGGGAGCTACTCAGCGGGAGGGCACGCGCACCGCACGGGAAGTCGACGATGTGCGACGCGCAGGTCGCGACGCCGGCTTCGAGGTCGACCGCTTGGCCGTGCTCTTCACCTGGGTGCCGGCCTTCTTGGCCTGACCCTTCACCTGGGCGGCCGCCTGCTTGGCCTCTCCCTTCACCGTCTCGGTGGAGCCCTTGGCCTGGCGCTTCACCCGGGTCGACGCCGACGTCGTCTCCTTCGTCACCGTCTGGCTGGCCTCGGCCGCCTCCCCCTTGACCTTGCCGGCAGCCGACTCGGCCTGCCCCCTCACCTGCTGGGCGGCGTCGGTGGCCGTCTCCTTCACCTTCTCGAGTCCCTCGCGGGCGGTGGACTCCAACTCCCCGGCCACGCTCTTGCCCGCTTCGGCCAGGCCCTGGGTCAGCGGCTCGAGCTTCTCCTTGGCCTTGTCGGTGAGCTGGCGCTCCTTGTCGGTCGGCGGGAGCAGCGCGGCGGCGAAGAACCCACCGGCGAACGCCAGCAGCCCGGCGGCGATGGGGTTGCCCTCGGCCTTGCGGCGCGCCACCTGGGGAGCGTTGCCCACCTCGTCGGCCACCGTCGAGGCGGCCGAGCCGGCGCGTCTCGTGATGGCCTGGGTCTGGCCCCGTGCCGCGCTGGCGACCGAACGTCCCTGGCCCGCTGCCGTACCGGCCACGTCCGGAAGGCGCCGCCCGCCACCGGTGCTCGCGGCCACGCCGGCGTTATCGCTGCCGACCGCGCCGCGCACGCCCCGGCGCACGGCGTCGGTGCCTCGCCCCACCAGTCGTCGGGGGCTGATCTTCTCCTTCACGTCATCGACCTTGTCGGCCAGATCGGCCTTGGCCCGGGCCATCACCTTGTTGGGGGCGACCCTGTCGCCGATCTCCTCGAGCGTCTCGCCGAGGTCCTCGCGGACGTCGTCGATCTCACTTCTGATCTCGTCGGCTCGGGTATCCATCGTCATCTCCTCCATGCGTCCTGGTAGTTGGGGGTTACGGGGCTCTGGACACCCCGTTGCAACGAGTCCTTTGCCGTCTCGACGTCGGCCTTGACGGTCTCCACGGTCTGGGTGGGAACAGGGCTGAACCGGGCCAGCTTGGCCTTGCCCTGCATGGCCAACCCGCCGGCGACGGCCAAGAAGACAACACCCACGATCAGGAACGCCAGGCCCGGCGCCACCACCTCGGCCAAGCCCCAGGCGGCGGCGAAGGCGAGGAGGATGAGGGCGACGAAGCCCACGGCACCGGCCGCCCCGAAGGCGGCCGCTCCCTTGCCTGCCCGCGACAGCTGCTCTTTGGTCTCGACCCGGGCCAGCTCCATTTCCTTGCGGACGAGTTGCTGGAGCTGGCTGGTGACCTCCGAGAACAGCTCACCGAGGGGACGCTCATCCTCGCCGGAGCTCCTGGACGGGCTCGACGCGCTCGTGGTGGGAGTCCTGGAAGCCCTGGGGGCGCTGGACGCGCTGGTAGGCCTCGCCATCACCGACCCCTCGTTGCCCGCGCCAGGGCGGGGCTGGCGGGAACGGCCCGGGTGCTCGTCCGGGCGGGCAGCGCACGGCCGCCGGCGCCGGCCTGGCCGTTACCGGCCACGCTGCCGTTGACGGTCGGGTCGTCGTCGGACGAGGAGTTGGCCCGCACCGCCCGACCGATGCCGAACCCGGCAACCGCCGCACCCACGAGGAAGGTCCCGGGACGGCGGCGGGCGAAGGCCTGGAGGTCGTCGAGGACCCCGCCGATACCGCGCTCGCCGATGTCGGCGGACAATCCGTAGAGCCGGTCGGCGGCGTCGTAGACGGCGTCGGCGGCGTCGGCCACGTAGGGCTGGAGTGTCTCGGCGTCGTCCGGCCGACCTTCGGCCAGGGCGTGCACCTCCTCGCCCAGCTTCGACAGGGAGTCGGCCAGACGGCGCGACTGGGTACGGGCCTGGTCCTCGAGTTGAGTGCGGGCCTCCTCGGCGACGGTGCGGCCCTGTTCGACCACCTGGGTACTGACGCGTGCCGCCTGGTCCTTCACCGTGGAGCCGACCTCGGCAACCTGGTCGGACGCCACCGAGACGACCTGCTGGCCCTTCTCCTGAGCCCTCGACGCCACTCGCTGGGCCTCGTCGGCGGCCACCGAGGCCACCTGCTGGCCCTCGTCGGCGGCCCGTGAGCTCACCCGGGAACCGGTTTTCGCTGCCGTCCGCCCGGTCGACCGCGCGGAACGTGCGGCCGTGTCGGTCACCGCCGGCATCGCTCGTCGTTGTGCCATCGCTCTTGCTCCTTGTTCGATATCTGATTGGGCCGCCCGGGGGACCAGTTCGCGGCGCGCACTCATTGCGAGTGACTCGCGCAGGCGGGGAGCCGACCGCCGGGCGGCTGACTGTTCAACCTGTCGGTGGTATCCCCGATCCATCCCGATCCAAACGCCTCGGACCGCATCTGCGGGGGCGTCCGGCTATTTCGTGGGTGGGGCCAGGTAGCGCGCCGTCACGAAGCGATCGCCATCCGCGCACAGCTCCCAGGTCGAGCCCTTCACGCACGGATAGTCGGCGGGAAGATCGAGGCCGTCGTCGGCGACCAGGGCGTCGAGGATCTCTCCCACCACGTCGCCGTGGCTGCACAACACCACGGTGGAACGAGCCAGTCGGCGGAGCAGCTCGACGGCCTCCGCGGTCGACGCCCCCTCGGCCAGCTCGTCGGCGGTCTCCACGTCGAGGCCGAGCTTGTCGGCCAGGGGGCGAACCGACTCGACGCAGCGCACGAACGGGCTGGAGACCACCCTTTCGATCCCCCGCTCGGCGAGGAGGTCGACAAGTCCCTCCGCCTGACGCCAACCCCTCTTGCTCAACGGCCGTTGGTGGTCGGGGGCCTTCCAGTCATGACGGCTACCGGCCTTGCCGTGGCGCACCAGGTAGACGCACATCGCCGCGATGGTAAACGGCCCTCAGACGGCCAGGGACCGTGTCACGCGGCGGTCCCGGCCGTAGGAGAGCAGTGCTCCGGCGCCGGCCGGGGTGACCCAGCGCACCTCGTCGACCTCGTCGTTCGGGCGGAACCGGCCGCCCAGGGGCTGCATGGCCCAATAGCGAACGACCTTGGCCCGCCCGTGGCGGTCGGTGTAGGTGACGGGAGGCAGCTCCTCGCCCAGCGAGCAGCGCAACCCCGTCTCTTCCTCCACTTCCCGCAGGGCCGCCTCGGCGGCGGTCTCGTCGCCGTCGAGCTTGCCTTTGGGGAGGCTCCAGTCGTCGTACTTGGGGCGATGGACGAGAAGGATCTCGGTACCCGCCGGCCCCCGACGCCAGACCACGCCGCCCGCGGCCCGGACGACGTCATCCACGTGCCGGCGATGCCTCATCAACCAAGTCCGGACCGGCGCTTCTTCTTGGCCACCTTCTTCCAGGCCGCCGGCCACGCCTCACGGCAGGAGACTTCTTCGGCCCGCTGAACGGTGATCAGCTCTCCGGCGGCCAGAGCCTCCGCCGCGGTGGCCTCGGTCGCCGCCCCCCGCAGCCACTCCTCGGCGACGACGGCATCCTGGTGGTCGCCGAGCACCGTCTGCAGACGGGCCAGCGCCTTGGCGAACGACTTGGCCTCGCTGCCGAGGGCGGGCGTGGCCGCCTCCACGGCGTAGCGCGTGCGTTTGGTCCGGATGCGCACCTCATGGAGCTCGTCGTCGGCCGGATCGGACGAAAGCTGGTTGACGGTCTTCTTGAGGTGACGCCAGGGGCGGCCCACCAGATCGGCGAGGGCCCGGTCGGCGGGTTCGTCGGCCTCGTGCCTCAGCTGCGGGGTCCGGGCGCCGGCCACCAGGCGGTCGAGCAGGTCGAGGTAGCGATCGCCGGACATGGAGTCGAGCAGTCGGGCACCGGCCACCTCGCGCTCTTTGGCCAGACGCCGGAACAACGGGGCCAGGCCGGCGCCGTCCCGTTCCGGAAGGGCGTCGGCCTGTCGCCGGAAGCGCTCGGTCAGCACGTCGGCGTCGCGCACTGCCCCGAGCTCGGCAGCCAGCCACTTGAGCTCGTCTCGCAGCGGGTCGGCCCACCCGGCGTCGAGCAAGGGCGCGAACGTGCGCAGGTCCGAACGCAGACGCCGGGTGCCGACCCGCGCCTGGTGGACGTCCTCGGGGTCGTCACCGATGCGCACCCCGGCGTCGTGGCGCAGAATTCGCGTCACCGAGCCCACCATGGCGGCGCGGATCACCTCACCGGCGGTCGGACGCCCACCGAGGTCGACCATCGGCAGGTCGGCCGGTTCCAGGGCTCGGGCCCCGAGGGCGCGCACCAGCTTCGGCGTGGGGTCGGGCGTGCCGGCGCCCGCCTCACGGAGGCGACGGATGACCGCGTCGAGCAGGCCGGGCGCCGCTCGATCGGCGACCTCCACCTCCACCTCCCGGAAGCGAGCGGCCACCTGGCCGTCGTGGAGGACGGACACCTCGTCGTCGACCACCTCGGCCACCTGGAGCCCCTCGACGTCGCTCAGGACCACACCCGAGCGCCGGGTGTCGATGTGGGCCACGGGTCGCAGCGGCGCCCGCCGGACGTACGCACGCACCAGATCGAGGGTGGCCGGCGGAATCGTGTCCGCGGGGCCGTCGCAGCTCACCTCGCGACGGACCAGCGCCGGTCCTTCCGCTCCTTCGGGCAGCTTCACGGTCCAGGTCGCTCCCTCCCCGGTCCGGTAGCGAACGGTGACGCCCCAACGGGCGAGCCGGAGATCGTCGGTGTCGTAGTAGACGGCCCGCAGGTCGCGACGCGAGAGGGGAGCCGAGGTGACCCCCTCGAAGACGCCGGTGAGATCGGGCAGACCGAACGCCGGAGGTGCGCCGAGCTTGACCTCCCGCTCGGTGGCCGAGGTTGCCGATGACATCAGCTCGGCTCCGCCCCGTCGGGATCACGCCGCCGGCGGACCCGGTCGAAGGCCAGCTCGTGGAGCCGGCTCTGGGCATTGACGCCCTCCTCGCAGGGGACCTTGTGCCACGACCCGTCGGCATGCAGCACCGACGCCAACAGGTCGTCCTCCAGGCACACGTCGAGGATCTCCTGGAGCCGGGCCTGGAGGTCGACGTGATCGACCGGTGTCACCGCCTCCACCCGGCGGTCGAGGTTGCGGGGCATGAGGTCGGCCGAACCGATGAGGTACCGGCGCTGCTTCCGGCGGCCGAAGGCGTAGATGCGGGAGTGCTCAAGGAAACGTCCGACGATCGAGCGGACGCGTATGTTCTCCGACAGCCCCTCGACCCCCGGCCGCAGGCAGCAGATCCCCCGGACCACGAGGTCGATGCTCACGCCCGCCTGGGACGCGGCGTACAGCTCGTCGATCACCGACGAGTCGACCAGGCTGTTCATCTTCATGACGATGCGGCCGTCGGTACCCGCGTCGCGCTGGGTCTGGATGAGCTCGACCATCTGGGACCGCAGCGACAGGGGCGCCACGAGCAGCTTGCGGTAGTGCGACTTGCGGCTGTAGCCGGTGAGGTAGTTGAACAGCTCGCTGAGGTCGGCGCCGAGGTCGGGGTCGGCCGAGAGGAGACCGAGGTCCTCGTAGAGCCCGGCCGTCTTCGGGTTGTAGTTGCCCGTGCCCACGTGGCAGTACCGACGGATCCCGTCGGATTCGTCGCGCACGACCAGGGCGGTCTTGCTGTGGGTCTTGAGGCCGACCAGCCCGTAGACCACGTGGACGCCCGCCTCCTCCAGGGCCCGGGCCCATCCGATGTTGGCCTGCTCGTCGAAGCGGGCCTTGAGCTCGACGAGGACGGCGACCTGCTTTCCGGCCTCGGCGGCGCGGATGAGCGCCTTGACGATGGGGCTGTCCCCCGACGTGCGGTAGAGGGTCTGCTTGATGGCCAGCACGCTCGGATCGGCGGCGGCCTGCTCCACGAAGGCGACGACCGAGGTGGCGAACGAGTCGTAGGGGTGGTGGACCAGCATCTCGCGCTCACGCAGCACGGCGAAGATGTCCGCAGGATCGCCTTCGCCGTCGACGAGGACGGGCTGGGTGACGCCGACCCAGGTCTCGTCCTTGAGATCGGAGCGATCGAGCTCGTACACCGACCACAGCCCGCCGAGGTCGAGGGGGGCGTCGACGGCGTAGAGGTCGTCGGGCTCGACCTCGAGCTCGCGCATGAGCAGCTCGCGTGTCTCCTCCGACATGCGGCTGTCGACCTCGAGACGGACGGCCCGGCCGAACCGCCTCCGCCGCAGCTCGAGCTCGACGGCGGCCAGCAGGTCGTCGGCCTCTTCCTCCTGGAGCGCCAGGTCGGCGTTGCGGGTGACCCGGAAGGCCTCGCGGGTCTGGATGTCCATGCCGGGGAACAGCGTGTCGAGGTGGGCGGCGATCACCTGCTCGACAGGGACGAAGCGCTCGCCGTCGGGCATCACCACGAACCGGGGGAGCAACGGCGGCACCTTCACCCGGGCGAAGCGGTTCTCGCCCGTCTTGGGGTCCTGCACCGTCACCGCCAGGTTCAGCGACATGTTGGAGATGTAGGGGAAGGGGTGTCCCGGGTCGACGGCGAGAGGGGTGAGCACCGGGAAGATCCGCTCGTGGAACGCCTTGACCAGAAACTCACGGTCGTCCTCGTCGAGGCTGTTCCAGTCCGACAGCACGATGCCGGCGTCGGCCAGGGCGGGGACGATGCCGCTGATGAAGGCAGTGCTGAGGCGGGCGAACAGCCCGTGGACGCGATCGCGGATGGCCCGCAACTGCTCCGTCGGGGTCATGCCGTCGGGACTGGTGGCGCCCAGTCCGGCGGCGACCTGCTCCTTGAGACCCGCCACCCTGACCTGGAAGAACTCGTCGAGCCCGTCGCTGAAGATGGCGAGGAACTTCGCCCGCTCCAGCAGCGGTTGGCGGTCGTCCTCGGCCATGGTGAGGACGCGGGCGGCAAAGTCGAGCCATGACAGGTCGCGGTTGAGGTACCGGTGTTCCCCGGCCTGTGCTGAGGATGCGGGGGAGCCCTCGTCCGGGAGTCTGAGGTCCAGCTCGGTCACGGGTCCCACGGTAGTTGGCCCCCGGCGCGATCATGCCCAGATGGACGAGGAAATCCCAGCCGCGCAACTGGCTACCCTCGCCCGCTTGCTGGATACGGAGCGTGAGGAGACGTCGGCGCGCCTGGATGGTCTCACCCGCCAGTTCGATGCCATCGTCGAGTCATCGGCCCTGTCGGCCTCCGACGACGAGCACGACCCGGAGGGTTCGACGGTCGGCTTCGAACGGGCGCAGGTGGCGGCCCTGATCGATCAGGCCCGCATGCACCTCGGCGCTGCCGACCGGGCCTGGGAACGTCTCCGGGAGGGCACCTACGGCACGTGTGGGCGGTGTGGGCGGCGGATCGGCACCGACCGCCTGATGGCCCATCCCACCGCGGCGACCTGCGTCGCCTGCGCCTCGACCCGGGACGCGGTGCCGGGGCGGCGGCTGCGATCGCAGGTGGACACTGGGCGAACACAATGGGACGGCCGCATGAACGGCCGATGAACGGCCGGTTCCTGTCCGAAATCCACAGGTTTCTACCCAGGGCGTCCTACTGGTTCTGCACAGGTCCGGTGCCGTAGTTTTGGGCGGTGAAAGCCAAGACGAGAGGCGGAGATTTCGTGAGAGTCCCGATGTACGGGGGTTCGCCGGCGCTGGGTCAACCCGGTGCTGCAGTCCAAGAGATTCACTCCCACGTTCTGCGCCTGTTCGCCATGGTCGGCGAGGGGTTGGCGGCGGCGACGGCCGCTTTCCTGGCCGGTGACCGTGAGGCGGCGCGCCGGCTGGTCGCGGAGGATCGCCTCATCGACGAGTTGCAGTCCTCCACCGAGGAGCTCGTGCAGACCGAGTTGCGCCGGCCCGAGCGCACCGACAGCGACCTGCGCCTCTTCGTGTCGGTCCTGCGCATCGTGCCCGAGTTGGAGCGAAGTGGCGATCTCGTCGAGCACATCGCCCTGCGCACCCAGCTGGGCCTCGTCGGCGGCCTCACTCCCCTCACCCGGGGTCTCATCGGCGAGATGGGCAGCATCGGCGTGCGCATGTGGCGCGAAGCCGCCGATGCCTGGGCCACCCGCGACGCCGCCGCCAAGCACCGGCTTCGCCTGCTCGACGACGAGCTCGACGATCTCCACGTGCGGCTCACGGCCGAGCTGGGCCAGAGCACGACCAACATCCCCGCGGCCATCGAACTGGGCCTGGTCGCCCGCTTCTTCGAGCGCCTGGGCGACCATGCCGTGAACGTCACCGGCCGCATCGGCTATCTCGTGGCCGACGGGGCCGATTCGGCGCCATGATGGCAAAGGTGACATGCGGCGTGCAGTTCCCCGGCATGGTCGACGACGACGACGCCAGGTCTTCCCGAACGCGACGGGAGGCGCTTGCCCGCCATCTCGGAGCGGCTGCAGCGGCGCTCGGTCCGGCTGGGGCTACCCCTCAGGAAGGGATGCTCGACGAGGCCGCCGAGTCGATGCGTCGTGTGGAAACCACGCTCGGGGAGCTGGCCGACGGTGCCGAGACGCCTGAGGCGGCTCGCCGGTTGTGGTTGCTACGAGACGCAGTGAGCGTTCACTTGGCGGCGGCAAACTCCCTACGCCTACTCGACCTGGGCACCAATGCCGCCAACGTCCTGCGCCGGGCCGTCGACTCCGTTCCCGGTCGTCTCGCGACCCCAGGAGCTGTTCCCAGGGGCATGCCCTTCGCAGGCGCCGGTTGACGCGTCGCACGAAGTGCTCGCCGAATCCGGAACCTTGGCCACTACCGTCGACCCCGCGCCGTGCGCAGGGCCGGTCTCGGCCCTGACGACACCGAACACGGCCAGATCCTCGAGCACCCGCTCCGCGGGGCTGAGCCGAACGCCCGCGGCGCGCAGGGCGGCCACGCGTACCTGGTCGGCCCGCTGAAAGCCCCCGCCCCCTGCTTGCTCGAGCTCGCCGATGAGGCCGACGATCATGCGCTCATCGGGGCCGGATCGCGGCGCAGCCTCGAGGTAGACCACCCAGGATCGACACAGGGTACCGGCGTCCCAGCTCAGTTGCCCCACCGGGCCCCGAAGGTGCTGGTGGGGCGGACGGCCCGAATGGGCGATAACCATGGCGTCGTGCAGGTCGGTCCCGTTGGGCGGCATGAGTCGACACTGCCACCAGCTGCCGACGTCGCCAATGGCCACGTGCCGATGTTCACCACCGTTTCGCCCTACGGCCACCTTCCCGCCCGCCCGCGTTCGGGCCCCCCGGTGTCGACGGCCTACATTCGTCGGAAGCCGTGAGTTGCCCGATGACCCACTCGATGTTCACCCACGACGACGTCGATGCCCAGAGCGTGCTCGCCGCCCTCGAACGCGACGGGTTCGAGCCGGTGCGGCCCTTGTCGTCGCGACGTACGCTCCTCGACACCTTCGACGGCCGTCTCCGGTCCGCCGGCCTGCGTCTCGAGCTCCACGGCCCTCCGAGCGGAACGCGCCACCAGGAGCTCGCGCTCACAGGCGGCGGTCCCGCACCCGCCGGCGTCCCGGTCTCCGGCGCTCCCCGCTTCAGTTCCGATCTTCCCGCCGGGCCGCTCCGGGCCCGCCTCACACCGGTGCTCGACGTACGCGCCCTCCTCCCTGTCGTGACCGTGACCACCCGCCGGCGCGCGGCCGTGCGTCGAGACAGGGTCGGCAAGACGCGGGTGTCGGTGACGGTGCACGACGAGATGGCGATCGACGGGCGGCAGGAAAGTCGATGGATCGCGGAGGTCGACGAGCTGGCGGGCTACGCCAAGGAGGCCCAGGGGGCGCGGGACCTCCTGGGCTCGCTCGGGCTGCAATCCCTCGACGGTGACCTTATGGGATACGCCGCCGAGCTGGCCGGCATCGATCTACGCGGCCACGCGTCCTCGCCCACCGTGCCCCTCGACCGCACCGAGCCGTCGTTCGACGCCTTCCGCCGGGTGCTCGCCAACCTGGCCGACGAGATCGACGCCAACCACCAGGGCACGATCGATGACGTCGACCCGGAGTTCCTGCACGACCTGCGGGTGGCCGTGCGCCGGACCCGGTCGGTGCTGGCCCAGGGCAGGCGGGTGCTGCCCCCTGACGTGCGCGACCGGTTCCGAGAGGAGTTCGGCTGGCTGGGCGCGGCCACGGGGCCGGCCCGCGACCTCGACGTCTACGTCATCGAATGGGACGGCTACGTCGCTCCTCTGGGCCGCGAGGTGGCGGCCGCCTTGGAGCCGCTGCTGCGGCACCTCGCCGAGCGCCGCCGGATCGAGCACGTCGCCCTCGCCGCCCACCTGCGCTCCCCTCGCTACCACGACCTCATGGCCGCCTGGCACCTCTGGCTCACCGCTCTGCTCGAGGAAGGGGACGATCGACCTTCCGATGCCGCCCGTCCCATCGGCAGGGTCGCCGCCCGCCGGATCACCAGGGCCAACGACCAGCTCGTCGCCCGGGGACGGGAGATCCGGCCGTCGACGCCCGCCGAGGAGCTGCACGAGCTGCGCAAGGACGCCAAGAAGCTGCGCTACCTGCTCGAGTGCTTCGGCACGCTGCTGCCACCGGGTGAGCGCAAGGCATTCGTCCAGCGGCTGAAGGCGCTGCAGGACAATCTCGGCGAACACCAGGACACCGAGGTGCACGCCGCCCAGCTCCGGGTGATGTCCCACGAGTTGCACGATGACGGGACGACGGGCGCCGACACCCTCGTGGCCATGGGCCAGCTCGCCGGCGAGTTCGAGAGACGGCGCGCGGCGGCGCGCGCCGAGTTCGCCGATCGGTTCGCCGCCTACGACACCGCGCCGACCCGGCGGAGCCTCGGCGTCCTCGTCCGGGCCGCCCGCGGATGAGCCCGCAGCCGGTGAGAGCACCGTGAACGTACTGGCCACCTACAGCATCAAGGGCGGCGTGGGAAAGACGACCTCGGCGGTGAACCTGGCCCACGAGGCGGCGTCGAGCGGCGCCCGGGTCCTGGTGTGGGACCTCGACCCCCAGGGTGCAGCCACCTTCTTCTTCCGGGTCAAGCCCCGGCTGAAGGGCGGCACCGAGCGGCTGGTCGGGGGCAAGGGAGAGCTGGCGCCCCACGTGCGGGCCACCGACCTGCCCGGCCTGCACCTCGTGCCCGCCGACTTCTCCCTGCGCCACCTCGATTTGCACCTCGACGCCAGGAAGCGGCCCACCGAACGACTCGGCGACCTACTCGATGCCGTCGCCGACAGCTACGACGTGGCCATCCTCGACTGCCCGCCGAGCATCTCCCTCGCCAGCGAGAGCGTGTTCGGCGCCGCCCACCACCTGCTCGTTCCCGTCATCCCCACCACGCTCTCGTCACGGACGCTGGGCCAGCTCAGCGGGTTCTTCGACGGACGGTCCGGTGCCGGTGCCGACGGCGCCGACCCGGGCGCCAACCCCGGCATCCTCCCCTACCTGTCGATGGTCGATCGCCGCAAGCGGCTCCATCGGGAACTGTCCGAGAGCCTGCGCGCCGAGTGGCCCGACCTGCTCACCACGGTGATCCCCAGCGCCAGTGTGATCGAGCGCATGGGACCCGAACGCGCCCCGGTCGCCGTCTTTGCACCGTCGGCGCCCGCCGCCCGGGCGTTCCGCGACCTGTGGTCGGAGGTGGCAGCCCGCCTGTGGGTCTGACCGGCCGGGTGCGCAGTCAGGAGGCCGGCGTCGCCGGGCGCCGCTCGACCAGCAGGTTGAGCTCCGACAGGTAGCGCTCGGCCAGACGGCGGGTGGCCTCGACGTCGTCAGGGTCGGAGGGCGCCGAAGGATCCTGATCGGCGGGAACCACTTCGAGGTCGACGGTCGCCCGTCGGTTGGGGTGGCGACGGAGAAGGCGGGCGAGGTCGGCTCCCATCCAGGTCACGTTGTGGGCCACCACGCGGTTCCACGCGTAGCAGGTCGACCCGTCGGTTCGGCAGCGGAGGGGTGAGATCCGGTCGACGTGGGCCGAGACCCGGCGTCCGTCGACGACGACGTGCAGGCTGTCGGTGGTCGAGATCTCCCGAAACGACACCGTGCCGGGATGGAAGATCCGACCGAAGCCGGTGTCGCGATGGAAGCGTTCACTCCGGTCGAGAGCTTCGGTCAGGTGCTCGGCGATCATGGCGGTGGAACGAGTGTCCATGGGCAGCTCCTCAGTGGGTTGTCGCGCTCATCGTGACGGGCGCCGGTGACCACATCGGGACGGCGTGATGAACGGCGGGAGAAGCGACGATGCCGCTTTCGTGTTGCGTCCCTGCGGTCAATTGCTCCTACCGTGGTGGGTATGGCTCGACTCCACCGGCCGCCGACAGGAGGCGCGGCCTGATGGCGACCGACGACCGGGGGAGATGGCTGGTGCGGGCATGCCTGGCCTGGGGTGCACTGGGTTTCGGTGTCGCCCTCGGGTCTGTCCCCCATCTGGTCGGCGACGCCCGCCTGTTGGTGGGGATCGCATCGGTGGTGTTGCCGGCCGCGGCGATCGGAGCGGCCCTGGCCGTGGCGCGGGACCACCCCCGGGGAGCGGGTGTCCTCCTCGTCATCTCCGCGGCCACGCCCACCTACTTCGCGTGGGTGCTCAACATCCCCGCCCTGGTCGTCGGCCTCGTCCTCGTCGTTGCGCCCCAGGCGCTGGTCCGCCATCGACGGAGCGCACCCCGGTTCACCTGAGGTGACCTTCGTGTCCCGGCCCGTGACTCGTCGTGGTGAGTCACGAACCGGGGCACGGTTGCGTACAGCTGGCGCCGTAGGGAGTTCTACTCCGGCAACAAAGAATGGCAATGAACCCCGTGTGACCGGAATCCGAAGATCTGGTTGCGTGCCCGGGTCGGTCGCAGGTGCGCGGCATCCGCATGAACGGTTGTGGAACTCTCGGCGAACTCCTCCGCCCAGCCATTGTCAGCAGGTCGTGAAGTGCGGAGAATGAC
>CAYTTL010000017.1:1936-20604 GCA_964440725.1 uncultured Acidimicrobiales bacterium | reverse complement strand
ACAAGATCCCGTGGTCGGCCGGTGGGCCCACCACCCAGGACAACGGGCAACCGGCATGTGGCTTCCACAACCGCAAGCGGGAGCGGGGACCGTGACCCGGCTCAGGGCGGGTCGAGCTCCGCGGCGAGCAGGTCCATGAGCAGGTTGTCGTGCCACCCGGCGCCGTCGGCGTCGCGCTCGTAGCGGCGCATGACACCGACGGGGCGGAAGCCCACCGCCGCGTAGCAACGGATGGCCGCCTCGTTGTCCGCCGCCGGGTCGATCACCAGGCGATGGTGGCCCCGGTCGTGAACGAGGTGGCGGGCCAGCGTGGCCACGGCATCGCGACCGACGCCCTTCCCGTGGGCCGCCGGGTCGATGAAGATGTCGATGGAGGCGTGGCGGTACATCGGCTCCGTCTCCTCGTCGTACTGGACCATCCCGACCACGGCGCCGTCGAGGACGACGGCGAACCGGGTGGACGAGGGGTCGTCGAACGGCCACTTCCTTGACGCCGCCTCGTCACCCCACCGCAGGTGTACCTCGGGGGTCAGGAGGATCCGCCGTAGTTCCGCCACGTGGCCGGCGGTGACGGCCACGAGCACGACACGCCGCCCGCGCAGCTCGGGGTCCGCGGTCACCCCGCCATCATCGCCGCAACCTCCGGCGGCCGGCTACACCCGTTCGATATGGACGGCCGATTGCTTGTAGTTGGGCTCGCGCGAGACGGGGTCGAACTCGTCGACGGTGAGCCGGTTCACGCACAGCTCGTCGTAGTGGAAGGGCATGAACACCTCGCCCTCGCGCACCGTCGCCGTCACCCGCACGGCCACACCCTCGACGAAGCCCCGCCTCGACGTCAGGCGGACCCGGTCACCCGGCGCCACCCCCAGACGCGCGGCGTCGCCGGGGTTGACCTCGACCCAGCCCTCGGGCGCCAGTCGCTCGAGGATGTCGACCCGTCCGGTCTTGGTGCGGGTGTGCCAGTGCTCGACGGTGCGGCCGGTGTTGAGCACGAAGGGGAACCGCTCGGTGGGAGCGTCGGAGAACGGCTCGGCCGTGACGCACAGCAGCCGGGCCCGGCCCGATCCGGTGGGGAACACCCCGTCGGTGTAGAGACGGGGTGACCCGGCGGGCTCCTCCGTGCCTGTGGGGCACGGCCACTGCACACCGCCCACGGCGTCGATGCGCTCCCAGGTGATGCCGCTGTAGTCGCACAGCCGGCCGGCTGACACCCGGGTCCATTCCTCGAAGGCGTCCTCGGGGGTCTTCCACCCGGGGAAGATCTCGTCGCGGTTGCCGAGGGCGTCGGCCACGGCCAGGAAGATGTCGAAATCGGGGCGCGCCTCTCCCGGCGGGTCGACCGCCTTGCGTACCCGCGACACCCGGCGCTCGGCGTTCGTGTAGGTACCGTCCTTCTCGCCCCAGATGGCGGCGGGCAGGACGACATGGGCCAGGGCCGTGGTCGGCGTCTCGAACCCGTCCTGCACCACGAGCATGTCGAGGTTGGCCAGCGCCCGCTCCAGCCGGCCCCGATTGGGGAACGCCACGGGGGGGTTGGTGGCGATGATCCACAGGCCCTTGATGGTGCCGTCGAGGACACCGTCGATGATGTCGGGGTAGGCCCGGCCGCGCCCGGTGGGAATGCGGTCGACCGGTATGTCCCACAGGTCGGCAAGCTCGGCCCGGTCGGCGGGACGGTCGAAGGCCCGGTAGCCCGGCAGCGACGCGGTGCCGCCCGCCTCGCGCGTGCCCATGGCGTTGCACTGGCCGGTGATGGAGAACGGCGCCGAACCGGCCCGGCCCACGTTCCCGGTGAGCAGGCACAGAGTGTTGAGCAGGGTGACCGTCTGTGTGCCCTGCACCGAGTGGTTCACGCCCATGGTCCAGCCGATGAAGGCGCGCTCGGCCCGGCCGAAGGCGAGGGTGGCCCTGCGGATGGCCTCGGCGTCGACGCCGCACTCAGCCGCCACCCGGTCGAGGTCGTAGCCCGCCACGTGCCGGGCCAGCGACTCGTAGCCCTCGGTGTGGGCCGCCACGTAGTCGTGGTCGACGAGGTCCTCGTCGATGAGCAGCTTGATCATGCCGTTGATCAGAGTGATGTCGGTGCGGGGCTTGACCGCCAGGTGGATGTCGGCCACGGTCGCCGTCTTGGTCACCCGCGGGTCGACCACGACGAGCGTGGCCACATCGTTGTCCAGCACCCGGGGGACGAGCAGGGGGTGGTTGTCGGCGATGTTGGCCCCGACCAACAGGATGCAGTCGGCCTGGGCGAGATCGTCGTAACAACCGGGTGGGCCGTCGCTGCCGAAGCTGGCCTTGTAGCCCGACACCGCACTCGACATGCACAACGTCGTGTTGCCGTCGTAATGGCGGAGCCCGAGACCGACGCGGGCGAGCTTGCCCAGGGCGTAGAACTCCTCGGTGACCAACTGGCCCGTCGACAGGACGGCGACGGCATCCGGGCCGTGCTCGCGCAACAGACGGCGGAATCCCACGACCATGGATCCGAGGGCTTCGTCCCAGCTCGCCGGCTCCCGGTCGCCTCCCCGACGCCGCATCATCGGCGTGGTGAGCCGCCCGTCGGCGGCGAGGGTGTGATGTTCGGAGAGGCCCTTCGGGCAGAGCCGGCCGCGGTTCACGGGATGGTCGGGATCGCCCATCACGCTCACCGCCTCATTGGCGCGCACGCCCACCAACATCCCGCAGCCGACGGCGCAGTAGCCACAGGTGGTGCGCACCCAGCGGTCGGGCCGCCGGGTGGCGTTCATGACGCCGGCGCGCTCGTCGGTCGCGTATCCGGGGTCGCCGGCCCGGGTTCCGAGGCCGAGGAACCCGGCCACGCCAGGCCCGCGCGGGCGTTCCATCAGCGGCTCCCGAAGAAGCCGTCCGCCATCCGGTAGGGGACCACGCAGACGTAGAAGAGGTAGCGACCGGCCAGCTCGCCGAGGGCGATCACCGCCACGGCGGCGCCCAGGCGTGCTCCGGCGGCCGCTCCGTCGAGCGGGACGGCGAGGGTGAAGGCCAGGAGCCCGAGCCCGAGGAAGCCGGCAACGAGGCGGGCGAGGAACAGGCCGCGCAGTTCGCCGTCGAGAAGCTGGGCGGTGCCCTGGTGCTGGTGGTCGGGGCGTCGTCCCACCACCGTCCGCAACCGGACCTGGACGGCGATCTGGGCGAGCGTCCCCACGGCGGCGGCGGCGATGAGCAGCCCGACCCAGACCGGCCGCAGCTTGGTGCGATCGAGACAGAGCAGGCCGACGAGCGGCCCGATGGCGACGGTGGTGGCGAAGAAGGCGGCGGGGGTCCGCGGCGAGTTCCACACCGGACGGGCCGGCACCAGGTAGAGGCGGGCACTGGCGTACACCCCGGCGGCGCCCACCAGGGCGGCGGCGATGCCCAGCAACGATGTCGAGACCGGTCCCAGTGCCGACGTCGCCTCGTTGCGTCCGAACCACCCCGATCCGGCCCACGACGCCGCGTAGGCGAAGGACAGGATGGAGAACACGGAGAACAGGGCGACCTCCCGGCTCAGCCAGGACGTGCGCAGGTTGCGGAGCGCCTTGAGGGCGCTGCTGGGGCGCCCCAGGTGCAACAAGGAGGCACCGAGGGCGACGGCGCCGGCCAGGAACGCTCCGGTGGCGGGGCCGCCCAGGCCACTCCGGCCGCCCGACGAGATGGCGCCGGCGCCGGCCAGCTCGAGGGCCACCGTGGTGGCGACGGTCCCCAGCGACACCTGGGTCAACAGGGTGAGCACGATCAGCGGCCAGTGGGGGTCCTCGCGACGGGCGTTGTGCTCATTGGCCGGGCGGGTGTCGGCAGGCACGTCGGGGGGAAGCACGATGCGCGTCGTCGACAGGGTGATGTCGGCCGGAGGCAACCCGGGCGCGTCGGCGGCGGCGTGGTCGGCTCGCCACGCCTGCACGTCGACCTTCTCCACGCCGATGGCGTGGGTGGGGCACGCCAGCACGCACGCCGGCTTCTGTCCCTCGTCGATGCGGGGCCGGCACATGTCGCACTTCGAGACGATCTTCTTCGCCGGGTTGAAGACGGGGACCTCGTAGGGGCAGTTCCAGATGCAGTACTGGCAGCCGATGCAGTCGTCGGGATGGTGGGCGACGATGCCGTTGGCCAGCTTCTCGTAGGCGTTGGTGGGACAACCCGACAGGCAGGTTGGTTCGACGCAGTGGTTGCAGGCCATCGAGAGGCTGAACCGTCGGGTGTCGGGGAAGGCACCGCCCTCCAGCTCGCCGACTCGCCGCCAGGCCTGGTCGACGGGCGTGTCGTTCTGCTCGGCACAGGCCACTTCGCACGAGTGGCAGCCGACGCACGCGTCCATGGCGAAGCTGAAGCGGTACTGCTCGCCCGCTTCGAGGGGAAGGAGATCGGGTCCGCGTTCGTTGACGCCGTGGACGGGTCGCCGGCGGGTCGGGGTGAAGGCGACGGGGACCGGGACGCCGGGCTGGGGTACGACCGGCTCCGAGACGAGCGTCACGAGGGCAGCGCCACCTGCACGTGGCCGTCGACCACCCGTACCTCGAAGGTGGGCACCGACACCGACGGGTCGTCGAGGCACTGGCCGGAGGTCAGGTCGAAGCTCTGCTTGTACACCGGCGACGCCACCTTGAGGCGGTTGCCCCTACAGCCCACGATGCCGCGCGACAGGACGTTGGCCCGGGAGAAGGGGTCGAAGTTCGACAGGGCGTAGATCTCGTCGGGGGAAGTGCCGGCGGTGGTCGCCGGGGCGTCGTCGCAGCGGCCCGGACCGACGCGGAACACCGCCACCTGGTAGGGGCCGACCTTGGCGCACACACCGCGGTCGACGATGAGCTGTTCGAGGGGGCAGACGTCGATCCAGCTGCGGGTGGGAGCTTCGGTGGTGAGGGTCATGAAGGTCCTTTCTCAGGGCCGGGAGCGGACATTGCCGGGTCGGGCTTCTCGTGGTCGTAGGCGGGGCGGCGCTGTCCACGTTCGGGGACGAAGACCACGTTGGGGTCGTCGTCGTCGGAGTTGACGAAGGTGCGGAAGCGAGCGCTGCGAACGGGATCTTCGATGGTCGCCTTCCATTCGCATTCGTAGGTCTCGACGTGGCGGGCCATGTCGGCCTCGAGCTCGTCGCAGATGCCGAGGGCGTCGTCGATGACCACGCTGCGCAGGTAGTCGATGCCGCCGTCGAGCTTGTTGAGCCACACCGCGGTCCGCTCGAGGCGATCGGCGGTGCGCACGTAGAACAGGAGGAAGCGGTCGAGATAGCGGAAGACAGCTTCGGTGTCGACGTCGGCGGCGAGGAGCACGGCGTGCTGGGGCTTCATGCCGCCGTTGCCGCACACGTAGACGTTCCAGCCCTTCTCGGTGGCGATGACACCGAAGTCCTTGCTCTGGGCCTCGGCGCATTCACGGGTGCACCCGGAGACCGCCCCCTTGATCTTGTGCGGTGCCCGCAGGCCCCGGTAGCGCATCTCCAGGTCGATGGCCAGGGTGGTCGAGTCCTGCACGCCGAACCGGCACCAGGTCTTGCCCACGCACGACTTCACGGTGCGGAGGGCTTTGCCGTAGGCGTGGCCCGACTCCATGCCCACGTCGACGAGCTGGCGCCAGATGAGAGGCAACTGGTCCACCCTGGCGCCGAAGAGGTCGATCCGCTGTCCGCCCGTGATCTTGGTGTAGAGGCCGAACTCCTTGGCGATGTTGCCGAGGGCGATGAGCTGGTCGGGCGTGATCTCGCCGCCGGGCACGCGGGGGACGACCGAGTAGGTGCCATCGCGTTGGAGGTTGGCCAGGAAGTGGTCGTTGGTGTCCTGGAGCGCCGCCTGGTCGTGGCTGAGGATGTAGCCGTTGCCGAGCGAGGCCAGCATCGACGCCACCGCCGGCTTGCAGATCTCGCAGCCCCGGCCGGTGCCGTGTTCGGACAGGACCTCGGAGAAGGTGTTGATGCGATGGAACCGCACGATGTCGAACAGCTCCTGGCGGGTGTAGGCGAAGTGCTCGCACAGGTCGTTGCCCACCTCGACGCCGGCCTTGCGCAGTTCGTCGCGGAGGATCTCGGTGACCAGCGGCACGCAGCCGCCGCAGCCGGTGCCCGCCTTGGTGCACGACTTGATGGCGCCCACGTCGGTCAGCCCGTCGCTGGCGATGGCGTCGCAGATGGCGCCCTTGGTGACCGTGTTGCACGAGCAGACAGTGGCGGTGTCGACCAGCGACGCCACCCCGACGGTGGCACCGCTGCTGTTGGACGCAGCCGGGAAGATCAGCTCCTCGAGATGCGCAGGGGTGGGCATCTCGGCCCGGGTCATCTGCACGAGGGTCTGGTACATCGAGGCGTCGCCGACCAGGATGCCGCCCACGAGAGGGCGGATCGGGGCGGTCCCGGACCTGGCACCGGGAGGAACGGGCACCGGAGGCCCGACCACGAGGCGCTTGTAGACATTGGTGACGGGGTCGGCGAAGGTGATGGCCTCGGCGCCCGGCGAGGTGCCGAAGGCGTCGCCGAAGCTGGCCACGTCGATACCCATCAGCTTGAGCTTGGTGGACATGTCGGCGCCGCCGAAGGTGGCCGCGCCACCGAGGATCTGGTCGGCCACCACCCGGGCCATCTGGTAGCCGGGTGACACCAGCCCCCAGATCTTGCCGACGGCCAGGGCGCACTCGCCGATGGCGAAGATCCGCGGGTCGGACGTGCGGCACGCCTCGTCGACGACGACGCCACCCCGTTCGCCCACTTCCAGGCCGGCGGCCCGGGCCAGCTCGTCCCGCGGGCGGATGCCGGCCGAGAACACCACCAGGTCCGTCGCGAGAGTCCGGTCGGTGTCGGCGTCGTCGGGCTGGACGTCGGCCCGGTCGGCGAAGCGCATGCCCGACACCACGCCGTCGGTGGCCAGCACCTCGGCGGTGGCCGTGGAGGTGTGGACCACCACGCCGAGGTCCTCGATGCGACGGCGCAGGGCGGCGCCGCCCCCTTCGTCGATCTGCACGGGCATGAGGCGGGGGAAGAACTCGACCACATGCGTCTCCAGACCCAGGCTGCGCAGGGCGTTGGCCGCTTCCAGCCCGAGCAGGCCACCGCCCACGACCGCCCCCACCCGGCAGTTCCCGGCGTAGGAGGCGATGGCCTCGAGGTCGTCGATCGTGCGGTAGACGAAGCACCCCGACGAGTCGCGGCCGTCGACCGGAGGCACGAAGGGGTACGAGCCGGTGGCCAGCACGAGGGCGTCGTAGGCGATGCGCACGCCCTTGACCGACACCACCTCGGCGGCGGCGGTGTCGATGGAGGCGACGGCGTCGCCCACGTGAACCGTCAGACCGAGCTGGTCGAAGAACCCGGGCGCCACCATCGAGAGATCGTCGGCGGTGGTCCCGGAGAAGAACGAGCTGAGCCCGACGCGGTCGTAGGCCAGACGGGATTCCTCGCAGAAGGTCACGACGTCCCACTCGGCGGTGGCCCCGCGCTCGGCCAGCACCTCCAGGAGCTTGTGGCCGACCATGCCGTTGCCCACGACGACCAGCGTCCGCCGGTCGCCGCTGGGTTCTCGGGTCGTCATGGCCCCATCCAAGCCGACGGGTGTGTGGGCGCTGTTGCCGTTGTATGAACGGCGCACGACAAAAGCCCGACACCGCCCGACCCGGGGCTGTGAGGTTGCTGAACGCTGCATGAAGCGGGATGGCCCCGGGCGAAAGGCGGCGTTCAGGCCCTCTTCTCGCAATGGCCATTCGAGGCAGACGACCAGGTGACGGGAACGGGCCATCATGGTGGGGACCATGGCCCTGCTCCCCCTCGACGGGTTCACGATCGGCATCACCGCGGACCGCCGCTGGGAGGACCAGGCCGAGCTGCTCGGCCGCCGGGGGGCGTCGGTCGTCCACGGGCCCACCATGACCACGCTGTACCTGGCGTCCGACGACGACCTGCGCCGGGCCACCTTCGCCCTCCTCGACGACCCGCCCGACTACCTGGTGGCCACCACGGGCATCGGCGTGCGGGCCTGGTTGGAGACGGCGTCGTCCTGGGGCCTCGGCGAGCGGTTGGTGGCCGCCCTCGCCGACACCAAGGTGGTGGCCCGCGGACCCAAGGCGGCCGCCGCCGCTCAGGCCGGCGGGCTCGAGGTGTGGGGAAAGTCGGCCAACGAGCGGATGGATGCCCTGGTCTCCCTCCTGTTGTCCGAGCCGCTGGGGGGCCGGGTCGTGGCCGTGCAGGAGTACGGGATGCCGAGCCCGGAGCTCACCGCGGCTCTCGCCGATGCCGGGGCGACGGTGGTGGAGGTGCCCGTGTACCGGTGGCGGATACCGGAGGAGCCGGCTCCGGCCCAGCGCCTGGTGGAGGCGACCCTGGAGGGCCGGGTCGACGCGGTGACCTTCACGAGCGCGCCCGCGGTCCACAACCTGTTTGCCATTGCCGCCCAGAGCGGTGCCGACGACGAGCTGCGGCGGGCGTTCAACGAGGGTGTCGTCGCCGGGTGCGTGGGGCCCGTCTGCGCCGGCGGGGCGCGGGAGGAGGGCATCGAGGCGCCGCTCGTCCCCGCCGTCGGCCGCCTGGGCCTGCTGGTGCGGGTGCTCAGTGAGCACTTCGAGGACCGGCGCCGGACCTACCGCCTGGGGGGTGCCGAGCTGGTCGTGCAGGGCGCGGCGATAGAGGTGGGCGGGGAGCGGGCCGAGCTGACGCCCAAGGAGCGCCAGGTGTTCGAGTCGCTGGCCCAGGCCACGGGCGCCCTGGTGCCCCGGAGCAGCCTGCTGGAGCGCGTGTGGGGCTCCCCCGAAGCCGACCCCCACGTGCTCGACGCCACCATCGGCCGCCTACGGCGGCGGCTGGGCCCGTGCGGTGCAGCCATCGAGACCACGCCCGGTCGGGGCTACCGCCTGGCCGTGTGATCGCTGGCGGTCGCGCCGTCGCCCTTGTGTGACGGCCGGCGTGCCACCGACCGGGGCCGTCGGAGCCTGGCGCCACTACAGTGACTGGATGGCCCAGAGGGTGGCGGAGGATCTGATCCGGCCCCGACGCTTCGGGCCCAAGGCGGTCATTCGCGTCGACCTGCACGGAGTCTCCCTGCTCGGGCCGGGTGACCGGCGGACCGTGATCCGCTGGGAGTGGGTCGAGGCCATCGAGGTCGCCGACGGCGTCACCGTGCGTTCCGCCACCGACGAGGTGCGGATTCCGGCCGGCGCCTTCGGCACCGACGCCGCTTCGCTCGGCGGCCTCCTCGAACAGGGCCGTTCCATCGTCACCCGGGGTGACGCCATCGCCCGGCTCAACGACCGGTGACGCTCCTTCGCTGGAGGTGGCTCCCGACCGCGGTCATGGGTGCCGGCGCGGCCCTCGTGCTGGTGCTGTTGCTCACCTCCGTACGAGCCAACTTCGGCGACGACCCGGTGTTGCGGCTCCAGGGCTTCGACCGGGCCCGCTCGTTCCTGCCCACGTCGGTGAGCTGCGGCAGCGCTCTCACCAACCTGGCGCCGCGATCGGGCACCCGCGCGCTCTACGACGTGGCCCGCGACAACGCCTGTCACAACAATGGCGTGCGCCGGTTCTGGATGGCCGTCGCCTTCGGGGGCGTGATGATCGCCGCCGGCTTCACCCTGCAGCGGGCCCTCGCCGAGGAGACAGCGTGATGAGCGAGGACCGAGCGCAGCGGAGGCCCGCAGCGACCAGGCAAGTATGAGCGAGGACCACGGCGTCCCTGAGAGGAATGGTGAAGCGGAGGCGCCCGGTGAGCCGGGAGCCCCGTCGGGCGACGCCCTCGTGGTGCTGGAGAAGGTCAACAAGTTCTTCGGCGACCTGCATGCCCTGCGTGACGTCGACCTCACCGTGGCGCGCGGTGAGGTGCTCGTGGTGATCGGGCCCTCGGGGTCGGGCAAGTCCACGCTGTGCCGCACCATCAACCGCCTGGAGCCGATCGATTCGGGAACCATCAGCATCGACGGCGTGCCCCTCCCGGTGGAGGGGAAGGCCCTGGCCCGGGTGCGGTCCGACGTGGGCATGGTCTTCCAGTCGTTCAATCTGTTCGCCCACAAGACCGTCCTCCAGAACGTGACCCTCGGGCCCGTGAAGGTCCGGAAGCTGCCCAAGTCCGAGGCCCGCGAGCGTGGCCTCGAGCTCCTCCGGCGGGTGGGCATCGAGGAGAAGGCCCACCGGTACCCGGCGGAGCTCTCGGGTGGCCAGCAGCAACGGGCGGCCATCGCCCGGGCACTGGCCATGGACCCCAAGGTCATGCTCTTCGACGAGCCCACCTCCGCGCTCGACCCGGAGATGATCAAGGAGGTCCTCGACGTGATGGTCGGGCTGGCCGCCGAGGGTACGACCATGATCGTCGTCAGCCATGAGATGGGCTTCGCCCGCTCGGCGGCGCGACAGGTAGCGTTCATGGACGGAGGCCGTATCGTCGAGCTCGCACCCCCCGAAAAGTTCTTCAGCCACCCGGAGAGCGAACGTGCGCGCGACTTCCTGTCCAAAATCCTGGCTCACTAGGAGGAACCTGATGCGTAGCCCCCGCAATCCCCGCCGTTGGACGGCTTCGGTGCTGGTGCTGGCCGTCGTCCTCGTGGCCGCTGCCTGTGGCAGCGACGACGACGGGACGACCACCGCCACCACGACCGGCACACCCACGACGCAGGCGCCCACCTTCCCGGCGGGGACGACCATGGCCAACATCCAGGCCCGGGGGACGATGAAGGTGGGCATCAAGTACGACCAGCCCGGCGTCGGGCTGCGCAATCCCATCAACAACGCCTTCGAGGGCTTCGACGTCGACATCGCCGAGCTCATGGCCGTCGGCATCTTCGGCGGCACGGTCGAGGACCTCGGCAACAAGGTCGAGTTCATCGAGGCGGTGTCGGCGAACAGGGAGCCGTTCATCCAGAGCGGGAACGTCGACATCGTGGTCGCCAGCTACACCATCAACGACACCCGCAAGCAGCAGGTCGACTTCGCCGGCCCCTACCTGATCGCCCACCAGGACATCCTGGTCAAGAGCGACGACAACACCATCAAGACGGTCACCGACCTGAACGGCAAGAAGGTGTGCAGCGTTGCCGGGTCGACGTCGGAGAAGAACGTCGTGGCCAAGGCTCCCCAGTCCGAGTTGCTGTCCTTCGATACCTACAGCAAGTGCGCCGAGGCCCTCACCGACGGCCGCGTCGCCGCCGTCACCACCGACGGCCCGATCCTCGCCGGCTATGTCGCCCAGAGCAACGGCACGCTCAAGGTGGTGAACGCTCCCTTCACCGACGAGCCCTACGGCATCGGCCTGAAGAAGGGTGACGAGGCGTTCCGCGCCTTCCTCAACGACCGCATCGAGACGATCGAAACCAACGGCGAGTGGGCGGCGGCGTTCGAGGCCACGTTGGGCAAGCTCGGTCTGGCGCTGCCCGAGCCGCCTCCGATCGACCGCTACGGCACCGGCACCGCACCGGGCACCACCACGTCGACCACCCCGGGCGGGACGACCACGACCACCGCGGCGGGCGGGTCGACCACGACCACCACCAGGCCGTAGGCCCGGCGAGGTTCAGCGCGTGGACCTCGTCATCGACAACCTGGGCGGTTTCTTCGACGCCATCGTCGTGACCGTCGAGCTGACCCTGCTGTCGTTCGCCGCGGCGTTCGTCATCGGAGTGGTCATCGCCGCCTTCCGGGTGAGCCCGGTGGTGCCTCTGCGCGCCTTCGCCACCGTCTGGGTGGAGACCTTTCGCAACACGCCGGTGATCGTGTTGATGTTCCTGTTCGTCTTCGGCCTCACCAAGGTCGGGGTGAGCTATTCGTTCTTCGTCTCGGCGGTGATCGTCCTGGCCGTGTACACGAGCACCTTCGTGGCCGAGACGGTGCGGTCGGGCATCAACTCGATCTCCAGAGGACAGGCCGAGGCCGGCCGCGCCCTCGGCCTCACCTTCGGCCAGCTGCTTGCCGTGGTCGTGCTGCCGCAGGCCCTGCGCACGGTCGTGGCCCCCCTGGGCAGCGTCTTCATCGCCCTGATCAAGAACTCGTCGATCGCCGGGGCCTTCGCCGTGGTCGACATCACCGGCTTCGCCGGCAGGCTGGCCACCGAGACCGAGCAGCCCATTCCCGCGTACGTCGGCGCCGCCGCCGCTTATCTGCTGCTGGCTCTGCCTGCGGGCTGGGCCGTCGGCGTGCTCGAACGCCGGGTGGCGATCAAGCGATGAGAGCCGAGAGCGCCGCCTTCCTCGGCGACGACCTGGGACCCAGGGGAAGGCGGCGCGTCCTCGGGGCGACGGCGGTGTCGGTGGTCGCCATTGCCGCGGTCGTGGCCGTCGCCGTCATGCGGTTCGCCGACAAGGGCCAGTTCGGTGCAGCCCTCTGGCGCCCGTTGACGGAGTGGTCGAGCATCCGATTCCTGCTCGGAGGCTTCGTCAACACCCTGAAGGCGGCGGCGGCGGCCATGGTCCTGGCCATGGTGGTGGGCACGGTGATGGCCCTCACCCGGCTCGGCCGCCGCCGTTGGGTGCGATGGCCGGCCGTCGGCTACGTCGAGTTCTTCCGGGCCGTCCCCCTGCTGCTCCTGATCTTCTTCGCCTACCTCGGTCTCCCCGCTGTCGGCGTCAACCTCAGCTCCTTCCAGGCCCTGGTCCTCGGCCTCACCATCTACAACGGCGCCGTCCTGGGGGAGATCTTCCGCGCCGGGATCCTGTCGCTCGACCGTGGCCAGGGGGAAGCGGCCTCGGCCATCGGCCTCACCCATCGCCAGGCCATGTCGCTGGTGATCCTCCCTCAGGCGGCACGCCGCATGGCCCCCGCCATCGTCAGCCAGCTCATCACCCTGCTCAAGGACACCGCCCTCGGAGCCCTCATCCTCTACGACGACGCTCTGCGGCGGGCCGAGGGCATCGGGGCCTTCTACAACAACCGCCTCCAAGCGTTCATGTTCGTGGCCGTCTGCTACATCGCCGTCAACCTGTTCCTCAGCCGGGTGGCCAACCGTCTCGAGCGACGCCAACAGCGGCGGCTGGGAGCGGGCCGCATCGAGGTGACCGGGGTGGAGGACCTGGCGGTGGTGGGGGCCCAGGCCGGCGCCGCCAAGTGACGGTCCGGGTGGGTCAGCGCAGCCGCCGGCCGCCGATCCACCAGACGGCGGCGAAGACGACGACGGCGGAGGCGTTGAGGGCGGCCGGCACGGCCCGGTCGTGCAGGACCCAGCCCGTCGCCACGCCGGCGGTGGCCGCCTGGAGGACCAGGAACCGGCGCCGGCGCCGCTGGCGGAACATGGGCACGGCCCGGGCCAGCGCCCAGACGGCGCCGGGGTAGCCGATGGCGAGGAGGCCGGTGCCGACCTGGTCGCGCACAGACGTCATCCCGGCGGCAGGAGGCCGACGGCGTCCTGGGCCCGGGCCAGGGTCCCCGCCGCCACCGATCGGGCCTTGTCCGCGCCCTGCTTGAGCACCGCCTCGGCGGCGGCGGGATCGGCGGCCAGCTCCTCGTAGCGCTGGCGCAGGGGCCGGAGGAGCTCGATCACCGCCGCCGCGGCGTCGGCCTTCAGGGTGCCGTACTGGTCGTAGTCGTCGGCCAGCTCCTCGGGAACCCTGCCTGTGGCGGCAGCCAGGATCTGCAGCAGGTTCGACACCCCGGGCTTGTGCTCGAGGTCGAAGCGCACGGTTGCGCCGGGGTCGGTGACGGCTCTGCGGAACTTGCGCTCGATGGTGTCGGGGTCGTCGAGGACCATGACCATGCCCTTGGGCGATTCCGTCGACTTCGACATCTTGGTCTCGGGGTTCTGCAGGTCCATGATGCGCGCGCCCACCTCGGGGACGACGGCGTCGGGCACCACGAAGGTCTCGCCGTAACGGTGGTTGAAGCGCGTCGCCAGGTCGCGGCACAGCTCCAGGTGCTGGCGCTGGTCGTCGCCCACCGGTACCCGGTCGGCGTCGTACAGGAGGATGTCGGCGGCCATCAGCACCGGATAGGTGAACAGGCCCACCCGGGCCGACTCCTCGCCGCCCCGGGCCTTGTCCTTGAACTGGGTCATGCGCCGCAGCTCGCCCATGGAGGCGACGCACTCGAGGAGCCACGTCAGCTGGGTGTGCTCGGGCACGTGGCTCTGCACGAACAGGGTGCAGCGATCGGGGTCGAGACCGGCGGCGATGAGCACGAGCACCGTCTCGAGGGTCTTGGCCCGGAGCTCGAAGGGGTCGCGGGGCTGGGTGAGGGCGTGCAGGTCGACGACGCAGAAGAACGAGTCGTGGGTGTGCTGGTCGGCGACCCACTGGCGGAGCGCGCCGAGGTAGCTCCCGAGGTGTACGTCGCCGGTGGGCTGGATGCCCGAGAGCACGCGATCCATCCGTGGATGGTATTCCCCAGGTCGCCGGCCTCCTGCCGGTAACCTGCGCGGGTGCCCTACGACGTCCGGACGACGGTGTACCAGGGCCCCTTCGACCTGCTGCTCCACCTCATCTGCCGGGAGGAGGTCGACCTGTGGGAGGTGTCGCTTTCGGGCATCGTCGACGCCTACGTGGCCGAGATCGAACGCATCGGCACGCTCGACCTCGACGTGGCCACCGAGTTCCTGGTGGTGGCGGCCACCCTGGTCGAGCTGAAGTGCCGGCGCCTCCTCCCCGGTCCCGACGACGTGGAGCTCGACGAGGAACTGGCCCTGTTCGAAGAGCGCGACCTGCTGTTGGCGCGCCTGCTGGAATGCAAGACCTTCCGCAACGCCGGCGGGGCCCTGGCCCGCCTGGCAGGTGCCGCTGCCGCCTCCCACCCGCGCACGGCCGGCCTCGAGCCCCGCTTCCTGGCCCTCGCTCCCGACCTCCTGGCCGGCGTCGGGCCCCTCGACCTGCGAGCCGCATGGGTGGCCGCCACCACCCCCCGGCCGACCCCGCAGGTCGACCTCGACCACGTCGCGCCCATCCGGGTGAGCGTGGCCGACGTGGTCGACGACCTGGCCGTCGCCCTCGCCGGCACCGGCCGGCAGTCGTTCCGGAGGCTGACCTCGGGGCTGGCCAGTCGCCTCGACGTGATCGTGCACTTCCTCGCCGTGCTCGAGCTCTACAAGCAGGGTCGGGTCGAGCTCGACCAGACGGAGAGCTTCGGCGACCTCACCGTGGCCTGGGTGAGCGGGTCGGGCGAACGGCTCGGAGCCGACGAGCTCACCGCGGTGGACGCCTACGATGGCTGACGAGGCAACCCGGGCGGTCGAGGCCATTCTGATGGTGGCCGAGGAGCCGGTGGAACCCCAGCTCCTGGCCGAGCTGTTGGAGCTGTCACCGGGCAGGGTCGAGGAGCTGTGCTCCAAGCTGGCGGCGACCTACCAGGCCGACGACCGGGGATTCGTGCTCCTGCGGGTGGCCGGCGGCTACCGCTTCCAGAGTCACCCCGACCTCGCCGCCTACGTGGAGCGGTTCGTGTTGCAGGGCCAGACGGCCAGGCTGTCGGCCGCCGCCCTCGAGACCCTGGCCATCGTGGCCTACCGCCAGCCGGTGTCGCGGGCCCAGGTGGCCGCCATCCGCGGGGTCAACGCCGACGCCGTGGTGCGGACCCTCGAGCAGAAGGGCTACATCCAGCAGGTGGGCTACGACCCCGGCCCCGGCCAGGCCCTGCTCTACGGCACCACCCGGCTGTTCCTCGAGAAACTGGGCCTCGACTCGGTCGACGACCTGCCGCCCCTCGCCGAGTTCGTCCCCGGCGCCGAGACGGTTGAGGCCCTCGAGCGCGGCCTGGGCGCCCGGGAGGCATGAGCGAACCACACGATCAGGTTGTCCCCGGCGAGCGGTTGCAGAAGGTGCTGGCTGCGGTGGGGCTCGGCAGCAGGCGGGCGTGCGAGGAGCTCATCGCCGACGGGTTGGTCACCGTCGACGGCGAGGTGGCCGTGCTCGGTCGCCGGGTCGACCCAGAGGTGGCCCACATCGAGGTCGAGGGGGTGCCGCTGTCGGTGCGACCCGGGCTCGTGCACTACCTGCTCAACAAGCCCGCCGGGGTGGTCACCACCGCCGACGACCCCCAGGGCCGGCCGACGGTGGTCGCCCTGGTGCCGGCGATGCCGCGGGTGTTCCCGGTGGGCCGCCTCGATGCCGGCACCGAGGGCCTCCTGCTGCTCACCAACGACGGCGACCTGACCCACCGCCTGACCCACCCGTCGTTCGGGGTGGACAAGGAGTACCTGGCCGAGGTCGAGGGAACGCCCAGCCGGGGGGCACTGCGGCGGTTGCGGGAAGGTGTGGAGCTCGACGACGGCCTCACCGCACCGGCCCGGGTGGCGCTGGTGCCGCCCAACGCCCTGCGCATCGTGATCCACGAAGGGCGCAACCGCCAGGTCCGGCGCATGTGTGCGGCCGTGGGGCACCCGGTGACCCGGCTGGTGCGCATTCGCATCGGGCCCCTGGCCGACCGCAGCCTGGCGCCGGGGCAGTGGCGTGCGCTCACGACCGACGAGGTCCGGGCCCTCGAGACGGCGGCGGCGGGTGGCTCGGCCCTCCGGGGGGATCCCGAGGAGTAGCTGTCGACCGAGCACGGGTCCTGGCCGTGGCCTACCTTCGGGGGCGATGAAGAAGGCGCACTTCGAGGCGGAGCTGGCCACCCAGCAGGTCGAGCTGGTCCGGATGCTGGAGTGGATCCAGCACAGCGGGCACCGACTGGTGGTGCTGTTCGAGGGTCGCGACGCCGCCGGCAAGGGCGGCACCATCAAGCGGATCGCCGAGCCGCTCAACCCCCGGGCCTGTCGAGTGGTCGCCCTTCCGAAGCCCACCGAGCGAGAACGTACGCAGTGGTACTTCCAACGCTACGTGTCCAACCTTCCGGCCGCCGGTGAGATTGTCGTGTTCGACCGGTCCTGGTACAACCGGGCGGGCGTCGAGCGGGTGATGGGATTCTGCACCGACGACGAGTACTGGGACTTCCTGCGCAGCGTCACGGAGTTCGAGCGGATGCTGATGCGGTCCGGCATCCAGCTGGTGAAGTATTGGCTCTCGGTGTCCGACGAGGAGCAGGAGCGACGGTTCCAGGCCCGCCTCGACGACCCGACGAAGCGGTGGAAGCTGTCGGACATGGACATGTACGCGCGCACGCGGTGGGTCGAGTACTCGAAGGCCAAGGACGTCATGGTCGAGTGGACATCGACGGCCGACTCGCCGTGGTGGGAGGTCGACGCCGACGACAAGCGGGCGGCTCGGCTCAACTGCATCCACCACCTGCTGAGCCTCGTGCCGTACACCGATGTTCCGACCGAACCCGCCTCCATGCCACCCCGCCAGCCCGATCCCGGGTACCAGCGCCCGCCGAAGGAGAGCCTCAACTGGGTGCCGTCGATCTACTGACGTGCCTGCCGCCCACTAGCCTGCTCCGACGTGCCTTCGGCCATTCGAGCGCTGCGCGGCGCCACCACTGTCGACGAGGACACACCGGAACAGGTGTCCGACCGGGTGCAGGCGCTCATCGCCGAGATGCTGGCCCGCAACGACGTGAGCCACGACGACATCATCAGCATGATCTTCACCGCCACCGAGGACGTCGTTTCCATCTTCCCCGCTTCCGCCGCTCGCGTCGTCGGCCTGGGCGACGTCCCGTTGCTGTGCGCCCGGGAGCTGTCGGTGACCGGCTCGACGCCGCGTTGCATCCGGGTGCTCGTCCACCTCGCCACCGATCGCCCGCGGTCGGAGCTCCGCCACGTGTACATGGAGGGGGCCGAGGCCCTGCGTGATGACCTCCCCGGCTGAGCCTGCCTGGCACCCCGCTCAGGGGGCCGCTCGGGCCCCGGGCGGCGGCCGACGGGCGGCGGTCGTGGGCACCGGCCTCATCGGCGGGTCGATCGGCCTCGCCCTCCGCGGCCGGGGCTGGCACGTCACGGGCTCCGACATCGATGCCGCCCGGGCCCAGAGAGCCGCGGACCTGGGCGCCGTCGACGCCGTGGGCGACGATCCGCACGCCGAGATCACGTTCGTGGCCACACCCGTCGGGGCCATCGCCGACGCCGCCAAGGTGGCTCTGGCGCGGGGCGGCATCGTCACCGACGTCGGTGGGGTCAAGGCGTCGGTCGTCGCCGCGGTGGGCGATCCGTTCTTCGTCGGCGGCCACCCGATGGCCGGGTCCGAACAGGACGGGGTCGACGGCGCCGACGGCAGCCTGTTCGAGGGAGCCACATGGGTCCTCACGCCCACCCTCGACACGGACTCGGACGCCTACACCGCGGTGCGGGCGGTCATCCGCTCGTTCGGCGCCGACATCGTGGCCCTCCCGCCCGACCGCCACGATGCCCTCGTGGCCCTCGTCTCCCATGTTCCGCACCTGGCTGCGGCCACCCTCATGAGCCTGGCCGCCGACGAGGCCAGGGAGCACCCCGCCGTGCTTCGCCTGGTGGCGGGAGGCTTTCGCGACATGACCCGGGTGGCCGCCGGCCAACCGGGCATCTGGATCGACATCTGCAACCAGAACTCCGAGGCCATTCTCGACGTCCTCGATCGCCTCGGCGCCGATCTCGCGGCCATGCGTGACCGGGTGGCGACGGGCGACCTCGACGGCCTGCGAACGTCGCTCGAGCGCTCGCGCCACGCCCGGGTCAACCTTCCCGCCCGGGCGGATCGCACCGACGGGCTGGCCGAGGTGCGGGTCCCGGTTCCCGACCGCCCGGGCGTGCTGGCCGAGGTCACGACCCTGCTGGCCGAGCTCGACGTCAACATCGAGAACCTCGAGATCGTGCACTCCACCGAGGGCCCCCGTGGCGTGCTGGTGATGGTGGTGGCCCCGGACGCCTGCGAAGGGGTCC
>CAYTTL010000017.1:0-1926 GCA_964440725.1 uncultured Acidimicrobiales bacterium | reverse complement strand
CGCGCCGCACTGTTCGAGCGCGGCTTCCGCCCCTCCGCGTGCCGACGGGTATGAGCGGCCTGCGGGTGACGGGCGGCCTTCCCCTGCGGGGACGGGTGCGGGTGCCGGGCGACAAGTCCATCTCTCACCGGGCCCTGCTCTTCGCCGCCCGGGCCGAGGGCACGTCGGTCATCCGGGGCCTGTCGGACGGCGATGATGTACGCCGCACCCGCGCCGCCGTGGAGGCGTTGGGTGCCGAGGTGGACGGCGACGAGATACGGGGGGGCACCGGTCTCCTCCACGAGGCCGACCGCGTGCTCGACGTGGGCAACTCCGGCACGGGCATCCGTCTCCTGGCCGGCTTCTGCTCGGGGTTCGACTGGCTCACGGTGCTGGCCGGCGACGCCTCCGTGGCCCGCCGCCCCATGGACCGGGTCGTCGAGCCCCTCCGTGCCATGGGCGCAGCGGTCGACGGGCGCCAGGAGGGCCACTACCCGCCGTTGACCGTGCGGGGCGGTGGTCTGGTCGGCATCGATTACACGCCGCCGGTGGCCAGCGCCCAGGTCAAGACAGCGGTGCTGCTGGCCGGGCTCGGGGCGAAGGGCGACACCGTCATTCGCGAACCCGTTCCCACGCGCGCCCACACCGAGGAGATGCTGGTCCTGTGCGGGGCCGACGCCGAGGTGACCGAAGACGGCGGGGGACGGGTGGTGCGGGTGCGCCCGTCGTCGCTTCGCCCGTTCATGCTCGACGTCCCCGGAGACCCCTCCCAGGCCGCCTTCTGGGTGGTGGCCGCCTGCGTCACGCCGGGCAGCGACGTGGTGGTTGACCACGTGTACCTGGGGGCGGGGCGGGCGGGCTTTCTCGATGTGCTCCGCCGCATGGGCGCCAGCGTGGAACAGGTGGGCGACGACGAGGTGCGGGCCCGCTACGGGCCGCTGCACGGTACCGAGGTCGGGGGCGGGGAGGTACCGGGCCTCATCGACGAGATCCCCGTTCTGGCCGTGGCCGCGGCGGTGGCCGAAGGGCCCACGTTGTTCGGCGGCGCCGCCGAGCTGCGGGTGAAGGAGAGCGACCGCATCGCCACGGTCGCCGAGGGCCTGCGGGCCTTCGGTGCCGACGTGGAGACGAGAGCCGACGGGTTCATCGTCGGCGGATCCACGCCGTTGGTCGCGGGTCGGGCCGACGCCGAGGGGGACCACCGGGTGGCCATGGCCATGGCGGTGGCGGCGATGGCGGCCCCGGGGGAATCGGTGGTCGAGGGTTGGGAGTCGGTGGCCACCAGCTACCCGACGTTCGAGGCCGACCTGGTGGCCCTGGGTGGGGAGGGTCGACCATGAGCGAGCGAGGACCGAAGCGCAGCGGAGGCCCGCAGCGACCAGACGAAGCCGACAAGGCCGTGACCGTGATCGCCATCGACGGGCCGGTGGGGTCGGGCAAGTCGACCGTCGCCAAGGCAGTCGCCGGGCGGCTGGGCCTGGCCCACCTCGACACCGGGGCCATGTACCGGTCGGCCGCGGTCGCGGTGATGCGTCACAACCTCGACCCCGACTCGGCGTCGGCCGAGGAGATGGCCGACGTGGTGCGGGGGGTGGTGATCGACGTCGGCGAACGCGTGCATCTCGACGGCGACGACGTCACCGAGCTGTTGCGCATCCCCGAGGTGGGCCGGGCGGTCAGCGCAGTGGCAGCCTGCGCCGAGGTGCGCACCGAGCTGGTGCGGCGGCAGCGGGCCTGGGCGGCCGCGCGCGGCGGGGGAGTGGTCGAGGGCCGCGACATCGCCGGCGTGGGGTTCCCCGACGCCACCCTCAAGGTGTACCTGACCGCCAGCGACGAGGAGCGGGCCCGCCGGCGCTCGTCCGACGAGGATCCCGTCGCCCTGGCCCGGCGCGACCGCTTGGACTCGACGAGGGAGACCTCGCCGCTGACCGTGGCCGACGGGGCGGT
>CAYTTL010000016.1:0-21501 GCA_964440725.1 uncultured Acidimicrobiales bacterium | reverse complement strand
GTCCGGATCTCCACCGGGGTACCGAGCGGCAGCATCCCGGCCAGGCGGGTGATGGCCTGGTTGCTCATCCGGATGCAGCCCGCGCTCACGTCCTTGCCCAGGCCGGCGGGGTCGTTGGTGCCGTGCAGGCCGATGACCCCGTCGCCGCCCTGGAAGCTGGTCAGCACGTTCGAGAAACCTGACAGGCCGTAGGCGTAGGGGCCGTAGACCGAGTTGGGGTCGGGCGGACTCAGGAGCTCCTTGATGTAATAGAGCCCACCCGGCGTCGGAGTGTTGGAGGTGCCGATTCCGACCGGCTCCTGCACGACCACCTCGCCTGCCTCGAACACGGTCACGCGGTGGGCCCGCAGCTCGACGACGACCGCGAAGTCGATCCGGGTCAGCGTCACATCGGCCCGCCGAACCCAGCCCTGGCTGCCGTTGGGGCGCACCGGGAGCAGCACGTTGACCCGATCCGCCTGCTGCTCACGCACGAGGAACACGAGCGGCGCGCCCGACGGCTGCGGGTTCTCGAGGGTGCTCTCCGGCTCAGGTGCTCCCGGTGATGCATAGATCCCTACGGCCGGTCCGTTCGCCAGGGCGACGATGCTCGTGGGAGAGGACGGCGGAGCGGTGGGACCGAAGACCTCGGGGCTGGGTGCCGGCGCGGCCGTGGTCGGCACGGGGGGCGTGGCGACGGCCGTCGTGGTCGTCGGTGCCGGGACACTCAGGGCGACGGACTGCTCGCGGTCGCCGCCGGTCCCTCGCAGCGCCACGCTGGTCAGACCGGCGAGGAGAACCGCTGCCGCGCCCGCACCGACCCACGAGGCATGTCGCTGCAGCAGAAATCCGAACCGGGGGAGCATGCGGCTCAGCTACTCGTCGGCCCGGGGCATGCCATACCTGCAGCGTAAATGACGCTCGTTTCCTGTATTCGGGAAACGGGAGCAGATGTTGCCGGAGAGCACGGGGGCGGGTCGCCGAGCGAGCGCCGCGCGATCCCACCCGATCGCCCATGGGGTCTCTGACGCCGACCAGACGGCCTGGGTGGCTTCAACCGCAGGTACGCTCCGCCCGTGGCGCGCCGCGGGCTCACCCACCCCGTCGTCGTCGTCGGCGCCGGACCGGTCGGACTCACGGCCGCCCTCGCCCTGCGGGCCCGGAACCTGCCGGTGGTGGTCCTCGAGGCCGAGGACGTCGGCCGCCACCGGCCCGGCAGCCGCGCCATCTTCCTGCACCGTGAATCGCTCGAGCACCTGGAGTCGATGCACGCCGGCCTCGGCTGGGAGCTGGCGCACAACGGGATCGTCTGGACGACGAAGCGAACGTTCTGGGGCGAGCGACTGGTGTACGAGCGCACCTATCCTCCGCCCGACCCGGCGCGACTCCCGCACTCGACGAACCTGTCACAGGTCCGCATCGAAGCCCTCCTGCTCGACGCGGCGAAGGCCGCCGGCGTCGAGATCAGCTGGGGCCAGCGGATCGTCGACGTCGAGCTGACTGGCGACGGTGTCGTGCTCCGCGCTGATTCCGGCGACGAGTGGACGGCCGGCTACGTCATCGCCGCCGACGGCTCGCGCTCGTCCGTGCGCCGGGCTGGGGGCATCGAGCTCGAAGGCCCGCGCACGGACAGCGCATTCGTCATCGTCGACGTCGAGGAGGACGCCGCCCGCCCGCACGTCCTCGAACGCGTCTACCACTACACGCATCCGGCGGTCGGCGGCCGCAACGTCCTGCTCGTGCCCTTCGCCGGCGGCATCCGCGCCGATCTCCAGCTCTGGCCCGACGACGATCCTGAACGGTTCAGCGACCCGGAGGGCGTTCGGCGCTGGGTCGGCCGCGTGCTCCCCCCGCCCTACGCCGAACGGATCGCCTGGGTGTCGACATACCGCTTCTTCCAGGTGGTCGCCGAGCGGTTCACCGACCCGACGCAACGCGCCCTGCTGGTCGGCGAGGCGGCTCACCTCTTCGCGCCGTTCGGCGCCCGCGGCCTCAACTCCGGGATCCCGGACGCCCTCGTCGCGGCCGAGGCGGTGCGTGTCGCGCTCGACGAACCGGCGACGGCGCGCGCAGCGGTCGACCACTTTGCCCGGTCTCGTCGCGACGCCGCTCTCTACAACCGGAACGCGTCGAGCCTCGCCTTGCGACACATGCAGGCGCGGGGCTTGGGGATCCGCATGCGACGACGAGCTGCGGCCGCCGTCGCCGAGCGGGGGATCAAGGCGGGCGCATGGCTCGATGCCTCGCCGTTCGGCCCCCGGGCCGCCGAGCACAGGACCGAGACCGGGAGCTACTGACCGCAGGAACGTCGCCGTCAAGCCTTGCCGGCGGCCAGCTGGTGCAGGGCGATCGCCGCGGCGGCGGCCACGTTGAGCGAGTCCACCCCGGACGCCATGGTGATCCTCACGCGACGATCGGCGGCGGCCAGCGCCGCCGGCGACAGCCCCGGGCCCTCGGCACCGACGAGCAACGCCTGGCGGCGGCGGTACGGAACATGGCGGACGTCCTCGGCGTCGACCGTCGGCGTCAGGGCGAGCACCTCGTAGCCCAGCGTCTGGACCTGGGCGATGGCCGCGGGCCAGGCGGTCGCCCGCGTGAAGGGCATGGACAGGACGTGGCCCACCGACACCCGGGTCGAGCGGCGGTAGAGGGGATCGGCCGTGGTCGGGTCGAGCACCACAGCACCGGCGCCGAAGGCGGCGGCGTTGCGGAACAGGGCCCCGAGGTTCTCGTGGTCGTTCACGCCTTCGATCATGACGACGACGTCGTCGGTGTCGTCGACGAGCGTCGCCAGGTCGGGAAGGGGCCGGCGGTCGGCCGACGCCAGCGCCCCCCGGTGGAAGTTGAAGCCGCCGATGGCGTCCACCACCGCCTGGGTTGCCAGGAACACGGGCGTGGTCCCGAGCCCGGCCAGCTCCGGGTCGAGGGCCCGCAGCCCCCGGTCGGTCACCAGGAGCGAGCGCACCCGGAACGCCGAGCGAAGCAGCCGGCGTACGACGAGGGGCCCCTCGACGACGAAGAACCCCGGGTCGCCGTCGGACGACGCCGCTTCCCGGCGACTGCGCCCGGTGGGGTCGCTCAGGCCGACGAAGTCGCGGACCCGCTGGTCGGTGGGGTCGTCGATGGGCACGATGGTGGCTACTCCGTCATTCTGCCGCCTGCCGGAGACCACCCCGCTCAAGGCGGGCCGGGCGCCGACCGATACAGACGACGTGGCGAGCAAGCGGTTCCGGCCGTGATCGACCTCGAAGAACTGGAGGCCCACCTCGACCTGGCGCTCACCGACGAGCTCCGGGCCGAGCTGGGAACCGCTGCCGCCGTTGTGCCGGCCATGTCTCCGCCGGCGCCGGTTCCCGCCCCGGCGCCGGCGGTCCCCCGTCGCGAGCAGGCGGCACCCACGGAGATCCGGTCGCGGCCTCGCTCGTCGGCCCCGCCTTTCCGCCCAGAGGGCCGCTCGGCCCCGGCTGTGTCTCCGCTCGCCCCGGCGAACGGGGTGTGGGAGGAGCTCGACATCGAACAGCACGCCCGGCTGGTGGTCGACCTGCTGAGCCGGGGTCGCCTGCCCGAGGCCGACCTCCACATCGCCGCCCATGCCGATCTGGCCAGCGCCGGTGCGAACCTCGACCATCGGGGGGACGCCATTGCATGGTCCGTGATGCAGGCCCTGCTCGCCGGTCGGCACGACGCGGCGAGAACCGGCCTGGAGGCCCTCGCCGCCCTGGGCCCGAGCGGCCCTCTGAGCGGGGTGACGGGCCCGAGCGGCCCTCTGAGCGGAGTGACGGGCCCGGACGGGGTGCCGCGCATCGACAAGCCGGCGGACGCCGACCGCTACTGGGTGCAGCGGCTGCGGGTGGCCATCGCCTGGGGCGACGAGGGCGAGCGGTACGAGCTCCTCGACCACTGCCGCACCCGCGCCTGGTGCCACGGCGACGTGGCATGGCAGGGCCGGCTGACCCTGCTACTCGCCCACCTGGGCCGCACCGATGAGGCGCGCCGGGAGTTCGACGCCACCGTGGGGCAGGTGCCGCGGCCGTCGGGGTCGCGGGCACGCGCCCTCGATGCCGACGGGCTCGACCTGGCGACCGACCTCGCCGAAGCGGCGGCCCATCTCGGCGACCACCGCCGCCACGCCCTCGTCCTTCCCGCTCTGGCGTCGGCGCCCACGCCGTGGGCGCTCACCGGCAGGGCGTGGATCGCCAAGGGCCCGGTGGCCCACTTCCAGGCGATGGTCACCACCGCGCCGAACGAGGTCACGGCCCGGGCCTCCTGAGGCCCTGGGCGCCGGCGTCGCTACGAGTAGTGGCAGCCGCACTGGCAGGCGTAACCCGCCGCCGCCTCGCTCAACTCCGCTGCCCACCACTCGGTGCAGTCCTCGTGGTTGCCGCTGTTGCACGCGGCGCTGATGTTCTTCGACGCCAAGGCGGCCACCCCCACGCCCATGGCGATGAACGAGGTCACCGCGGCCACCGCCAGGCGGCTGCGGGCGGCGTTACGGCAGTCGCGCACGGGCTTGATGAAGCCCTGTCCGCGGTCTTCGTACTTGCCGGGCTTCCCGCCCAACAGCGGCGGGCTGCAGCTGACGGCGTCGGCGAAGCGGAAGGGGAGCAGCGTGTAGCCGATGGCCAGCACCAAGATGCCCAGCACCACACTGGAAATGATCTTCTGTTCTTTCGTCAGGGGTATCACTGTGGGAGCGGTTCCTCGAGTCGGGGTGAACGGGTGGCGGAGACGGCCGGCCGGGTCATCGGCGGGCCTCGATCTCCTCGGCGATCTGCACGGCGTTGAGCGCCGCCCCCTTGCGAAGGTTGTCGCCGGAGACGAACAGGGCCAGGCCCGACCCGACCCCGGGATCACGGCGGATCCGTCCGACCAACGACGGGTCGGCCCCGGCGGCCTGAAGCGGCGTCGGAACGTCGACGACGGCGACGCCCGGTGCGGTGGACAGGATCTCCGTCGCCTCCTCCGGGGACAGGGCGCGGTCGAACTCGACGTTGAGTGACAGGGAGTGGCCGGTGTACACGGGCACCCGCACGCAGGTGCACGAAACGCCCAGCTCGGGCAGCTCGAGGATCTTGCGGCTCTCGTTGCGGAACTTGTGCTCCTCGTCGGTCTCGGCGTCGACCAGGCTGCCCGCGAACGGCAGGACGTTGAAGGCGATCGGCGCGGCGAAGACCCGAGCGGCCGGGAACTCCACGGCGCCGCCGTCGCCGGCCAGCTCGGTCGACACCTCGCCCAGCTTGGCCACCTGCTCGCCCAACTCGGTGATGCCCTTGCGACCGGCCCCGGACACCGCCTGATAGGTGCTGACGACCACCCGGCGCAGACCGGCGGCATCGTGGAGGGGCTTGAGCACCGGCATGGCCACCATCGTGGTGCAGTTGGGGTTGGCGACGATGCCCCTCGGCAGGTGCTCGAGGGCGTGGCCGTTGACCTCGGCGACGACAAGGGGGACGTCGGGGTCCATCCGCCACGCCGACGAGTTGTCGACCACGGTGGCTCCTGCGCCCGCCACCGTGGTGGCCAGGGCGCGCGACGTGGTGGCCCCGGCCGAGAACAGGACCAGGTCGAGGCCGCGCCAGTCGGCGGTGGCCGCGTCCTCCACGACCACCGGGGTGCCGTTCCAGTCGAGGCGCTGGCCGGCCGACCGGGCGGAGGCGAAGAGGCGGAGGTCGGACACGGGAAAGCCCCGCTGGGCCAGCACCGAGCGCATCACGCCACCGACCAGACCTGTGGCTCCGACGATCCCGATGTTCATTTCACCCAGCGTACCGGCCCGGTACCCCCGGGTTACTCCGGTTCGTCGGGGAGGTCGAGGCCGAAGGCGGAGTGGAGCGTCTGCACGCCGCGTTCCACGTCGCTCGCCCGCAGGACGCAGCTGATGCGGATCGACGAGGTGGAGATCATCTCGATGTTGATACCGGCGTTGGCCAGGGCCTCGAACATCGCCGCGGCCACGCCCGGGTTGGTCTTCATCCCGGCGCCGACGAGGCTCACCCTGCCGATCTCGCCGTCGTGGGTGACGCCCTCGGCGCCGATCTCCGCGGCCAGCGTCTCGGTGACCTTGAGACCCGCGGGCAGGTCGGCCAGGGGCACGGTGAAGGAGATGTCGGTCGCTCCCTGGATGGAGACGTTCTGCACGATCATGTCCACGTTCACCGCCTCGTCGGCCAGGGCCCGGAAGAGCCGGGCGGCGATGCCCGGGTGGTCGGGGACCCGTTCGACCGTGACCTTGGCCTCCGAGGTGTCGTGGGTGACGGCGGAGATGATGGCTTGCTCCACTGTGGCTGCCTCCAGATCTGTCGGCCCGGCGGACGCCCGCCGGGCCATGTCTTCGGGCCCGGCGGACGCCCGCCGGGCCATGGGAAGGACCCACGTCCCCGGCTCCCACGTGAAGCTGGACCGCACGTGGAGGGCCACACCGTGGTTGCGGGCGAACTCGACGGCGCGGAGGGCGAGCACCCGGCCACCGGTGGCAGCCATCTCCAGCATCTCCTCGTAGGAGACGTGGGACAGGAGCCGGGCCCGGGGCACGACCCGGGGGTCGGCCGAGTACACGCCGGCGACGTCGGTGTAGATCTCGCAGGCGTCGGCGCCGAGGGCGGCGGCGAGGGCGACGGCCGTGGTGTCGGAGCCGCCCCGCCCGAGCGTGGTGATGTCGCGCTGGCGGGAGACACCCTGGAAGCCGGCCACGACCACCACGTGACCCTCCTCGAGGGCCTCGACGAGGCGTTCGGCCCGAACCTCGAGGATCTTGGCCCGGCCGTGCGCGGAGTCGGTGACGATGCCGGCCTGGCTGCCGGTGAACGAGGTGGCGGCCACGCCCCTCTCCCACACGGCGATGCAGAGCAACGCCATCGAGATGCGCTCGCCTGCGGTCTGGAGCATGTCCAGCTCCCGAGCGGGTGGCGAGGGCGAGACCTGGTGGGCGAGGTGCAGGAGCTCGTCGGTCGTCTTGCCCATGGCGCTGACGACGACCACCACCTGATGCCCCTGTTCCTTGGCGCGCACCACGTGGGCGGCGACAGCCCGGAGGCGCTCGGGGTCGGCAACCGAGGTGCCCCCGTACTTCTGGACGACGAGGCTCACGGGAGGGGAGGGCGTCGCACGGCGATTCCACGCTACCCGGTCTCGTGGCCGGCCGGTGAGGACGTAGCGTGTCGCCCGTGGCCACCCAGAACCAGAAGCGCGCCCGGCAGAAGCAGGGTCGCCAGGCGCGCCAGGAAGCCCTGCTGGCGGCGCGCCGGAAGCGAGCCCGCCGCACCCGGACCATCGTCGCGTCGTTCCTGGCCCTCGTGCTCGTGCTCAGCGTCGCCACGCTCGTCGGCGGCGGCAACACCACGGACAAGACGACGGGCGACGACGCCTGCCCGAAGGCCGACGGCACCTCGCCGCCCAAGACCCAGTTCAGCGCCCCGCCCCCGATGTGCATCGACGCCTCCCGCACCTACACGGCCGAGATCAACACGAACAAGGGGATCATCACCGTCGCCCTCGACCCCGAGGCGGCCCCCCTCGCGGTGAACAACTTCGTGGTCCTGGCCCGCAACCATTTCTTCGACGGGCTGAACTTCCACCGGGTCGTGCCCGGCTTCGTGCTGCAGGGCGGCGATCCCAAGGGCGACGGTACCGGCAGCCCCGGCTACACCTTCGACGACGAGCTCCCGCAGCCCGGTCAGTACAAGGTGGGGTCGCTGGCCATGGCCAACTCGGGCCCCGACACCAACGGCAGCCAGTTCTTCATCATCAGCGGCGACCAGGGGGTCGCCCTCGAGCCCAACTACTCCCTGTTCGGCCAGGTCACCGCCGGACTCGACGTGGTCAGCCAGATCGATGCCCTCGGGACCCCCGACAACCCCACCCGGGGCCAACCCAAGGAACCGATCACCATGTCGTCGGTCACCATCAAGGAGAGCTGAGAATGCCCATCGCGTGCCCGGCCGTCGACGGTTCCAGTGCCAAGCGCCAGCGCTTCGACGCTCCACCGCCGATGTGCATCGACCCGGCCCGCACCTATGGCGCCACCATGATCACCTCGCAGGGCACCATGACCATCTCGCTCGACGCCACCGGCGCGCCCACCACGGTGAACAACTTCGTCTTCCTGAGCCGCTACCACTACTACGACGGGGTCGGGTTCCACCGGATCATTCCCCGGTTCATGCTCCAGGGCGGCGACCCCGAGGGCACGGGGATGGGTGGGCCCGGCTACCGCTTCGCCGACGAGTTGCCCAAGCCCGGTCGCTACGAAGTGGGATCGCTGGCCATGGCCAACGCCGGTCCCGACACCAACGGCAGCCAGTTCTTCGTCATCAGCGGCCCCAATGGCGTCGCCCTGCCGCCGAAGTATTCCTTGTTCGGCAAGGTGGTTGCCGGCCTCGACGTGGTGACGGCCATCGAGGCCCTGGGATCGCCTTCGGGCGCCCCCAAGGAGAAGGTCGTCATCGAATCGGTCACCATCACCGAGAGCTGAGTTGCCGCCGGCCGTGAGTTGCCGGCGGCTTCGCCGTGTTGCCGGCGGCGTCGCCGCCCCGGCTCACCCCTTGCGGGTCAGGGCCTCCAGGCCGACCTCGCAGCCGTCGACGAACACCACGACCTTGCCCGCACCCTCGACCCGCCACGTGCCGTCGGGCCGCAGGATGATGGCCGTCCGCTCGTCGAGGGCCGCCAACGGTAGGCCGGGAGGGGCGAGCTCGATGGTGCGCTTGGCCTTCTCCGGTGACCACGTGTCGTGGTGGGGGATGACAGCCACCTGACCGATGAGGCCGAGGCCGAGGGTGAAGGCCCCGCCCCGCGGGTCGACCATCGGGTCGCACAGCACCATGGCTCCGGCCGACGATCCGGCCAGGGTGGCACCGTCGTTCCAGGTCGCGACCAGTGCATCCCACACGGGTGAGTCCTTCAGCACCGAGCGCAGGTGCATGGGCGAGCCGCCGGCCAGGTAGACGAACTTGGCGCCCCGCACGACGGCGGCCATGTCCGGGTCCTCGGCTTCGGCCCGGTGCAGCACCATCAGCCCGCGTGCCCGGCCGCCGATGCTCTCGAACCACCCGACGGCTGTCTCCACCGCCCGCTCGGGGTGCTCGTAGGCGGCGGCCGTGGGCAGCACCAGCACTTCGGGATTGCCGGCGTCGGCCAGCAGGGTGCGGTCGAAGGTGCACCCGTCCTGCCACTCGCCGCCTCCGACCAACATCAACGGTCCGCTCATGGGGCCAAAGCTAGCGCCAGGGGCGCACCGGCTCGGCCGCCTCGCCGGCGGCCAGACGGCTCCTGCATCAGCACGCGGGGGGGCATCTCACGGTCCCGCCCATGCCGGGGCGTGCCGGAGTCGGTGTGGGGGAAGGTGCGTTCGAGAACCGGGTACCGCCTCGACCCGCCTACCTACCCTTTCCCATCACCACGAAGATGATGATGCCCAGGAGGATCAGGATCACCGGTACTCCGACTGCCGTGAGAGTCTCGCTGATGGCGAACATCCGGCGGACTATAACGTGATGTGAACGCAGGCGCTCGCCCGCTCCGGGGCCGGCCTCGCGCCCGGTTGGCGGTCAGGTCCCCGGGGGCTCGGCGGCCGGCACGCGCACGGTGACGACGGCCACGTCGTCGCGGGGGTCGCCCGACTGGAACCGGAGCACGTCCTCGGCCAAACCCTCGGCGAGAGCGGTTGCCGAACCCATGTGGTCGGCGACGACCGCCTGCAGCCGGTACTCGCCGTAGAACTCCGATCCGCGGCGGCCTTCGGTCACGCCATCGGTGTAGAGCACGACCACGTCACCAGGCTGCAGCTCGACCTCGGGGTCGTACAGGGCGGGGGTTGCGAGCACCCCGAGGAGCGAGCCCGGCCGACCGAGGACCGCCGGGGCGCTGCCCGGGCGGGCCAGCAGGGGGAGGGGGTGGCCACCGACGCTGGTGGTGACGCGCCAGGTTCCGTTCTCCAGGCGCATCCGCAGGAAGGCCGCCGTGCAGAACCGGTCGGTCTCGTGCCGGAGCAGCACGTCGTTCAGCACCGCCAGCGCCTGGGATGGCAGCGGCCGCCGCACCGCCGCGGCGCGGAGGGTGTACCGGGCCAGGGCGGTGACGACGGCCGCCTCCACGCCCTTGCCGCACACGTCGCCGATGACGAAGACCCAGTCCCCCGCGCCGATCTCGAAGATGTCGTAGAAGTCGCCTCCGACGTCGATCTCGTGGCTCGCCGCTCGGTAGACGGCGGCGACGTCGAGACCGGCGATGAGCGGCGGTGCGGGAGGGATGAGCGTCTGCTGCAGCGTCCGCGCCAGGGCGCGAGCGCGCCCGTCCGACTCCTCGGCCAGTTGCTTGGACCGCAGGAGCTCGCGTTCATACTTCCGACGCTCGGTCGCATCGAAGATCGCCGTACGGATCACCGCCGGAGACCCGTCGCCGTGGCGCACGAGCACCGAGTTCAACAGCACCGGGAGGCGGCTCCCGTCGGCCCGGAGGATCTCGAGGGCGATGCCGCGGGCGCTGCCTTGCATCTGCAGCATCGGGGCGTAGTGGGTCTCGTGGTAGATCCGCCCACCGGGGGTGAGAAGCTCGGAGAAGTTGCGGCGACCGACCAGGTCGGTACGTCCATGACCCGTCAGGGTGAGGAAGGTCTGGTTCACCTTGATGATCGTGCCGTCGGGCGCGGTGGACAGGTAGCCGCAGGGGGCTCGTTCGTAGAGCTGCTCGGCGTCGTCGTCGAGCAGGGCGGCGTAGAAGGCGTCGACCGCATCCCCGTCGCTCACGTCGGTCTCGGATCCCGTGGTCACCCTCGCACGAAGGCGCCGATGGCGTCAGCGGTCTCATCGGGGGCGCTGAGGTTCGGGCAGTGGCCTGTCGCCTGGAGCAGCACCATCGAGCTGTCGGGAAGGGCGTCGTTCACGTACTGGCCGACGGCCACGGGAGCGATGGCGTCCTGGGCGCACTGAAGGACCAGGGAGGGGGCCCTCACTCGGGCGAGGTCACCCCGGTTGTCGGAGAGGAAGGTGACGCGGGCGAACCGTCGGGCGACCTCCGGATCCGTGCGGCAGAAGCTGGCGATGAGCTCGTCGCTCAGCTCCGGGCGCTCGCCGTTGCCCATGATGACCGGAGCCATGGCGCTGGACCAGCCCAGGTAGTTGCTGTCGAGGGAGTCGAGCAGCTCGGTGATGTCCTCCTCGCTGAAGCCACCGACGTAGGAGCCGTCGTCGATGTATCGCGGCGAGGGACTGACGAACACCAGCTTGGCGAACCGATCCGGCTCGGCGGCGGCCGCCAGGGCGCCGATCATGGCCGAGACCGAGTGACCGACGAAGACCACGTTGTGGAGGTCGAGATCCCGGCAGATGGCCAGGACGTCGTCGGCATAGGCCTGGAGCGAGGTGTACCTCTCCGGGTCGTAGGCCGACACGTCGGAACCTCCGGCCCCGACGTGATCGAAGAGCACGACTCGGAAGTCGTCCTCGAAGCGGGGCGCCACGTATCGCCACATGTTCTGGTCGCAGCCGAACCCGTGGGCGAACAGCATCGGCTGCCCGTTCGGCGGTCCCGTGATCTTGACGTTGTACCGGTTGACGACGTCCACCGCCGAAAGGCTACGACCAGCGAGCGCCCACCGGCGCACGACGACGCCGGCAGCCCCCATCGGGTTCACGGCACCGCCGCCGTCCTTCGGGGCCAGATGGGGAAGCACCGTTCCGCGAGGGCACCGAACGAGTACGCCGGGTAGAGGCCGCCGAACATCGACCGGGTGCGCTCCGACCAGTCGAGGGCCTCCGGGGCGGAGATGCGGTGGAAGACCTGGAGTATCCCGCCCTCGAAGACCCGGTACTCGGCCCAGCCGCCGGGGAAGTCCTTGGTGGACGACACCTCGACGAAGGGCACGTCGCCGGCACCGTCGAGCTGCCGCACGCGGTTGCGGTGGGTGTGGCCGGCGAAGTAGCCCACCAGGGCGGGCCGACGCCCCACCACCTCGGCGAGCCGCACCGTGTCATCGGAGGTGAGGCCGAAGCTGTCGCGGCCGGTGTCGGCCGGCGGGTGGTGGCCGAACACCAGGCCGGGCCGGTCGGCCCGCGACCCCAGGTCGTCGAGCCACTCGAGCGCATCGGTGCCGAGGGCTCCCCCCGTGCGTCCGGCGACGGAGGTGTCGAGGAGGGCCAGGATCACACCGGCGAGGCGCACCTCGGCGGGCGCGGTGGGCTCGATGGCGCCCTCCACGAGCACATCGTGGTTCCCCCTCACCCAGTGGAGCCGGTCGCCCAGGGGTGTCCGGTAACAGTCGAGAAAGGCGCGGAACTCCTCGACCGTGCCGGTGGAGGTCAGGTCCCCCTTGACCACCACCGCGTCGGGCCCGCAGCCGGCGATCTCCGCCGCCGCCGCCCGGTTCATCGTCTCCGGGTACGGCGGCTCACCGGGCTCGGGGCGCATCGGCGGGCCCAGGTCGACGCCCTGGAGGACGCCGCACACCGTTTCGCCGAAATGGACGTCGTTGACGGTGGCGACGGTGGCCAGCCGTTCACCGGGCGGTCGGGGGAGCGTCTCGAGGTCGACCCCTTCGACGCGGTAGGCGGTGGCCGGTTCGAGGCCGTCGACGCGCACGACCCGCACCCCGTCGTGGAGCACGGCGGCGTCGTCGGCCACGGTCGTGACATCGATGCTCACCGCGACCAGGGACCGGAGCCCGCCCGCGGTTCCGACCACCGCCACCGGCGGCCGGACCACCGCCAGGCCGGTGCCTCCTGCTCGGCGGACGCCTCCCGGCCCATCATCACGACCTGGATGGCGGCCATCACCGCCGCCGCCTCCTCGGGCGACGGCCGGGACCCACCACCCGGGCTAGAGGGGGACGTTGCCATGCTTTCGGGGCGGCAGGTCCTCGCGCTTCGACCGCAGCATCTCCAGGCCCCGCACCAGGGTGGGCCGGGTCTGGGCCGGGTCGATGACGTCGTCGACATAGCCTCGCTCCGCGGCGACCCAGGGGTTGGCGTAGCGCTCGGCGTAGTCGGCCACCAGCGCGGCGCGCAGGGCGTCGGGGTCCTCGGCGTGCTCCAACTCACGGCGGTGGATGATCTCCACCGCGCCCTGAGGTCCCATCACGGCCAGTTCCGCGGTGGGCCAGGCGAAGGCCAGGTCGGCACCGATGGACTTGGAGTTCATCACCACGTAGGCGCCGCCGTAGGCCTTGCGGACGACGACCTGGATGCGGGGGACCGTCGCCTCGCAGAAGGCGTACAGCAGCTTGGCGCCGTGGCGGATGATGCCGCCGTGTTCCTGGTCGGTGCCGGGCAGGAATCCGGGCACGTCGACGAACGTCACGAGCGGGATGTTGAAGGCGTCACAGGTGCGCACGAACCGGGCACCCTTCTCCGACGAGTCGATGTCGAGCACGCCGGCCAGCACCGCCGGCTGGTTGGCCACGATTCCCACCGGGTGGCCGTCGATGCGGGCGAACCCGCACACCAGGTTGCGGGCCCACAGCGGCGAGTACTCGTACAGCTCCCCGTCGTCGACGACGGCGGCGATGACCCCGGTCATGTCGTAGGGCTTGGTCGCCGCGGTGGGGACCATGGCGGCCAACTCCGGCGCCCGGCGCCGGGGGTCGTCGGTGACCGGTGCCCGGGGCGGCACCTCACGGTTGTTCTGGGGAAGGAAGGCGAGGAGGTGGCGCACCTCGTCGAGGCATGCCTTGTCGTCGGGGGCGACGAAGTGGGCCACGCCCGAGCGGGTGGCGTGGGTCATGGCCCCACCCAGCTCCTCGAGGGTCACGTCCTCGCCGGTGACGGTGCGCACCACGTCGGGCCCGGTGATGAACATGTACGACGTCTCCTCGACCATGAACACGAAATCGGTCATGGCCGGGCTGTAGACGGCACCCCCCGCGCAGGGGCCCATGATGACGCTGATCTGGGGGACGATCCCCGAGGCGTCGACGTTGCGGCGGAAGATCTCCCCGTAGGCCACGAGGGAGACGACTCCCTCCTGGATGCGGGCCCCGGCCCCGTCGTTCAGCCCGATGAACGGGGCGCCGACGCGCTGCGCCAGGTCCATGACCTTGTGGATCTTCTCGGCGAACACCTCGCCCAGCGAGCCCCCGAAGACGGTGAAGTCCTGGGCGAAGAGGAAGACCTGGCGACCGGCCACGGTGCCCCATCCGGTGATGACGCCGTCGGTGTAGGGCCGCTCCTCGAGCCCCACGCCCTCGGCCCGGTGGCGGGCGAGTAGGTCGAGCTCGTTGAAGCTGTCGTCGTCGAGCAGGTACTCGACCCGTTCCCGGGCCGTCATCTTGCCGCGGGCGTGCTGGCGCTCGACGGACTTCTCGGACCCGGCGTTGCGGGCTTCCTCGCGCCGTCGGCGGAGGTCGTCGAGACGGTCGGTCGTCGTCGGCTCCATCCGCATGCAGGCTACCTCCCTTGTCTTGTCGCGCTCAGCGACGCCATGGGTCGTTCAGCGCGACAAGAACGAGTGGTCAACGGTTGAGGGCGGCGACCCGTTCGGGCAGGCGCCAGGCCCGCAGCCGGCGGGCCATGGCGTCGAGGTCGGCCGTGGGGCCCCGCCACCGGAGGGCGTCGACGTCGTCGAGCACGGGTGCGTCGGCGCGCAGGGTGGCCAGGTCGCGGAACAGCAGGACCAGCTCCAGGTCCTCGACGAGGGTCGCGGCCAGGCGCACCCGGCCGCGCACGGCCACCTCCCAGCGGGTGGCGTCGACGGGGATGTCCTCGAGGTGGGGGTAGCGGCCCAGCACGGCGCTGGCCGCCGTCTTCCCCCACCCCGCCAGGCCCGGGAAGCCGTCGGCCGAGTCGCCCACCAGGGCCAGCCAGTCGGGGATCGACTCGGGATGGATGCCGTAGCGGGCGACCACGCCGTCCTCGTCGGTGACGGTGTTCTTGCGACGGTCGAGCTGGACGACCCGCGTGCCGACGACCGCCTGGGAGAGGTCCTTGTCGGGCGTCATGATCACCACCTGTTCGACCTCGGGGTCGGCGGCGGCCACCCGGGCGGCGGCGGCCAGGGCGTCGTCGGCCTCGAGCTCGACCATCGGGAACACCACGACGCCCAGGGCGGCGAGGGCTTCCTCGACGAGGGGGAACTGGGCCAGCAGGGCCTCGGGCATCCCGGCGCTGGACTTGTACCCGGGCCAGCGCCGGTTGCGGAAGGACTCGATCACGGTGTCGGTGGCCACGCCCAGGTGGGTCACGCCCTGCTCGAGCAGGTTGACCACGCTCCAGAGCACGCCCCGGGTGGCGGCCACGTCCTCCTTGCCGTCGGTGTGATCGGCGGCGGGCGCGCCGAAGTGATGGCGGAACAACTCATAGGTGCCGTCGAGCAGGTGGACCTTCACCTGGCCAAGCCTGCCCGAACGGCGAGGGCCGCGCCCCGCGGCGTCAGGGAACGGCCGCCGGTTGCGGCGGTCGCAGGCGGGGGAGGTCGGGCGACTGGCACGCCAACCGGACGGGGTCGCCTCCGGCCAGGGCCGCCATCCGGGCGGCGGCCTCGTTGAGCCGGGCCTCACCGAGCCCGCTCTGCTGCACGGCCGCCACGAGGGCATCGCGCATGGCCCGGGCCACGCCCGCGTCGGTGGACAGGACGGCGTCGGCCCCCGCCCCCACCGCCATCACCGCGGCCTCGGCCTCGGTCCAGCGCAGGTTCACCGCCCCCATGCCGAGGGAATCGGTCATGGCCACCCCCCGGAAGCCCGAATCGCGCAGGAGCCGGTAGGCCTCGGGCGACAGGGTGGCGGGCAGGTCGGGGTCGAGGGCGGCGTAGGTGACGTGGCTGAGCATCACGACGGGCACGCCGGCGGCGACGAGGTCGCGGAACGGGACCAGGTCGGTGGTGCTCAGCTGCTCGATCGACGCGTCCACGCTGGTCTCGCCGAGGTGGGAGTCGCCCTCGGCCCGCCCGTGACCGGGGAAGTGCTTGGCCGTCGACCGCACCCCGGCATCGGCCAGCCCGGCGGCGAAGGCGTGGGCCTGGCGGGCGGCGGTGGCCGGGTCGGCGGAGAACGACCGGTCTCCGATGGTTGCGCGCGAGGGGCCGTCGTCGAGGTCGGCGACGGGGGCGAGGTCGAGGTCGATGCCGGCGCCCGCCAGCGCCACGCCGGTCTGACGGGCGAACTCGCGCACCTCGTCCGGCGTCCGTTCCGCAGCCAGGCGCCGGGCCGAGGGGGTCGCACCCAGGACGGCCGAGAACGACGACACCCGTCCGGACTCCTCGTCGGTGGTCACCACGAGGGGCTGCCGTGACCGGGCCCGCAGCTCGGAGACGAGGGCGCCGACCTGGCTCGCCGACTCCACGTTGGTGCGGTGGACGAACACGCCGCCGACGCCCACGTCGAGGACCTCGGCGACCTGAGGGTCCGCAGACGTGGTGACGCCCGGCAGGCCCGCGATCAACACGGCTGCCGCCCGCTCCTCGAGGGGGGCGGGCTGGCACGGCGCCGTCGGGGGAGGCATGGGGGCGGTGGGGGCGACCGTCGACGGCGACGACCCGGCGCTGCAGGCGGCGGCCATCAGCACCATGGCCACCAGAGGCACGGCCGCCATTCGCACGACGGGACCGATGCCGGGCACGAACGAACCGTAGACCGCGTCTCGCTCTCCGTTACCCCGGGCAACCGCCGTCGGTACCCTCGGAACGATGGATCGGCCACGCAGGGACCCGAACGGCCGTGCCTGAGGGCGACACCCTGTTTCGAACTGCGGCCACCCTGAAGCGGTGGATCGGCGGCCGGGTCGTCACCGCGGCGACGACGACCGTGCCCGGCGTGGCTGCCGACCGGCTGGTGGGCCAGCGGGTGGAGACGGTGGAGGCCTGGGGCAAGCACCTCCTCGTCCGGTTCGCCTCCGGGCAGGTCCTGCACTCGCATCTGCGCATGAGCGGGTCGTGGCACGTCTATTCCGTCGGCGACGCCTGGCGCCGCCCCCACCGCCAGGCCCGCCTGACGCTCACCTGTGACGACCGGGTGGCGGTGTGCTTCAACGCCCCCGTGGTCGAGCTGCTGGCGGCCAGGGCCGAGCAGGTCCACCCCGCCCTCGCCGGGCTCGGCCCCGACGTGCTGGCCGATCCCCTGGACCGGGACGAGATCCGCCGCCGGGCCCGCGCCCGGCCCGGGGCGTCGGCGGTGGGCGAGCTCCTCCTCGACCAGCGGGTGGTCGCCGGGGTCGGCAACATCTGGCGCAGCGAGGCCCTCTTCCTGGAGGGCGTCCACCCGTGGACGCCGCAGGCGTCGCTCACCGACGCGCAGCTCGACGACCTCGTCGCCACCGCCAGCCGGCTGATGCGGGCCAGCGCGGGGATCGCGACCGTCGATACGGCGGACTCGTCGTCCGGCCGCCCGCCGCCCCGCTGGGTCTACGGCAGGCAGGGCCGGCCGTGCCGGCGCTGCCGAACGCTCGTGGTCGCTCGGCGTCAGGGCGAGCAGGCCCGCACGGCCTACTGGTGCCCGACCTGCCAGCCAGCCCGTTCCGAAGCCGACGGCCCGGCGCCGACGGGCCCGTGAGCGACCGGGAGCCGCCCGCCGACAACGACGCCGCCGCACCGGGGCTGGCGCCGCCCGCCCTGCCCGGCCGCCGGAAGGTCTTCATCGACCTGTCGCCGCTGCGCGAGTCGCGGGACTTCCGCCTGCTGTCGGCCGGCCAGGCCGTGTCGTGGATGGGTGGCCAGGCCACCGTGGTCGCCGTCGCCTACCAGGTCTACGTGCTGACCGGCTCGTCGATGGCCGTCGGCCTGGTGGGATTGGCGAACCTCGGTCCTCTCATCGCCATGTCGCTGTTCGGGGGGGCGATCGCCGACGCCATGGACCGGCGGCGGCTGCTCCTCGTCGCCCAGGTCCTGCTGGCGCTCACCAGCGTCGGGCTGGCCCTGAACGCGTCGGCCGGGGCGCCATCCCTGTGGCCCATCTACCTGCTGAGCGCCCTGGCCGCCGGCCTGTCGGGGGTCGACCTGCCCACCCGGAACGCCATGATCCCCCGGCTTGTCGGCCGCGACGCCATCCCCGCCGCCTCCGCCCTCAACCAGATCATCATGCAGATGGGCCTCATCCTGGGACCCGCCCTCGCCGGGCTGATCATCGCCCGGGTGAGCCTGGCGTCGGCCTACTGGCTCGACGTGGCCACCTTCATGGTTTCTATCGCCACCGTGGCCGCCATCCGGCCCCAGCCCCCCGAAGGGGGAGGGACACGCGCCGGCCTGTCGTCGGTGCGTGAGGGGCTGCGGTACCTCCGAGGCCGGCGCCTCCTGGTCAGCACCTTCGTCATCGACATCAACGCCATGGTGTTCGGGATGCCCAGGGCCCTCTTCCCGGCCCTCGGTCTCAGCCTCTACGGAGGCGGGGCGGCGACGGTTGGCCTGCTCTACGCCGCGCCCGGCCTGGGTGCCTTCGTCGGGGCTCTCCTCACCGGGTGGGTGGTCTCGGTGCGGCGCCAGGGCCGGGCCGTGATCTGGTCGGTCCTGGGCTGGGGAGCGGCCATCGCCGTGTTCGGGCTGGTGCCGTGGCTACCCGTGGGGCTGGCGCTGCTGGCCATGGCGGGCGCGGCCGACGTGGTCTCGGCGGTCTTCCGCAACACCATCCTCCAGGTCAACGTGCCCGATGCCCTGCGGGGTCGACTGTCGGCCGTGCACATCGCCGTCGTCACCGGCGGGCCATCCCTCGGCGACGCCGAGGCCGGCGCGGTGGCGTCGCTGACGTCCGCCCCCGTCTCGGTGGTGACGGGAGGCGTGGCCTGCATGCTGGGCGTCGGTCTCCTGCACCGGATGGTCCCGGAGCTGTGGGCCTACGACGCGGCCGCACCCGAGTCTCCACCGCCGCCTCGCTGACCCGACCGCCGACCCGGGCGGCCAGGGGAGTACCGGTCGGGCGCCCCGTATACTCGCCGAGGGCCCGACGGGCCCGGGCCCGGCCCCAGGCGGCCGTCGGCTCTACCGGTGCTGGAAGGGGTGTGACGCGTGGCTGACGGAGCGAAGGTTCGCACGGTTGCCGATCTCATGACCACAGACGTCCTCACTGCGTCCCCCACCGACACGGTGGCTGCGACGTGCACACGCATGATCGAGCGGGGCGTGGGCTCGACCGTCGTCGTCGAGGGCGAGCGGGCCGTCGGCATCCTCACCGAGCGCGACCTCGTGCGGGTCTCGGCCGAGGGCGCCGACCCGGCCACGGCCGTGGTCTCCGACTGGATGACCGCCGACCCGGATTGCGTCACGTCGGCAGTGGCCGTGAACGACGCCTTCATCAGTCTCCGCAAGCACGGGTACCGCCACTTCCCCGTGGTCGACGACGGACGCCTCGTCGGCATCGTGTCGCTGCGCGACGTGCTCAAGCTGGCGCCCATCCTGCGGGTCGAAGACCCGGGCATCCCCGAGTCGCGCCGGGGGCTCGAGGGTGTGGTCGTGGCCGAGACCGCCGTCGGCGACGTCCGTGGCCAGGAGGGCTTCTACCACTACCGCCAGTACAACGCCGTCGAGCTGGCCGAGAAGTGCACGATGGAGGACGTCTGGCACCTGCTCTACGAGGGACACCTCCCCGACGGGGCCGAGCGCGAGCGGTTCGCCGACGAGATCCGGTCGCTGCGCCAGATCCCTCCGGCGGTCAAGGACCTGCTGCCGGCCATCGCCACCGCCGGCGACACCTTCGTCCCCCTCGACGCCCTGCGTAGCGCCTATTCGATGCTGGCCACCAGCCTCGGCTTCAAGTCGTGGATGGACATCGACACCGCCGCCCTGCGCGCCGATGCCATGCGCACCAGCGCGGTGATGCCGACGCTGATCATGGCCCTCTACCGGCTGAGCCAGGGCCAGGAGCCCATCGACCCCCACCCCGACCTCCCCTACGCGGCCAACTACCTCTACATGCTCACGGGCGAGGTGCCCGAGGCGGGCCACGCCCGCGCCATCGAGCAGTACCTGATCTCGACCACCGACCACGGGTTCAACTCGTCGACCTTCACCGCCCGGGTCATCACCTCGACGGGCGCCGACCTGGGGTCGGCTGTCGTGGGGGCCATCGGCGCCCTCTCCGGACCCCTCCACGGCGGCGCCCCCAGCCGGGCCCTCGACATGCTCGACGCCATCGGCACGCCCGACCAGGCCGACGCCTGGATCCGCAAGCACGTGATGGCGGGCGAGAAGATCATGGGCTTCGGCCACCGGATCTACAAGACCGACGACCCCCGCTCGGTGATGCTGCGGGGCGTCGCCGAGCGTCTCGGCGGGCCCATGGTCGACTTCGCCAAGCAGGTGGAGACGACCGTCGTGGCCGTGCTGGCCGAGCTGAAGCCCGGTCGCCAGCTCTACGCCAACGTCGAGTTCTACGCCGGCGTGGTCATGAGCAACGTGGGCATCCCCCGAACGCTCTTCACGCCGACCTTCACGTCGAGCCGGGTGATCGGCTGGACGTCGCACGTGCTCGAGCAGGCGGCCGACAACCGGCTCATCCGCCCGAGCGCCCACTACGACGGGCCTCCTCCGCCCGAGCCCGTCCCCGACGCCTACTCCCAATGAGCGAGCACCGAAGCGAAGCGGAGGCGCGCAGCTCACAGAGAACACAGCCTCCCCCGTCAGGGGGGCAGCCGCCGAAGGCGGCGACCCATTGACGGAGGCGCCGGCCGGCGCCGTGGTCGTGGATGAGGCCACCTCGGTCACCGACGAGCTCATGGAGGCCCTCGCCCGCCTGGTCCCCCAGCTCTCCCGGACGAGCCCGGTGCCCGGCCGCGACGAGGTGGAGGAGATCGTGTCGTCGCCCGCCACCGTGCTGCTGGTGGCCCGCGGCGCCGGCGGGGTGATCGTCGGGACGCTCACGCTCGTGCTGTTCCGCATCCCCACCGGCGTGCGGGCCTGGGTCGAAGACGTCGTCGTGGCCGAGTCGGCGCGCGGCCGGGGCATCGGCGAGGCACTGAGCCGGGAAGCGCTGCGCCGCGCCGTGGCCGCCGGAGCCCGCACCGTCGACCTCACCTCCCGGCCGTCGCGCGAAGCGGCCAACCGCATGTACCGGCGTCTTGGTTTCGAGCAGCGGGAGACCAACGTGTACCGCTGGTCGGGTCGGTAGCCGCCGGGTTGTCCAGGCGATCCCACACCCGCCAATTGAGGTAGCCCACACTCCCAGCTATTCGGGGTAGGTGCCTCAATGGCATCCGGAATTCTTCGGGTTTGTCCCGAGGTCCCTTGATTATCGAACAGGTGTTCGATAAAATGGAGGCGTGAACAATGAGGCCGAACTCGAGGGTTTGGAGGGCGAGATCGCCGAGGTGTGCGGCACCCTCAACGTGGCCGCCGGTCGCCTGGTGTCGCTGATCGCCCGGGTGCTCGAGACCGAGTCATGGGCGGGCGTGGGCATCCATTCACCCCAGCAGTGGGTTTCATGGAAGTGCGGGGTGTCCCTCGGCCGGGCCCGGTCGCTGGTGGCCATGGCCCGGCGGCTGACCGACCTGCCCGCCACGGCATCGGCACTGGCCGGCGGCGAGGTGTCCGAGGACCAGGCGGCGGTGATCGCCCGCCATGCCCCGTCCCACGCCGACGCCGAGGTGGCCTCCCTGGCCCGCTCGGCCACCGTGG
>CAYTTL010000015.1:14929-21647 GCA_964440725.1 uncultured Acidimicrobiales bacterium | reverse complement strand
CGCTCGGCGTCGGCGTGGGGCTCGTCGCGGGTGTTGATGATGGGACGGCTCCGGGTGGTGGCCGACGACACGCCCTCCCAGATGTGCTCGGCCCGCTGGCTCACGCAATAGGTCGCGCCGCGCGCCGTGTTGAGGACCTTCCCGGCGCCGGCGTAGATCTGGCGGGAGACGAAGAACGGGATGAGCACCTCGGCGTAGTGGCCGAAGTCGTCGCGACGGCTGGTGAGGTAGTTCTCGTGGCACCCGTAGGAGTTGCCGGCCGAGTCGGTGTTGTTCTTGAACAGGTACACCACGCCGCGGATGCCCTCCTCCCGGAGGCGCTGCTCGGCGCTGGCCAGCAGGCTCTCGAGAATCCGCTCCCCCGCCTTGTCGTGGGCTACCAGGTCCTCGATCGAGTCGCACTCGGGCGTGGCGTATTCGGGGTGGCTTCCCACGTCGAGATAGAGCCGGGCCCCGTTCTCCAGGAACACGTTGCTGCTGCGACCCCACGACACGACGCGCCGGAACAGGTACCGCGCCACCTCGTCGGGGCTCAGCCGGCGCTGGCCGCGCAGGGTGCACGTGACCCCGTACTCGTTCTCCAAGCCGAATATCCGGCGTTCCATGGCAGTTCCGTCGGCCCTGATCGGCGGCGTTGGGCCAACCGCCACGGTACCGTTCAGGGGATGCAACGAACCCGCATGGTTCGCCTGGCCACTGTGAACAGCTCGTTTCACGCCCGGGTCATCGCCGCTCGGGTCGGGGTAGAGGGCATCGTCTGCGAGCTGCGGGGCAATCTCGACGGGCCCTACCCGGTGGGCCACGTGCACGTCTTCGTGTCCGAGGACGACCTGCCCAGCGCCCAGGAGCTGCTCCTCGCCGACGAGGTGGAGTCGGCGTTCGACGACGACGACTGCGGGGCGGACGGGGGCTCATCGGTCGCCCTGTGGATGGTGCTGGCCACCATCGTGGCCCTCGCCGCCATCCTCTTCGCCAGATCGTTCTGAGCCGGTGGTGACGCGGCGTTCATCGACCACTCTTGATTCAACCCCCACCCTGGGCCATACTGCGACCTCTCGGCGGACTGATATTCCGGGAGGCGGAGCACCTTTGGAAGCCACACCTTCTGGTGTCATCGAGGTCGAGGCTGGGTACGGAGGTGCCGATTCCGGACTATTGGTCCAGGGGTCGGACGCTCCCCCCACCAGACACGCTCCTGCGTCGGAGGGGCGCGAGCAGGAGTTCGTGCGACCGGCGTTCTCGACGGTGGTGAAACGGGCCACCGACATCGGTCTGGCCGGCGTCCTCCTCGTCGTGTTGGCCCCGCTCACCCTGGTCCTGGCGCTGTTGGTCAAGCTGAGCTCGCCCGGGCCGGTGTTCTTCCGCCAGCCACGCGTCGGGCGCGACGGTCGCCAGTTCTCCCTCCTGAAGTTCCGCTCCATGAGGCTCGACGCCGAGGAGCGCCTCCGTCGTGACCCGGCCCTGTACGACGCCTACCTGGCCAACAACTTCAAGGTGCCGGGACGCGACCCCCGGCTCACGCCCGTGGGCCGGTACCTGCGGATGATGAGCGTCGACGAGATCCCCCAGTTGCTCAACGTGCTGGGCGGGCACATGAGCCTGGTCGGCCCCCGCCCCGTGGTCCCCGACGAGCTCGTTCTCTACGGTGAGCTCCGGCCCGCGTACGTGGCCGTGCGGCCCGGCCTCACGGGTGCCTGGCAGGTCAGCGGGCGGAGCCGGGTCGGGTACCCTGAGCGGGCCATGATCGACTACGACTACGTGTCCGGGTGGACCCTGAGGAACGACTTCAAGATCCTGCTGAAGACGTTGCCGGCCATCATCCGGGCCCACGGAGCGTGCTGAGCCGCTTCGTCGAGGTGCCAGCTGCGGGACCCTGGACGGTGGCTCGTCGGTCGCTGTCCGGTGACCTTCCCGAGCGCTACCGGCACAAGCTCCAGTACGAGTTCGACCAGCGGGTCGACGCTGCGCTGAAGCCGGGCATCTCGGTGCTCGACGTGGGCTCGGGCCGGCGACCCTGTGTGCCCCTCGAGCGACGGCCACCGGGATGCACCTACGTGGGCCTCGACATCTCCGCCGACGAGCTGGAGACGGCGCCGCCCGGCTCCTACGACCGCTTCGTGGTCGCCGACGTGTCCGACCGGGCCGAGCTCGACGGCGAGTTCGACCTGGTCGTCAGCTTCCAGGTGCTCGAGCACGTCCGCCCCCTGGACGTGGCCTTCGAGAACCTGCGCCACTACCTCAGGCCCGGCGGCCGCCTCATCGCCCAGTTCTCCGGAGCCCTCTCGGCGTTCGGGCTGCTGGGTCGTGCCGTTCCCCACCGGCTGTCACGGTCGGTGCTCCACCACCTGTTGGGCCGCGACCCGGAGAAGGTCTTCCCGGCCCACTACGACCGCTGTTGGTCGAGCGCGGTGCAGCGCATGCTCGTCGCCTGGACCTCGGCGGAGGTGATACCCCTGCACCGGGGCGCCGCCTACTTCCACTTCGCCAAGCCCCTCCGGGCCGGCTACCTGCTCTACGAGGAGTGGGTCCGCTCCCAGCAGTTCGAGAACCTGGCGTCGTATTACATCGTCGATGCCGTTCGCTAGAGGCCGGGTCCTGCACGTCGTCGTCCACACCGGGTCCGGTGTGGCCGCCGCCATCGGCGACTACATGGCCAGCATGGACGGGTTCGACCAGCACCTGCTGGTCTCCCGGGACACCACGTGCCAGATCGGCGACCACCTCGAGCGGATGGCCACCTCGGTCACCGAGATGCCGTCGGGACCGCTGGCCCAGGTTCGTTGCCTGCGCGCCGCGGCCGAGGCGCTCCGGCCCGACATCATCCACGCCCACTCCACCTACGCCGGGGCGTGGGCCCGGCTCGGCCTGGCGCGCCGGTGGCAGTCCCGGATCGTCTACACCCCGCACTGCTACGCCTTCGAGCGCACCGACGTGGCCCCACCCGTACGCAAGGTGTTCTGGCTGGCAGAAGCGGCGATGAGCCTCCGCGGCTCCCGGGTCGCCGCCTGCAGCCCCCGCGAAGCCACCCTGGCGCGTTCCCTGCCCGGTCGTCAGCGGGTCACCTACGTCCCCAACATCGCCCCCCGGTACGCCGGCCCCGGCCGGGAGAGGGGGGAGGGGGTGACGCGGGTCGCCGCCGCCGGGAGGGTGACACCTCAGAAGGCGCCGCAGCTGTTCGCCGAGGCTGCCCGTCGCCACCGGTCGTCGCCCGTCTCGGCCGCAGGCCGGGTGCAATGGCTGTGGATCGGCGGCGGAGACGAGGGCGAGGAAGCGTTGCTGGGAGACGCCGGCGTCGAGGTCACGGGCTGGCTGCCTCGGGAGGACGCCCTTCGCCGTCTTGGCCAGTCGGACCTCTACGTCCACACCGCCTCGTGGGAGGGCGCGCCCATGACCGTCCTCGAGGCCGCCGCCGCCGGGGTACCGGTGCTCGCCCGGCGCACCCCCGCCATGGAGGCGCTCGGCATCGAGCCGCTGTTCGACTCGGTGTCGGAGCTGTTGGACCTGGTGGGCGGCTTCCCGGACGGACCGGCGGCGGCTGCGGCGGCGCGCTGCGGCGAGAGGCTCCGCCAGCATCACCGCGGGCCGGCCCAGGCCCGGGCCCTCGAGGCCGTCTACGCCGGGTCGGAGGCCGAAGGGGCGCTTCCGCCCGTTCATCCCGTGTGAGCGGGAGGAATTGGCGGGTGCGACTACCCTTGTTCGTCTCTGCCCACGCCCGCCAGGAGCGGAAGAGATCCAACCGACGAGCCAGTCCGATCAGTTCGATCTGCGGGACCTCTTCCGCAGCGTGTGGAAGAACGCCTGGATCGTGGCCGTGTGCGTCGGGCTCGCCCTCTGGCTGTCCCTCGTGCGGTCGACACTGCAGACCGAGACCTGGGCCTCGCAGGCGGTCGTGCGGGTCCTGAACGCCAGCAGCACCAGCCTCCTGCCCGACCAGAGCCGGGTCGACCCCGTGCGCGAGGTGGAGATCCAGAGGCTCTACGCCAACTCCGCCGCCATCGAGGAACTCGTCAGGGGGCGCCTCGGCCCGGATGCCCGGCGCATCGCCTCCACCGAGATCACCGGCGTGGCGACGGCCGATGCCATCCAGTTCCGCGTGACCAGCGAGAGCCGCGACGTGGCGCAGCGGGCGGCGCAGACCTACGCCGATGTCTACGTCGAGTCCCGGAGGGCGGATCTCGCCGGGGTCACCCGCGCCCAGACCGAAAAGCTCGAACAGGACGCCGTCGTCATCAGGGGACAGATCGCCGACATCGACAGGCGCCTGGGCGAGATCGCCCCCCAGGTGGTCGTCGATTTCCGGGGAACGCCACTGCTGCCTCCCGAGACGGAGGAGTCCAAGGGCCTGCGCTCCAACCGCGAGGCGCTCTCCACCCGACTGACCGACACCGAGAGCCGGGCCAAGCAGCTCGAGGTCGACTCCTCGGTCCGCCAGGCCGCCATCGCCGTGGTGGCGCCCGCCGAGCGACCGTCGGACCCGGTGCAGCCCAAGCCGTTCCGCGACGCCGTGGTGGCGACGGCTCTCGGGCTGTTCGTGGGCCTGGCGCTGGCCCTGGCCCGGGCCCGCTTCGACGACCGCGTCCGGGTGCCCGACGACATCGAAGACACCCTTCCCGCCAATGTGGGGGCGGTCAGCATCCCCTACAACCCCAACCACGCCAAGGATGGCCCCGACCTCCTCCCCCTCGAGGACCGACGGTCCCAGGAGCGGGAGGCCTACCGGGCGCTGCGGACGACCCTGCTGTTCGGCCGACACGACGAACAGCCGGCCCGCAGGGTGCTGGTGTGCTCGCCCAACCAGGGCGACGGCAAGACCACGACCGCGGCAAGCCTCGCACTCAGCATGGCCAACTCGGGACGCCGGGTGGTCATGGTCGACTGTGACCTGCGGCGACCGCGTGCCCACGCCATGTTCGGGCTCTCCAACGACATCGGCCTGGTCTCGGTCGTCAGGGACGGCTCGTCGCTCCAGGAGGCGCTCAAGACCGTCGACCTGCCCGACTCCCAGGAGCTCGATGTCCTCACCGCCGGCCCCGTGTCGTACAACCCGGCCGAGCTGCTGATGTCGGGCACGGTGGCCGCGGTCATCGACAAGCTGGCCGAGCGCTACGACTGCGTGGTCATCGACAGCTCACCGTTGCGGGCCGTCGCCGACGCCCTGCCGCTGGCCAACCTGGCCGACGGGGTCATCCTCATCGCCCGGGCCGGCCGCACCCGTCGCCGCGACCTCGCCGACGCCATCGCCCAGCTCGATCAGGTCTCAGCCCATCTTCTCGCCGTGGTGGTCAGCCAGGTGCGCAGCAAGGACGGTCGCTACAGCTCGTACTACGGCACCTATGGCGGATACGACACAACGGCGCCCACTCCCGGCAGGGCGGGCACCGACGGTGTCGGGGGCGAGGTCGCGGCGGTCCCCACTCAGGCACGGGAGAGCACCGACCGGTCGACCACCAAGAGTTAGAGCTCCGCGAGGGCGCGGCGGTCACGCGGGAAGCCACGACGCGAGATCGCGGCCGATGAGGTCCTCCAGGCGCCGGATGTCGCCCACGTAGTGGGCCCTCAGGCGGGCGGCGACGTCGGGCGGCAGCATTGGCGCCGGCGCCTGGCTGCGCCTCCAGACCCGGCGGGCGGCGGCGCTCACGGGCGCCGGCAGAACGGCGGCGACCCGCCGGCGCCGGTCATAGCCCGGGAGGACGCGTTGCCACGCACCACTGCGAGGCACGCTCGCCCGGTTGTACACGGCACCGACGTCGACGGGCACGGACGGATCGACCTCGAGATAGTCGAAGACCTCGGCCACCGCGACCTGGGGTCGTGCGGTGAGGTCGTCGAACAGCCACACCCGGACACGGTCGGCCCCGAAGGCGTCGCGGAAGGCGGCGAGACGCTCGCTGTAGAAGCCGTTGTCGACGGCGCGGTCGCCGGGAACGAGGGCGACATCGGGCGGGCGGGTCTCGTACCCCTTGCGTACGCGGTTGAGGTAGGCGGACCAGGCCCGGCTCACGGGATCCCGGAGGACCACGAACAGGCGGGCGTCGGGCACGAACCGTCGGATGCGCTCGATCGCCACCGGGCTGCGGAAGCACGAGGCCGAGAAGTCGACGGTGACCCGGTCGCCGGCCGTCGCGTACAGCGATTCGTACGCCTCGAGGGTCCGCACCTCGAAGCGCAACCAGGGGAAGTCACGGCGGGCCACGTCGTCGCCCGGGTAGGCGAGGAAGTTGATCTCCTTGTGATCGCCCAGCGAGACCTCGGGGTGCTGGTCGAGGTAGTGGTACAGCGACGTGGTTCCCGCCCTGGGCACGCCGACCAGCACGAACTGCGGCAGCGTCAACGGTTCGACGACGGCTCGCGTGCCCGGTCGGCAGCCGGAGGTGCTCCGGGCTCGATCCCGCCCGACCGACGCCTCCGCCACACCACCGTGGTCGTGACCACGACCACCACGGCGAGCGCCACTCCCCCGATGACCCCCACCCAGCTCAGGCCTCCCGAAGCCGGTTCCGGCGCCGCCGGTTCTCCTGGTGGCGATGTCGGCGCAGGCGTCGGCGCAGGCGTGGGCTCGCCGGCGGCCGATGTCGCCTGCCAGCCCGTCTGGGTGGTCAACCGCTGCCGTAGCTCGTCGGTGGCGGGGTCGACGGTGGCCGCGTAGAACGTCGAGGGGTCGAACACCCGCCCAGGGTCGTTCTCGCGGACCTGGGCGCCGTTGAGGAGCAGGTCGCCC
>CAYTTL010000015.1:8707-14919 GCA_964440725.1 uncultured Acidimicrobiales bacterium | reverse complement strand
AGCGGACGGCGCCGGGCGTGGCATCCTTCTCGGGATCGCCGCCGCTGAAGATGATGGCGTTGTCCTTGGCGCCGGCCTCGAAGATGTTGGCCTGGGACAGCAGCTGTGAGTCCCGGACGGCGCTCATGCCGTGCACGCCCCAGTTGCGCAGGTAGTTGTCGTAGGCGTGGACCTTGCCGTAGCTGACCCGCGGTTGGCGGTAGCCGACGCCGTCGAAGAAGTTGTGGTGGATCGTGACCCGGGCGTCGGCGCCGACGGCCCGGGTGGCGAAGGCGCCGATCTGGATGACCTGTTGCTGGTCGGCGAACCGGCTCCACGACACGGTGATGTCGGTGCCGGCGGGGATCCCGATGGCCTTGTCGGACGCCCGGGCGAAGCTGCAATGGTCGATCCAGACGTTGGAGGCACCTTCGATCAGGATGGCGTCCTCGGTACCGTCCTTCTTCTCAGGGCTCCCGATGTCGGCGAACTTGAGGTTCTCGACGATCACGTTGGGCTCGGTGAGGGTGAAGCCCCGGCCCGTGATCGTCACGTCGGATCCCCTGCCGTCGATGGTCTTGTTCGCCGCCACCTTCAGGCGGCTGCGCAGGGCGATGGTGCCGGCGGACCGGAACCGGATCATCAGCGGGTCGGCGCTCTCCGCCGCCTCGCGCAGGCTGCCCGGCCCGTCGTCGTTCGCGTTGGTCACCCAGTACGTGGCGCCGCCTGCGCCACCGGTGGTCCTGGCGCCGAAGCCCTCGGGGGCGCCCAGGGCGGGAGGCTCGGCGGACTGGGCCCCCGCCGGGACGGACAGCAGCGACACGGCCACGACGACAACGGCGACGGCGACGGTCATGAGGGCGCCGACACGACGGCTCCACCGCGCCGATGGCCCGAAGCGGCGTGAGTGGCGGGTCGACGGCATCTCGGGTTCACGCTTGGTGGACGGCAGAGAGGCCACGCTACCCGCACCCGACGCCGCCCCGGACGGCACCCCCACCCCAGGGAGTGGGATTCGCCGGGCGTGGCAGTATTCGCCGGTGCGGGTCCTCGTCACCGGCGTCGCCGGGTTCATCGGCAGCCACCTGGCCGGGCGACTGCTGGCCGACGGCCACATCGTCCGGGGCGTCGACTGCTTCACGCCGTACTACGACGCCGCCGCCAAGCGGGCGAACCTGGAGACCCTGAGTGACCATCCCGACTTCGAGTTGGTCGAGGCCGACCTGCGGGTCGCCGAGATCGGGCCCCTGGTGGGCTCGGCCGAGGTCGTGTTCCACCAGTCGGCCCAGCCCGGCGTCCGCCTCTCGTGGTCCGAGGGCTTCACCCTCTACGCCGAGCACAACATCGGTGCCACCCAACGCCTCCTTGAGGGGTTGCGGCTCCACCCCGTGCGCCGGGTCGTGTTCGCCTCCAGCTCGTCGGTGTACGGCAACGCCGGCACCTATCCCACCGACGAGACCGACTTGCCCCGTCCGCACAGCCCCTACGGCGTGACCAAGTTGGCGGCCGAGCACCTGTGTGGCCTGTACGCCGCCAACTGGGGGATCCCGACCGTCGCCCTCCGGTACTTCACCGTCTACGGTCCCCGCCAGCGTCCCGACATGGCCACCCACCGCCTCATCGAGGCGGGCCTCGGCGGGCCCGTCTTCCCCATGTTCGGCGACGGCGACCAGGTGCGGGACTTCACCTTCGTCTCCGACATCGTGGCGGCCAACGTGGCCGCGGCCACGGCCGACGTGGCGCCGGGCACCGTGGTCAACGTGGCGGGAGGGACGTCGTGCTCCCTCGCCGACCTGGTGTCAGAGGTCGGCGAGCTGCTCGGACGACCCGTACCCCTCGACCGGCGGCCGCCCCAGGCCGGCGACGTGGAGCGCACCGGGGGTTCGATCGACCGCGCCCGGGAGCTGTTGGCCTGGGAGCCGCGGGTCGACCTGCGCGCCGGTCTGTCCGAACAGGTGGACTGGCACGAGCGGCGTCGGGCGACGCTCGCAGGAGCGGATCGCCGAGACGGATCGCCGTGACGGCCGGCGTCGGGTCGCCTGTCACCCCGCTCAGGAGGCCGCTCGGGCCTGCCGCCGCCCGCATGCGCCGCCTGGCCGTGCGCCGGGCCCGCCGGGCCGTGCACCGCGGGACGAGGCGGTGGCGCGACCGCCCGCCGTTCGCCTCCCGGAGCTGGGTGCCGGGCCCGCCCGACTTCGTGGGTGTCGGGGTGCAACGGGCGGCGACGTCGTGGTGGTTCGGGCTGATCGAGGACCATCCCCAGGTGCACCCCCTCGGCGCCGCAGCCAAGGAGCTCCACTACTTCGACCCCTTCTGGGGGACGGTCTTCGGCGCCGCCGAGGTGGCGGGCTATCACGAGAAGTTCCGCCGCCCCCCCGGCCTTGTCTGCGGTGAGTGGACCCCGCGCTACATGTTCGACCCGTGGACCCCGGCGCTCCTCCACCGGGCCGCTCCGGACGCCCGGATCCTGGTGATGCTGCGCGACCCGGTGGCCCGGCTGCGCTCGGGGATCACCCACGCCTTCGAGCGGGGCGGGCCGGTCAGCGCCGACACCGTGGACAACGCGGTGGCCCGTGGCCTCTACCACGGCCAGCTCATGGAACTGCTCGGGCACTACCCGCGCCACCAGGTGCTCGTCCTCCAGTTCGAGCGCTGCCGGGCGGAACCGGAGGCCATGCTCCGCCGCACCCAGGAGTTCCTGGGTCTCGACGAGCACCTCCCCGGCAGGCGGCTGACGCAGGTCGTCAATCGCACGACCATCGACGAGGTGACCCTGACCGACGACTTCCTGGCTGACGTCGCCCGGCGCTACGAGCCCGACGGCCGGGCCCTCGTCGCCGGGTTCCCGGAGATCGACCCGGCTCTGTGGCCCTCCCTGGCTCACCTGCGCCCGGAGAGCTGAGCCTCCCGGGTGTCGGAGATCGTCGCCGCCCGCTCGTCGGCGGTCACCCGGGCCTGCACCAGGGCGAGGGCCAGCACGAACCAGGTGATCTTGCGGACCTCCCATGTGAGGGCGTTGGCCCCGATGAACCACGTGATCCCGATGGCCAGCCAGGCCCGCCGGAGGTCGCGGCGCTCGTTGCGCAGGCCCCACACCGCCAAGGCGATGGTGGCGAGGAACAGGCTGAGACCCACCGCGCCCAGTTCGGCGAGGATCGACATGAAGGCGTTGTGGGCGACCTTGCCGCCACCGCCGATGAGGATGTTCTCCTCGCTGAAGGCGCCCACGCCCACCCCCTCCACGGGATGGCGGGAGAACAGGTCGAAGCTCAGCTTCCAGTAGGTGGTGCGGCCGTTGAGGGTGCCGGTGGAGATCTCGCTCGAGGTGCTTCCCAGCCGCTCGGCGGAGCGGGAGGGCAGGTACACCAGGACCAACAGGGCGGCGGTGACACCGACGGCGACGAGTGCCGTCACCCGCCGGACGTTGAGCTGCCGGGAGTCGAACACGATGATGAGCAGCCCGAGGGCCAACGAGATCGCTGCCGTGCGGGAGGCGGTGAGGAGCAGCGCCACCATGGCCACGGGCAGCGTCAGGGCGTAGAGGGGGCGCCACTTGGATGTGCGGTCGGCCCGCAGGAGGTAGCACGCCATCATGACGGCCACGGCCAGCAGGGCGCCGGTGTTGTTGGGCCCGGAGTTGGTGGAAGAGAACCGGGTGCCCTCGACAGCCCGGCCCGTACCGGCGGCGAGCATGGTGACCACCGACGCGGCGAGGGCGCCCAGCACGAACGCCCGCATGAGGGCCACCAGCTCGTCCCTGGTCGAGGTCTGGTCCCACACGAGCCACACCACACCCACCATCTGCACCAGGGTGGCCACCTTGGTCAGCGACTCGGTCGGCACCCCCGACCAGAAGTACGACAACAGGGCCCAGGCGACGAACGCCGATGCGGTGCAGAGGGCGGCAGGGGCGTGGCGCAACCGTCCGGTGGATGCCACCGCCAGCACCCACGCCACGAAGGCCACGAGACCGAACACCTTGGACACCCGTCCGATACCGAACTGCACCGAGTCCTCGAGGGGGATGGAGAAGGCGAAGGCCAGGAGGGCGGCGAACGAGAGCCTGCGCACCGTCACGTCCCCCGGTTCGTCGCCCGTGGCGACATCCGGTACCCGAAGCGGCGGGCCAACGGCTGGGTGAGCCCGGTCACCACGATGCGGTCGAGCGTACCGAGATCGCTCACCCAACGGTCGTCGAGCGCCAACGTCGTGGTCGTCTCGCCGAAGCGGCCGGCACCGATCGGCGTGTGGGCCACCGCCAACGCCACCTGTCCGTCGACGACGACGGGGGCCGGCGGCGGCGGCTCGCCCACGAGGTCGGCGACACGGGCGAGTACGGCGTTGGGGTCGGACACCATGTCCTCGTAGCTGATCACAAGCGAACGGTCGGTGCCCACATGACGGACGAGGGCGGTGGCGGCCAGGTGGCGCATCAGCCACCCGGCAGCACCGGAGACGGTCTGGAGGAGGTGGTGTTCCCGTTCCCCGCGCGACCTGCGCAGGATCGAGTGCACCGTTCCCCGGGGGTCGCGGACCAGGTGCACGAAGAAGGTGTCGATCTCGTCCATGTGGCTGATCAGGGCGGCGTCGGCGGGCAGCTTCGAGGTGTCGACCAGCACCCGCGCACCGGTGGCGCCGGCCAGGGCCTCATAGGTCGCGGCCAGCGTCGACCGGTAGGACGCCACGGCCTCGGCGTGGCGACGGCCGTCGTCGTGGGCCAGTCGGAGCGACTGCAGGGACGACCCCCGGTCGGGGACCGCCCCACGTTGCCACCGCTGGACCTGGGCGATCTCGACGCCGGCGAGCAGCCGGGGCAGGACGACCGACCACACCTCGCAGGTCGAGTAGCTCTTCCCGCACCCGCACCGACGGTCGTCGGCCACCCCCACCTGCCAGAGCTTGCGCAGTTCTCCGGTGAACGCGAACCCCGGCATCTGGCCGATGATGCGACCGACGATCGTCGTGCCGCCCCGCTGGGTGCCCAGCACGTACAGCACCTTGGGCCGGGAGCTCGGGCTCATCGAGCCGGTCGGAGCGACCGCAGCACCGAGAGCCGGTAGCCCAGGCGACGGCGAGCCAGGCCGTTCAGGGCCAGGTTGCGAAGGATCACGGCCCCGGTGTTGGCGACGGCGGCCCCGGCCAGCCCGAGCCAGGGAATCAACGCGAAGTAGCCGGCGACCGTCACCGCCGCCGTGAGGGCGAAGACGACGGCGGTGACGTTCTGGTGGCCGGTCATGTTCATGAGCCAGCCCACCGGCCCCGACGCCACGCTGACCAGCTGGCCGACGGCGATCACGATCAACACGGTCGTCCCGCTCTTGAAGCCGGGGCCGAACACGGCGAGGATCGGGCCGGCGAACACGCACAGGAACGTGGTCAGGGCGAGGGTGGGAAGGAACGTCCACCGGATCGACGTGAGAATCATGGGCTCGACCTCCGGTCGCCGATCCGACCAGAAGAGGCGGGCGATCCGCGGGGCCAGGGTGGCGGCCATGGCCGTCTGGAAGATGTTGGCGAAGGTGCCGGCCCGCATGGCGACGGCGTAGATGCCGGCGTCGCGGGGGGACCGGAGGAGACCGACGAGGACCACGTCCAGGCGCTGGAACACCATGTAGACGATGTTCGACCCGAAGATGGGCATGGTGAGCCGGGCCCAGTCGCGGGTGGCATAGGCGGGCTGCGCGGTTGTCACCTCCGACGGCATCGACCTTCGCAGCCACCACGCCTGGAGCACCATGGTGATCACGTAGGACCCGGCGGTGAGGAGGATGGCGTCGTCCACGTCGACCTCCCAGCCCATGGCCAGGACGGCCCCCACCGCGGCGATCAACAGCACGGGTTGCAGCACGAGCCACGGGAAGAATGCCCGGAAGATCTGCTCGAAGGCCCGGGTGAGGGCCACCTGGAGCTCGATGAGGGCGGCGATCGGAATGAGGCCCAGGGCCAGCACCATGGCGACCGCGCCCGACGACGTTCCGTCGACGGCCAGGATGATCGCCGAGGCCACGACGGCGGTGAGCACGCCCAATCCGCCCGCCACCAGGCGGAACCGGCGGACGAGGCCGCGCACGAGGTCGTGGCGGCCCTGGACGGAGTGTTCCGGTATCAGGCGCAACGAGCTGCTGGCTCCTCCCAGCTGGCAGAGGGAGGCGGCGATGCGCGACCAGGTCAGGGCGTAGGTGTAGGTACCGAACGGGCCGACGCCGAGGGCCCGGGCCAGCACCACCTGGGTG
>CAYTTL010000015.1:1951-8697 GCA_964440725.1 uncultured Acidimicrobiales bacterium | reverse complement strand
TCGTCTGGATGACGAGGGACGTTGATCCCCCCCGGCCCAGCGCCCGGCGGTTCGACGGGGCGCCGCCGGCGGGCTCCTCTCCGGGGAACTCGACGGCGTCGGGATCGCGGATCTGGCCGACGTCGCCGACGGGGTCTGCCGGGCCTGTGGGCCCCGAGGAGCCGCCCGGCCCGCCGGACCCGGTCGGGCCGGGCGGGCCGGCGCTCATTCCCCGATGCTCCAGGGCCGCATCGCCGTCAGGTCCTTCATGCTGTAGCCGTACCGGTTGGCGTCGGGTTCGAAGCGGCGCACGAGCACGTCGGCGTAGCGGCGCGAGTACCAGGTCGTGGAGAACCGCTCCCACTGCGTCCGGTTGCGATCGCTCGGTGTGGGGCTCACCTCGGCGGCGGTCGCCTCGGGGGCCGGCGGGATGTCGACGAACCTCAGCAGGCGGTCGAGCGTCGGCTGGGGGGCGGCCAGCAGCTCTTCGTATCGCACGGCCAGGAGGCGGGTCACGTGGGGGGCATCACCGGTGAACGTGTCGTGGCAGGCGAACCAGTGCCGGAGGAGCGACCACAGGGTCTGGGTGCGCGCCCGCTTGCGCTGGGCCAGCGCCACCTCGAGGGGGTGGCGGATCACGACCACGAAGCGGGCATCGGGGAACAGGCTCTGCAGGAAGCGCATGCGGATGAGGTTGGGTGGGGACTTCTCGATCAACACCGGCCGCTCGAGGTCCCAGTACCGGCTCCACTGGGCGAACAGGGTGGCGGCCTGGGCCTGGGCGGCGGCCGGGGCCACCTCGACGAGGTGGGCGGCGGCCCGGAACCCGAACCGCCCCTCACCGCCGTATGCGTTGGCCGGTCGGTAGACCGTCTGCAGGTGCTGACCCTCGTCCTCCTTGGCCCCCGTGTCGCGGAACCCGCTCACGAGAGGGTGCTGGCGCAACAGGCGGAACACAAGGGTGGTGCCGCTCCGGTGGAGGCCGCCGAGGAAGACCATCGTGTGCTGATCGGATACGATCCGGCCGAACGTACACGGTGAGGTTGAGCCCAGTGACCCATACGCCGCGCCGGGTGGCGTTGGTCACCAACGGACTGACACGGGCCGGCGCCGAGACCCAGCTCGTTCGGCTGGCGGCCGTCCTTCGCCACCACGGCGACGAGGTCCGCATGCTGTCGATCCTGCCGACCGACGCGTTCGCCGAGGAGCTGGCCGACCTCGACATCGCCGTGCACCACGCCCGTCTCCGGCTGGGCATGCGGGGGCTGTCGGCCATCGGCGGTGGTACCAGGATGCTCCGGGGGTGGCGGCCCGACGTCCTGATCAGCTTCGTGTACCAGGCCAACATCCTCGGCCGGGTGGCCGGGACGCTGGCCAGGGTCCCGCTGGTCATCTCGTCCATCCGCAACGAGCACGAGGGCGGGCCACTGCGCGACCGCCTGATGCGGGCGACCGACCGCCTGTGCACGATCACCACGACCAACTCCGAACTGGCCGCCCAGAGTCTCCTACGGCGCGGCGTGGTCGCTCGGCACCGCCTGGTCGTCATCCCCAACGCCGTCGACGCCACTCCGTTCGTGGGAGCCCAGGCCGAACGGGCAGCGACCCGGTCGCGCCTGGAAATCGAGCCCGGACAGTTCGTGTGGCTGGCCGCCGGCCGCCTCGAGCCGCAGAAGGACTACCCCACCCTGCTCGACGCGCTCGCGCGCCAGCCCGCCGCGGGCGGCTGCGTGCTGATCGCCGGCGGAGGCACACTCAGGCCCGAGCTGGAGGCGCAGGCCCACCGGCTCGGTCTCGGCGATCGGTGCCGGTTCCTGGGCGTCCGTTCCGACATGCCCGACCTGGTGGCCGCCGCTGACGCCGTGGTGCTCGCCTCACGGTGGGAGGGGCTGCCCAACATCGTCATGGAAGCCATGGCCGGGGCCCGACCGGTGGTGGCGACCAGGGTCGGGGGCACGCCGGAGCTGGTCGAGGACGGCGTCAACGGGATGCTGGTGGAGCCGGGGAATCCGGAGGCGCTGGCCACGGCGATGGCCACGGTGGCGGCAGCACCGGGCGACCGGCGCCGGGTCATGGGGGCCTGGGGCCGGGCCATCGTCACCGAGCGGTACTCCCCCGAGGTCGTGGCTCGCCAGTGGCTGGGCCTGCTCGACGACTACGCGCCGCCCGTCCCCGCCGGCGCCGTCAGCCCGACCCGAGATAGCCGTACCGGGCGAGCAACGGGGCGGTGGCGACGGTGACCACCCGGCGGTCCCGGCTGGGGAGGTTGCGTTGCCACTCGTCGTCGATGGCCAGGCGCACGGGCCCGTCGTCGAAGCGCGACGGGTTGCCGGACACCGAGTGGGCGAAGGTGCCACCGTCTGACCGCGCCGGTGGCTCCCCGCCCGCCGGTCGTCGGGGCAGGCTCGCCAGGGTGGCGAGGGTCTCGTCGGGGCGGGCCACGAAGTCCTCGTAGCGGAGGCGCACGAATCGCGGGTGCCCCCGGCCGAGGTCCTCGAACATGGCGTTGTTGGCGGCCCAGACGAGCGCCGTCCGGAGGGGCGCGCGGCGCTGCATGTACTCGATCTTCCAGTGCACCTCGGGGCGCACCCGGACCCTGGTCCACGAGTAGGCCACGGCCCGGCTGTCGCGCACGAGGTGCACCACCGAAAGGTCGATCGACGGGACCGCGGCCAGAACGAAGGCGTACGACGGGTCCTTGGAGGAATCGACCACCACGCCGGCGCCGGACACGGCGGCGATCGAGGTGTAGAGCCGGGAGAGGATGTCGACGAACCCGCCGAGTCGTCGCTCGAAGCCGGGACGGCGGAGGGCGGCATGCGCCAGGGCGGGGACGAAGCGGACCCGGTCGACCTCACGAGCCAGCCCGACCACGTCCATGGCATCGACGGCCGCCATGCCGCCGAAGGCGTCGTCCATGACGGCGGTCCAGAACGGGCAGTCACGGAAGGGCCGCCGGCAGCCGCAGAGATGGTTCTGGGCCATGCCGCGCTCCCACAGGTACCGGAGCTCGCCCACGGCGACGTTGCCTTCGCACTGGCCGAGCATGCCCGCCAGCACGGTGCTGCCGCTCCGCCCTGCACCGCCGATGTAGAGCACCTGGGGCCTCATCCGAGCCCGGTCACCGGCTCCTGGTGGCCACACCGGCGGGGCGGACGGGCAGCACGTCGAGGTACCGCTGCGTCACCGTGTCGGGCCGGAAGGGTTGACGGGCCCGGGCCCGGTCGGCCCTCGGCTCGGCGAGAGCGGCCCTGATGGCCGCGGCGAGACGGGACGGGTCCTCGGTCGGCACCAACCTGCCCCATGCCCCGCCCTCGAGGATCTCCGCCGGCCCGCTGTCGCAGTCGGTCGCCACGATCGGGGTGTCGAAGGCGAGCGCCTCGATCAGCACGGTGGGCAACCCCTCCCATCGTGACGACAGGACGAAGCAGTCGGCCGCCCGCAGGGCCGGGTAGGGGTTGTCCACGAACCCGGGAAGGGCGACCCGGTCGGCGACACCGAGGTCACGGGCCAGCCCCTCGAGGACCGGACGTCGCTCCCCTTCTCCCAGGATCACCAGCCGGCACTGCGCGGGAAGCCGGGCGAAGGCGCGGATCAGGGTGGAGAAGTCCTTCTGGTCGACGAGGCGGCCGATCCCCAACACGACCGGCCCGGTCTTGTCCACCAGCCAGGGGTGGTCGACCGGGGCGGTGCCGGCGGCGGCGATCCGATCGAAGACCACGGGGTTGTAGATGACGTCGATGGAATCGCGCCGCAGCCCGGTGGAGGTGGCCAGATCGTCGGCGACGCCCCGGGAGACGGCCACGATGCGGTCGGCGTGTGGGTAGCCGACACGGATGAGCCTGGGCATCATGCGGTCGCGTCGGGCTGTGGCGTGGGCGGTGAACGTCGAGAGGTGGTTGTGCTGGGTGACCACGACCGGCACCCGCGGGCGCACCAGGTGGGAGGCGGCGATGGCGGCCAGGTTCATGTGGCTCAGGGCGGAGACGACCACGTCGGGCCGGTCGGTACGGAGGTAGCGCGCCAGGCGGGGCACGCACGCAGCCACGTCCACGGATCCGAGCACCACGGTGCGGGCCCCGTCAGGCACCGCCGACCGCAGCGCGCCGCCGTCCCGCACCACGACCACGTGGACGTCGACCCCCCGGGCCAGGAGGCCTCCGGCGATGTCCAGGAACACCCGCTCGGCACCTCCGCCCACCAGGTCGGGCAGCACCAGCGCCACCCGGAGGCGGCCGGCGGGGCCGACGGTCAGGTGGTCCACCACAGCCCGGCGAGATCACGGTCGAGCAGCTCCGAGAGGGCGGCGACGTCGTCGGCGTAGGCCTCGGTCAGGCGCAGGGCCGAGTCCGGCGGCGCCGCCCCGGCACCGATGCTCGCTCTCGGTCGGAACAGCCGGCCGACGCCCGCCACCTTGGTGGCGGCGACGATGCTGCTCCCTCCCTTGTCGTGGAGCCACCGGCTGACCCGCTTGGCGGCCACGTAGGCCCCGTGGAACCGCGGCGACCCGGAGACGTTCAGGGCTTCGTCGGTCGCCGGCGGCACGTGGCGGGGGTCGACGCCCACGAAGCCGTACACCTCCTGCATGGTCGGCACCGGCTGGTGGACGAGGTCGTCGAAGACGACGATCATGACCTGGTCCGGGGGGAAACACTCGAGGTACGGGGCCAGCAGGGCGAAGTAGCGGCCGCGCTCCACCGCTCCCGGGTGATCGGCCAGGAACGTGTCGAACGATCCCTGGTAGGCCGTCTCCTGCACCCAGTGCTTGTACTGCGAGAACGCCCGCTGCACGGGGTCGCGAACCGTCACGATGAGGCGGGCCGCGGGCAGGAGGGCGGCGATGCGGGCAGCGGCGCGTGCGTCGAACAGGTACTGGGGCGAGACCTCACCCCGGACCCCCCCGGCGCATCCACGGAACTTCTGCTCGTACCACCCGGGACCGCGGTCGTAATGGCGGTTGAAGAACTCGACCTCCTTCAGCCCCACCGGCATGCACGTCTCCGGGTGGCTACGCAGCATGGCGTCGAGATAGGTGGTACCAGCCTTGAGGGCGCCGATCCCGAGGAAGTCTGGCAGGTCCATCCGGCGTGCTTGCCCGTTCAGGGGCTGAGCAGGCTCTCGAGTTCGCCTTCGGGAAGACGGCGGAAGGCTCGACGCCCGCTGCTGCGGGCCAACACGGCCGCCTCCAGGTCGTGGGCCACCAGCGTGCGATCGGGCCCGGCCAGGGCCTTCACGGTCGCCCGCACGGCGGTGGCCAGGTCCATGCCCTCCACGAGGGTGGGCCGGAGTCGCTCGGCGATGGCATCGGCCTCGCCGCCGATGACCGTGGCGCCCTCCTCGTCGATGACGAAGCCGTCGTAGCGGATACGGAACAGCACGTCACGGTCGGCGCTGGGCCCCACCTCGGCCACGAGGATCTCCACCTCCATGGGCTTCATCTCGTGGGTGAAGATCTGATGGAGGGTCTGGGCGTAGGCGTTGGCCAACGACCGGGCGTCGACGTCCTCGCGCGAGTAGGTGAACCCCTTCACGTCGGCGTTGCGCACCCCGAGGATGCGCAGGGTGTCGAATTCGCTGAAGCGTCCGACGCCGGCGAAGGCGATGCGGTCGTAGATCTCGCTGATCTTGTGCAGGGTGCGGGACGGGTTCTCGGCGCAGAGCAGTATCCCGCCGTCGTAGGTGATGGCGGCCAGGCTCCTGCCCTGGGCGATGCCCTTGCGGGCGTAGTCGGCCCGGTCCTTCATCACCTGCTCGGGCGACACGTAGTACGGCATGCTCATGGGGTCGCCGCCTCCGGCGGCCGTCCCCCTGAGCGGGGGCGCTGTGCTTGTCGTGAGCTGCGCTCCTCCGCTTCGCTTCGGTGCTCGCTCATGGGGTCGCCGCCCGGTGCTCAGTCATGGCCGCTCACCTGCTGCGGTCTTGCGGCGGATCAACCCGCCGAAGCGTTCCGCCACCTCGTCGTCGGCCACCCGGTCGAAGCCCGCCCCGGTGATGGTGGCGACGGTCGGATAGATGCCCCGGACCACGTCGGGGCCGCCGGTGGCCGAATCCTCGTCGGCCGCCTCGTACAGGGCCTCGATGCACAGCTCGATGGCGGCCGCCTGGTCGAGCCCCTCGCGCCAGCCCAGCTTGATCGTGGTGCGGGCGTCGCGGCCTCCTGACCCGGTGGCGTGGAAGTCGTCCTCCTCGTAGCGCCCGCCGGTGAGGTCGTACTTGAAGATGCGGCCCGCTCCCCTGGCCAGGTCGTAGCCGGCGTAGATGGGCACGACGGCCAGACCCTCCATGGCCATCGGCAGGTTGCTGCGCACCATCTGGCTGAGCTTGTTGGCCTTGCCCTCCAGGCTGAGGGGCACGCCCTCGACCTTCTCGTAGTGCTCGAGCTCGGTCTGGAAGAGCCGCACCATCTCCACCGCCGGGCCGGCGGCCCCGGCGATGCTCACCCCCGAGTGGCGATCGGCCGGGAAGACCTTCTCGATGGCCCGGTGGGCGATGCTGTAGCCCTCGGTCGCCCGCCGATCGCCGGCCATAACCACGCCGTCGGCGTACCGCACGGCGACGATGGTTGTTCCGTGGGCGGTCGTCACGGGAGTACCGACCGGAAGCGGGGGCACGGGGCCACTCGACCGCCGGAGCAGGTCGGAGAAGCTGGGGCCCGGGTCGTCGCCGGCCCGATAGAGGGGGATCGTCATTGTGGTCGGAGGCTAGTGCTCAGGGGGGCCGCACACGATCCAATCATTCCGGCGGGCGCCTGCCCTGCCTGGACTCCC
>CAYTTL010000015.1:0-1941 GCA_964440725.1 uncultured Acidimicrobiales bacterium | reverse complement strand
CCAGGCGGCGATCAGCTGCTCACGCCACACGAGGGCGGCGATGAGCGACACCGAGCCGGCGGCGACGCCCGCGATGGCCGCGGCGTCGGAGCCGGTCACGACCCCGACGACCACCAGCACGACGCCCACGCAGCCGAACACCAGCGACGTGACGAGGGCGTGGGGCGGGCGCTGCCCGGACGGAGAAGCCACGGATCGAGACGATATCGGGCGTATCACCGGCCCTGGCCCTCAACTCTTGTCGTCAGACGACGAAAACAACGGGGGAGGTGATTTCCATGGACAAGGTGATCAGCCACTGGAACCAACTCGAGGGACGTCACGTGAACGTGGCCCTCGTCGACGGGTCTCGCATCGACGCCGCCTCGCTGGTGTCAGCCGGCCGGGGCCGGACGGCCACGCTCTGGCTCTTCACGGGCGGCGAGGACGTCTTCGTGCCCACGGCCGAGGTTCGCGACATCTGGGAAGACCTCCCCTCCCGCTCCGCCGCCTGAGATCAGGCCACGTCCCAGGCGGGCCGCATGGCCCGCAGCTCGGCCAGCCGCTCCTCGATGGCCGGGTCACGGGCAAGACCAGCCTCCAGGTAGTGCGTGGCAATCCGCAGTCGATCCGGATCGTCGTTGAAATCACCGAGTGCGTTGTTACACGTGAAGCACAACAGGCCTCGTATCCTCCCGGTCACATGGTCGTGATCGACGTGAAGGGAATACGGCGGACGAGGAGCGCTGTTGCAGATGAAGCACGCCCCATCCTGAGCGGCCAACATCTCGTCGTACTGAGCGAGTGAGATGCCGTACTTTCGCCGAAGATGCCCGGCCCGCTCTCGGCTCTTTACCGCCGGATCCAGCCGCCGATCACGCCGGTAGGCGTTCAACTCCTCGGCGTTCGCCTGCTGCCAGCGCTTCACGCGGGCCTTCACCGGTTCCGGGTCAGCCACGTAGCGACGGTGCTGGTAGGCGAGGTTGCACACCTTGCAGTCGCCCCGATGGCCGTCCTTCATTCCAGCGGCTCGATAGAAATCTTCCAGCGGCTTGAGTTCGCCGCACTTGTTGCATGGCTTCATGGAACTATTCTAGGAGAACAGGCGTTCGGTGTCAAGCAAAAGGCGACCGTCGAATTTGGATATAGTTACTGACCGCCCTTCTGTATATAGCTTCTTACAAAGTCCTCTGCATTCTCCTCTAGCACTTCGTCTATATCGTCCAGAAGCTCATCGAGCTCGGCCTTGAGCTTGTCGCCCTGCTTGGAGGAGGCAGGGAGCTCCTCGACTGCCTCTTCGGGCTGGTTCGGCGTCTGCCGCCGCTTCTGCTCCCGTTCCGTCATGGTGACCTCCTACGACGTCGACCCCAGCGCCTCGAGCAGGTCGCCAGGGGTCCTACATCTCTCCAACAACGTATCGACATGGGCGGCGGTTCCTCTGAGGGGTTCCATCATGGGCACGCGCCGCAGAGGATCCGCTCCGAGGTCGAACACCAGTGAATCCCAGTTGGCGGCGGCGATGGCGGATGCCCACCGCTGCAGGCACTTGCCCCGGAAGTAGGCCCGGGTGGTCGTGGGCGGCTCGGTGATGGCCGTCAGCACCGACTCCTCGCTGACCAGGCGCTCCATCGGGAGTCGGGCGAACAGGGAACGTCCCGGGCGCACGTCGTGGTACTGGAGATCGAGGGCGGCCAGCTTGGGATCGCCCCAGCCCAGGCTGTGGCGGGCCCGGTAGGCCTCGACCAACTGGTGCTTGGCCACCCAGTCGAGCTGGGTGGCCAGGCTGGTGAAATCGTCCTCGAGGGCGGTCAGGGTCGTCTCCCACCGGCGGAGGACCTCGGTGCCGACATCGTCGCCCACCGCGTCGAGACCCCGTTCGTTGGCGTACTTGCGGGCCAGGTCGAGCAGTTCCCACTGCAGCTCGAGGGTGGTGATGGAGGTGCCGTCGGCCAGGGTGAGCGA
>CAYTTL010000014.1:11830-22882 GCA_964440725.1 uncultured Acidimicrobiales bacterium | reverse complement strand
GTCGACGACGACGTTGTCGCCGGCGCCGGCGCCGTCGGGACAGTCGGCGGGCAGGTTCGGCGTGCGCAGGAGGATCTCACGGAGCTGGTCGGCAACTGCATCGGCCTCGGCCGCCAGCGCCTTCTCCTCGTCGCCCCGGGCCCGGCTCTCGGCGGCCCGGGCCTGGGCCTCGGCGTCGTCGCCCGCCCGGCGGGCGCTCGCCACCTGGGCCGACAGCGACCGTACGGCGGCCCGCAGCTCGTTGGCGTCGGAGGTCAGGGCGCGATGGCGGACCTCCAGCCCGGCGGCCGTGTCGATCTCGGAGGTGTCCAGCCCGCGCCGGGCCAGGCCGGCCTTCACCGCGTCGAGCTCGGTGCGGAGCCTCCTGGGGTCGAGCATTGGCGCACGGTAGCCGCCCCCTCGGGGGGCACTGGCCCCCGAGGGCCCCCGCCGCACGGACAATGGGGTCTAGCTCTAGCCCTCCGAAGGAGTCTCCAGGCGACGCAGCTCGCGTTCGACGTCGGCCCACAGCAGCACCTCGTCGTCGGCCTCCGACGGGGGCGGGGACGCGGAGCCGGGCGTGCCACTGCCCTCCTCGTTGCGGTACCAGCGGAAGAAGATGACGGCGATGACCGTCCACAGGAAGAATCCCGCTCCGATCTTCATGATCAGCCCGGCCACCTGCTGGTCGGTGAGAGCCGACATTCCCCACAGGCGGGGAAAGGTCTCGTAGATGCGATAGAGGGGTTTGGCCCCGAACGTCAGGAACGACGCGGGGACGGTGGGGACCACGGTCTGGAGGAAGAGGTAGATCATCTGGGTCGCCGGGCGGGCCCGGGGGACCTCGGGAACGGTGCTGGCCACGGGCAGCCACATCAGCACCGCCGACACCAGGAGCACGGCGTGGGCCACGAAATGGAGGGGGTGGTACTCGACCGTGCCCTCCACGACCGCCGGCCAGTGGCTGAGGACGAGCACCAGGTTGAACTGGATGAGACCGACAACCGGGCGGGCCATGAACCGGACCACCCGCAGCCGGCGCGAAGGAGGCCCACCGACGCCCAGAAGGCGCCGGCCCATCCACGCCGGAGTTCCGAGCACGAGGAGGGCCGCCGCGACCAGGGTGAACAGGAGGTGCTGCACCATGTGGGCGCTGTAGAGGTAGCCCTCGGCCACGTCGTGCATGGGCCAGTCCGACGCCAGCCACAGCACGGCCACGCCGGCGCTGAACATGGCGACCTGGCGACTACTGGTGGGGCACCCCGATCGTCGCCCCCGACGCACGGCGATCAGGTAGATCGCCTCGATGGCGCCCATCAGCAGCCACGCGTCGAGATGCAGATGCCACTCGGGAAGCTGCACGGCGGCCGAAAGGGCGCCGATCAACTCACGTCGTCCAGAACTCGAAGGTGGTCAGCACGATCGTGTACACGAACAGGGCCAGGACCAGGCCCAGCACGAACAGGCGTCGGAACAGGCGGCTGTCGAAGCGGAGGTGCATGAAGTACCCCACGACGATGACGAACTTGACGAGCGACAGGGTGATCAGGATCGCCACCAGGTAGTCCTCGATGGACTCGATGTAGTAGACGAGCACCTCGATCGCGGTGATGAACGCGAGGAAGAGGGCGATCTTGATGTACTTGGCCTCGGTGGGGTGCGCGTGGTGGGGGGCACCCGGTTCGCCGGTGTCCTCGCCGACGACGGACCCCCCGTCGACGGCCGATCGTTCGGGCGGTCGGGTTCCTGCTTCGGTGGCCATCAGGGGATGAGGTACACGAGCGTGAAGATGACGATCCAGACGATGTCGACGAAGTGCCAGTAGAGACCCACCAGCTCGACCGTCTCCGATTGGGACGTCCCCAGCTTGCCCCGGATCGACAGGCTCCACACCGACAGCAGCATGAGGATGCCAATGGTGACGTGGGCGCCGTGGAAGCCGGTCAGCACGTAGAAGCTGCTCCCGAACAGGTTGGTGGAGATCTTGAGGCCTTCGCTGTAGAAGATCGTGAACTCGTACATCTGGCCGGCCACGAAGGTGCCGCCCAGCAGGGCCGTCGTCAGCAGCCACACGCGCAGGCGACGGTGGTCGCCCCGCTGGATGGCGGCCAGGGCCAGCACCATGGTGAGCGAGCTCATGAGCAACACGAACGAGCTGACCGAGGTGAACAGGATGTCGTAGACGTCCTGGGGCGAGATGGTGTCGGGGGTGCTCCGTCCCCGGAACAACAGGTAGGTGGAGATCAGGGCCCCGAACAGCAGGCACTCGGATCCCAGGAACGCCCACATCGCCACCTTCTCGTTGCTGAGCCCGGTGGACGTCGGCGGGTGGCCCTCCTCGGTGACCTCGGTGTGCGAACCCTCGCTGGCGGTGACGACCATCAGGCTTGCACCGGTCCGGGAGGGGACGTGGGCTCCGACGGGCCGGAACCGACCGGCTCCAGCTCGCGTCCCGGATCGGGCTCGTCCGGCGCCGTCGCCGGCTCCAGGGCCCAGGAGTACAGCCCGCCGAGCACCCACAGGCCCCCGAGGATGGCCACGGCCCACACCCGGTAGATCATTCCGTAGGAGATCACCGCCAGGCCTACCGCGGTGAACGCAGGCCAGTACGACGGCGAGGGCAGGTGGATGTGGGGCTCGTCGTGACCGTCGTCGGCGTCGTGACCATCGCCGTCGTGGCCGGTATCGGCACCGGTGTCGCCGTCGGCGTCGGCGTCGGCGTGGGGCTCGTCGACCTGACCGTTGCCGTCGGCCTGCGACCCGTCGCCGTCGTCGACGGCGGCCTTCACCGCCGCCTCCGTGCTGGCCTCGGGCGTCGCCTCACCGGACTGACGGCGCACGGGACGGCCGTTCTCGTCCTCGGTGTACTTGCGGTGCCAGAGGTCGTCACGGGCGGTGACCAGGGGTACCTCGGCGAAGTTGTACTCCGGCGGGGGCGAGGGGATCGTCCATTCGAGGGTGCGGGCGTCCCACGGGTCGTCGCCGACCTTGGGGTTCTTCCTCGACACCCACACGTTGTACATGAACAGCAGGACGGCGGCGGCAATGATGAACGAGCCCACCGTGGCGAACAGGTTCCAGAAGTCCCATCCCCGGTTGGAGGGGTAGGTGTAGATGCGTCGGGGCATGCCCTGCAGGCCGAGGATGTGGAAGGGGCCGAAGGTCATGTTGAAGCCGATCATGAACAGCCAGAACTGCCACTTGCCGAGCTTGTCGGACAGCATGTGGCCCGTGACCTTCGGGTACCAGTAGAAGATTCCCGAGAAGAGGCCGAAGACGCTTCCGCCGAAGAGCACGTAGTGGAAGTGGGCCACCACGTAGTAGGTGTCGGTCTGCTGGGTGTCGGCCGGTACGACCCCGTGGGTGACTCCCGAGAGCCCGCCGATGGTGAACATGGCCACGAACCCCACGGCGAACAGCATGGGCGCGGTGAGCCGGATCTTGCCGCGCCACAACGTGGCCAGCCAGTTGAAGATCTTCACACCTGTCGGTACGGCGATGAACATGGTGGACGCCGCGAAGGCGGAGGTGGCCACCGGGCCCAGCCCCGTCGCGAACATGTGGTGGGCCCACACACCCCAGCCCATGAACCCGATGGCGATGCCGGAGAACACCATGACCTGGTACCCGAACAGGGGTTTCCGGGCGAAGACCGGGATCACCTCCGACACGATGCCCATGGCCGGCAGGATGAGGATGTAGACCTCCGGATGGCCGAAGAGCCAGAAGAGGTGCTGCCACAGGAGTGGGTCCGAGCCGGCCTGGGCGTTGAAGAAGTTGGCGCCGAACTGGCGGTCGAACATGAGCAGGAACAGGGCCACGGTGATGACGGGGATGGCGAAGAGCAGGAGGAACTGGGCCACCAGCGACATCCAGGTGAAGATGGGCATGCGGAACAGGCTCATCCCCGGCGCCCGCATGTTGATGGCGGTGACGATCAGGTTCACCGCCCCGGTGAGCGACGCGATCCCGAGGATCTGGAGGCCGAACACCCAGTAGTCGATGTTGTGGCCGGGGCTGTACGCGGTGAGCGTGTTGGGGGCGTAGCCGAACCACCCGCCGTTGGGGGCGCCACCCAGGAGGAAGCTGGAGTACATGAACAGCCCGCCGGTGAGGAAGACCCAGAACCCGAAGGCGTTCAGGCGGGGGAAGGCCACGTCGCGGGCGCCGATCTGGATCGGAAGCAAGTAGTTGGCGAAGGCGGCCGACAGGGGCATCACGAACAGGAAGATCATCGTGGTGCCGTGCATGGTGAACACCTGGTTGTAGGTGTCGGCGCTGAGAAAGGTGCTGTTGGGCGAGCCCAGCTGTACCCGGAGCAGCAGCGCCTCGAGGCCCCCCAGCAGGAAGAACACGAAGGCCGAGACCCCGTACATGATGCCGATCTTCTTGTGGTCGACCGTGGTGACCCATCCCCAGATGCCCTTCGAGTAGCCGGTCGGCCGCTTCAGCAGGCGGACAGGCTCGTCGGGGGGAACGGTCGTGGGGCGGGTGGGCTCGTCGAGGATGGTCATCTGTGGCTGCCTCCGCGTCCCCTTGCGACGTCGTGGGTCACTTGAGGGTCTCGAGATAGGCGATGAGCTTGGTGATCTCGTCGCCGCTGAGGTTGAGGTCGGGCATCTTGGCCCCGGGCTTGACGGCCGGCGGGTTCTCCAGCCAGGTCCGCAGGTTCTCGGGGGTCAGGTTGAAGAGGGCACCGGCGAACGTGGTGCGGCTGGCCAGGTGGGTGAGGCTGGGAGCGGACGCGCCGGCGGACACGCCCTGAATGGCGTGACAGCCGCCACAGCCCTTGGCGTTGAACACGGCCAGCCCGTCGGCCGCGTCACCGGGCGGGGGCGTGGCCGCGGCCCGCCGCTGGTCGTCGACCCACGCCTGGAAGTCGGCCGGGGTCTGCACGAACGCCTTCAGGCGCATGTTGGCGTGGCTGAGCCCACAGAACTCGGTGCACTGCCCGAGGTAGGTGCCGACCTTGTCACCCTTCATGTTCATGTGGTTCTCCCGCCCCGGCACCACGTCGGTCTTGCCCGCCAGGCTGGGCACCCAGAAGCTGTGGATCACGTCGTCGCCGATGAGGGTGATCTCCAGGGGCCGGTCGACCGGCATGTGCAGCTCGTTGGCCGTCACCACGCCGAGATCGGTGTAGTTGTACTCCCACCACCACTGGCGGGCGGTGACGGTGACGTTGATGGCGTTGGCCGGCTCGCGGGCCAGGTCGAAGATGGTGGCGATGGTGGGAATGGCGACGGCCACGAGGATCGCCGCGGGAACCAGGGTCCACCCGACCTCGAGGCGGCTGTTGCCGTGGATCTGTACCGGTTCGGGGCTGTTGTCGCGGTGGCGGTACCGGATCACGAAGAACAGCACCAGGCCCTCGACGGCCACGAAGACGACCCCCGCCACCCAGAAGACCGGGGTGATCAGGTTGTCGATGGTGCGGGCGTTCGGGCCCGCGGGCTTGAACGTGTCCATCGGAGCGTCCGACGCGCAGGCGGTGGCGAGCAGGATCAGGACGCCGAGGCCGAGACCGAGGCGCAACCGACGCAGACCACGGCACTGTCCCCCGCGGGCCCGTTGTCTGGCCACCCTGCTCACTTCCCTGATCCCCCTGTCGTGGTGCCCGGCGTGATGGGCCCCACTGTCACCCGACTCCCACGCGTTCGTCCAATTAGGGCCCGGCTCACTTCACGATCAGCGTGCCCAGCATGTTCGGGTGGATGTCGCAACGGAAGGGGTAGGTGCCCGGGGCCGGGGCCTCGAACTGGTAGTCGATCTTCGACTCCCCGGGGATGACGTCGCCGATGAACACTCCCTGGGTGAACTCGGGGTCGCGGTAGACGGCCACGTTGTGGGGCGTGGCGACGTCGTCCCGGTTGTCGAAGGCGATCTCGACGGGCACCTCGGCCTTCACGGTGAGCTCCTTCTCGACGAACTGGATCCCCTCGGCACTCACCGTCACCGGGTCTCCGGCCACGCCCTCGGGCCTGTGGATCTCGCGGGGCCCGATGGCCGCGGCAACGATGCCCGCCGCCGCCATCGCCAACCCGGCCACCCCGAGCATCGTGATGATCGACCGCTTCTCCAGGCTGGGGCGCACCACCAGGAGGGTGGCGGCGCCCATGATGATGATCGGGATGATCAGGGCGGTGATCGTGGCCTCGTGCTCCGGGACCGCCAGCAGGACGCGGGACAGGAAGAACATGAGCCCGAAGATGAAGAACAGGCCCACCACGGGAAGGCCCAGAGGCGTGAGGTCGAGCTCCCGTCCGGTGTGATCGCTGGAGATGCCGGTCACCCAGCCGACGATGGCGGCCGCCCCCAACACCAGGCCGGCGACCGCCGCCACCGGGCCGATGATGAACCCGAGGAGCACCAGCGCCAGCGCCGTCGCACCCATGGCCGGCCACAGCGCCCCGGCGACCGGACGGGCCCACGAAACCCGGTGCAACTCCGGTGAGGGGGAGGAGGCGGCGGCGGCGGCATGGGGGGCGAACTCGTTCTCGCGCGCCACGGTGACCGTCACCCCGGCGAAGACGGCGACCATCGACAGCCCCAGGTAGAAAAGGACGCCGTCACGGTTACCGGTGAGGATGCCGTAGACCAGGGCGAGCACGAAGGCCAGCCCGGCGAGGCGTAGGAAGACCTTCGACGACAGGCTCAGCACGGTCGACCCTCTCTCCTGACCGGCACGACCGCCGCCCTACGGGTGGGCATGGGGGCTCACGATGAACAGGGCGGTCACCACGGCGGTCAACACCACGTTGGTGTACTGCCAGAACCAGGCCGCAGCCGAGAGGGGCTCGTGGTCGTCGCTGCCGTAGTGCCCGGCGAGGCTCTGGCCGGCCACGACCATCACCATGACGATCCCTGCGATCACGTGGGCCAGGTGGAATCCGAGGAGGACGCAGTAGAGGGTGCCGTAGGCGTGGTCGGACGCCGCGAAGTTTGCGTTGTCGATGGCATACCACTGGGCGTTGGCCATGGCCACGCCCAGGACCACGGTGAGCACGCCGGCGGCGAAGGCATTGCGCTGGTCGTTACGACGTGTGGCCACGACCATCCACGCCATCGAGGCGGCGGCCATGCTGGCGGTGATCGTGATGGTGGTGGGCAGGTAGGTGCCGAGCTGCACACCGCGGGCCGGCCACGCCGGCGAGGAACCCTTGATGGTGAAGTAGGCCACCAGCAGGCTCACCAGCACCATGGCGTCGGCGGCCAGGAAGAGCTTCATTCCCAGCAGGGTGGTTCCGTGCGGGCGACCGGCCGGCGTCGGCGAGTCGGCCCCGGCGGGCAGGGCTGGGAGGGACAGACCCGGAGTGGTCGCCGGGGGAGCCGTGGCGCGAACCGGCGTGGTGACGGCCATCAGCGGCCCGCCCGGTCCAGCGTCGCCTGCGGGATCCCCGAAGCGTCGATGGTGGAGTCGGTCGGAGTCGTTCGCAGGTCGAGCATGGGCGCCTCGGAGCGGATGTCGGGAAGACGGTCGAAGTTGTAGGAGGGCGGGGGCGACGACGTCGCCCACTCCAGGGTGTGGCCCGACCATGGGTCGTCCTCGGCGCGCCGGCCTCGTCGGCCGACCACGTTGACGGCCAGGTCACCCACGAACGCCAGGACGCCTACGGCGGTGACGACCGACCCGATGGTGGCGACGAGATTGGCGGGGCCGAAGTCGTCGTCGGCGTCGAAGCTGGACACGTGCACGTGCATGTCCTGGAACCCGAGGACGAACATGGCGCCGAAGGAGACGACCATGCCGCCGACGATGAGGGCGGCGGTGGGCAAGCTGCCCTTCTCCGACAGGTGGAAGCCCCAGAGCTTGGGGGCCCAGTAGGCCAGGGCCGCCACCACGGCGAGCGTGGCCGCCCCGAAGAACAGGGTGTGCTGGGTCGCCACCTGCCAGTAATTGCGGTGCAGCGACGTACCCGCCCCCACGGCGGCGACCGCTCCGCCGGCCAGGCCCACCGCCAGCACGGCCATGAAGCCCCCGGCGTACACCATCGGGGCGCTCATGAGGTCGGAGGCCGTTGCCGTTCGCTGCCGGAGCGCAGTGCCGATGGTGGCCAGCCAGTTGGCGACCAGCAGGGCCACCGGCGCCAGCACGGCCAGGGCGCCGAGGGCGAACAGGGCTCGGCCCCTGGACAACCCCGGTAGCTCACTCCCCCAGCCGGCGAAGGCCAGTACGCCGATCGCTCCCAGGGCGGCGGTGGCCCGCTGGTGGGAGAACAGGCGACGCCGGGCGAAGACGGGCACGATCTCGGACACCACCCCGAGGCCGGGCAGCAGCAGGGCCCACAGCGTCGGATAGGCGGCGAACCAGAACAGGCGCGGCCAGAGCAGCGGGTCGCCACCGCCCGACCCGGTGAACCCGTTGAAGATGTGGCCGTCGTACTGACGGTCGACGAACACCATGACCAGGCCACCGACGAGCACGGGCAGGGCGAGGATCAAGACCGACCCGGAGACGAGCACCGACCACGAGAACAGGGGCGTGCGACGCAGGGTGAGGCCGGGAGCCCGCATCTTGACCACCGTGACCATCAGGTTGATCGCGGCCAACACCAGGGCGACGGCGATCACGGCAACGCCCAGGATCAGCAGGTCGGGGCCCTCACCGTCGAACGCCGCACCTTCGGGAATCGGTGCGGAGAGCGCCCACCCGTTGATCACCTCGGCGCCCGCCACGAACGGCGAGGCCACGATCATGGCCGCTCCGACCACCACCATCCACAGGGCGAGGGGCTGTAGCCGGGGAAAGGCCAGGCGCGTCGACCCGATCTGGAGAGGCACCATGGCCGTGGCCAGGCCGACCCAGACGGGACCGAGGAAGCCGAAGACCCCCAGGACCCCGTGCAGGGTGAACAGCTGGCGGTAGGTCGTGTTGTCGACCAGGCCGGTGTCGGACCCGCTGAGCTGGGCCCGCAGCACCAGGGCCAGCACGCCCGCGGCCACCAGGCAGAGGAGGCCGACGACGACGAAGAGCGTTCCGACCACCTTGTGGTCGGTTCCCGGCGTCCAGGGTGCCGACACGGGCGGATCATCGACGGCCGGAACCTCGACTTCGTGCTCCTCGGTCGTGTCGGTCGCAGACATCCCGGCGGACTCTATACAGCAGCCCCCCGGCGGATCGACTTGGCGGCATCGGCGCAGCACCCTCGGGGGCGACTCGCCCCGGGGAACTACTGGATGAGCTGGTCGGCCGCCATGGCCCCGAAGAGCAGGGTGACGTAGGTGATCGACCATCCGAACAGGCCCATGGCCCGCTCGGTGGTTCCGCTGCGGGCCAGCTGGACGGCCTTCCAGGTGAACACTCCGCCCAGCAGGACGGCGGCGCCCAGGTAGAGGTTGCCCATCCCACCGACCGGCCAGAACACCAGGGTGATGGCCCAGAGGACCACCGTGTAGATCACGATCTTGCGGGCCGTCTGGGCGAACGACGCCACCACCGGCAGCATCGGCACGTCGGCGGCGGCGTAGTCCTCCCGGTACCGGATGGCCAGGGCCCAGAAGTGCGGGGGGGTCCAGTAGAAGATGATGGCGAACAGGACGAGGGGCGCCAGGCCCAGCGAGTTGGTCACCGCCGCCCACCCGACGAGAACGGGCACGGCTCCCGCCGCACCGCCGATCACGATGTTGTTCGACGACGTGCGCTTCAGCCACAGCGTGTACACGAAGACGTAGAACAGCGTGGCGCTCAGCGCCAGCACCGCGCTCAGGGGGTTGACGAGCAGCCAGAGCTCCACTGCGGCGGCGGCTTCGAGGGCGACGGCGAAGATGAGGGCGCTGGTGGGTGCGATCTCACCGGTGACGAGGGGCCGGCCGCTCGTACGCTTCATGAGCTTGTCGATGTCGCGGTCGACGTACATGTTGATGGTGTTGGCCCCGGCCGCGGCCAGGGCGCCACCCACCAGCGTGGCCAGGATCAGCCAACCCGACGGGAGGCCACGCTCGGCGACGACCATCGTCGGAACCGTCGTCACCAGCAACAACTCGATGATCCGCGGCTTGGTCAGGGCCACGTAGGCCGCGATCCGACTGCGGGTCCTGACTACGGTCTCGTCGGCCATTCCGTCGCGACCATACGGCTCCTCCGGGTCGTTGCTCAAAGCGGACCCGTCATCCACGGCGGAGCCATTCGGGAAAACCGGCGGCGAAGAGGGCGGGGAGCCCCCCGGTGTGGATGAACACGACCCGGGCATCGACGGGGATGCGACCGGATGCCACCCCGGCCACCAGCCCGGCCATGGCCTTGCCCGTGTACACGGGGTCGAGGATCAGGCCCTCGCAGCGGGCCGCCAGGCGCAGGGCCTGGCGGGTCTCCTCGGTCTGGGCGCCGTACGCCGCGCCGAAGCGGTCGTGGTCGATGACGGCCGCAGGGAGGCCCGACGTGTCGGGATCACCGACGGGGACGGGGAACCCGGCGAGGGCGGCGACCTCGGCCGCCTTGGCCGGTACCGTCTCGTCGAGGTTGGGCCGGGCCCCCACGTCGACGCCGTAGACGGCGCGATGGTCGCCCAGGCCGGCGACCAGGCCGGCGTGGGTGCCCCCGGAACCGTCGGCCACGACCACCAGGTCGAATCCCGGGTCCTGGGCCACCAGCTCCACGGCGGCCCGGGCGTAGCCGAGGGCGCCCACCGTGCTCGCCCCGCCGATGGGCATGGCATAGGGACGGCGGCCGGCCTCCGCCAGGCGCCGGCAGGCGTTCTCGATGGCCGCCTCGATGCCGAAGTAGTCGAGCTCGCCCTGGCGGCCGGCCCACACCATCTCGGGATCGAGCAGCTCGTCGAGGACCACGTTGCCCGTCGGCGGGTCGGGACGCTCGCCGTTGAGGACGATGGTGCACGCCATCCCCAGCCGGTTCGCCGCCGCCGCGGTCATGCGCACGTGGTTGCTCTGGGCTCCGCCACCGGTGACCAGGGTGTCGCAGCCCTGGTCGAGGGCGTCGGCACACAGGTACTCGAGCTTTCGGGCCTTGTTGCCACCACCGGCGAGGCCGGTCATGTCGTCCCGCTTCACCCAGAGGTGGCCCGGCGCCATGCCCAGGTGGGCCCCGAGCCTGTCCATCGGCTCAAGCGGTGTCGG
>CAYTTL010000014.1:0-11730 GCA_964440725.1 uncultured Acidimicrobiales bacterium | reverse complement strand
GGGCCCGAGCGCGACGGTTCGGCAGACCGGGTGACGTCGCCGCGGCGCCCCGACCACCGGGCCCCCGGGAACCCGACGCCCGCCCCGGTCGCCGAAGTCGAGGCCGAGATCAAGGCCGAGATCGCCGCCGAGATCCAGGCGGAGACCGACAACGTTCCGGCCCCGGACAGGGTCGACGACGCCTACGACGCCGGTCCGGGCACCGGGGGCGGGTGGCCTGACCCGCCGCCTCCCGTGGCCGACCCTGCCGCCGAGGTCCTCGCCTGGTTGCGCGGGGAGTTCGACGACGTCAACGCCGGCCTCCGGGGCCTGGCCAACCGGCTCCAGAGGCAGGAGGAGGCCGTCGAGCGCATCGCCGGGTCCGAGCAGGCCGAGCTCAACCTGTCACTGGCCGAGCTGGAAGGCCGCTCTGCACAGCTTCGCAACGAGGCGGCCGCCCTCCGGGACGCCCACACCCAGCTCGCCGGGTCACTGCCCGCGCTGGTCGCCGAGGCGGTGCAGCCCGCTGTCACCGCCTCCGTCGCCAATGCCGTCGCCGAGCTGCGAACCACCATCGCCCAGCTCGGGGCCGCCCTGTCGGAGGCCCTGCCGGCCGCCGTCGCCGATTCCCTCGCCCCGATACTGGCCCCACCGGTCGGGCCGGACCCGAACGCCAAAGCGATGCCGGTCGCCGAGGCCAGGCCCCCCGGCGAGGCCATGCCCCCCGGCGAGGCCATGCCCGCCGGCGCACCCATGACGCCCGCCGAGGCCAGGCCTCCCACCGAGGCCATGCCGGTCGCAGGAACCATGCCGGTCGCAGGAGCCATGCCGGTCGCCGGAACCATGCCGGTCGCCGGAACCATGCCGGTCGCCGGAACCCCGCCGACCGGCGAGGCCCTGCCGACCGGCGAGGCCGTGCCCGACGACGCCAGAGCGGTGCCGGTCGCCCGCGCCGTGCCGGCCGACGGGGCCCCTCCTCCCGCCAGGACGGAGCCGTTCATCCGGGCCACCCCGGTGCCCGGAGCCGGTCCCGGCCACGCCGGTCAGCCTCCGCACACCGCCCGCCCGGGCGCGCCGACCGGCAACCTGTCGGCCCCGGTCGGTACGGATCGCCCCCCGCAACCGCCGGCCCCATCGGCCGACGCCGGCGCCGTCTCCCGCCCTCCCGAGCGTTCGTCGGACGCCGATGGGCAACCGTCGACCGACAGCCCGCCCCCGGAGAGGGAGAGCACCGACGAGTCCGGCGACGCCGCCGAGGGACGAGACTCGGTCACCTGCGTTCTGCCCGGCGTCAGCGTCGGACCCACGCTGGCCCTCGGGGTGAGCGTCGCCCTGGGCCGGGCCCGCCTCCGCCGCCGTCGCCGGCGGCGCGCCGGGGCTCCGGTCGCCGGGCTGTTCCGGCAGGATCCCTTCGCCGGTGAGCTCTGCCGGCGCCTGGAGCGCTTCGCCCTGGCCCGACGGGACATGGCCTGGGGCGGCGGCGGAACCGCCCGCGCCGGAACTGGTGGACGCGCCCTGGCCGCGGCCCCGCCCGCCTCCCTGGTCGCCGCGGCCGAACGTGGCGGCAAGGAGGTGGCCGTCGACCTGGCGGCCGGCCCCCTGGCCGTGGTCGGCACCGACGCCCACGACGCCGGTCGGGCGCTGGTCATCACCTTCCTCGCCACCACCGAGGCGTCGGCGGGTCTGGCGATCGTCGCCGGCGACCTCCTACCGCCCGCCGCGCCCTTCCCCGGTCTCGAGCGCCACGACGACCTGGCCGCCGCCCTCGACCGGGTCGAAGCCGAGATCGAACGTCGCGGCGGGTCCACGGAGCATCCTGCGGTCGTCCTGGCCGTCACCGCAGTGGCTTCCGACCAGGAGGGCCGCCTGGTCACCGTGGCCCGGCGGGGGAGGACCGTCGGCGTCCACGTCCTCGTCGTCGGCACCGCCCCCGCCGGTGCCACCGTCGTGTCCCTGCGGGACGACGCCGGCGTCCGCACGGTGACGCCTCCCGAAGGCGCTCCCGACCTCGTCGGTGCCCGGATGTTCGGCCTCGGCCTCGGGCCCGCCTCGGAGCTGCTCGACCTGCTGGCGGCCGCCCGCACCGATGCCGACCAAACCGTCCCCGTGGTCGACGTCGGCGACGAGCCGTTCCCCGTGCTCACCGCCTTCGGCTCGGCGCCGATCAAAGTCAGGGTGCTCGGGCCCTACCGCATCGACGTGGGCGGCTCCGAGGTCCGCAGCGGCCTGCGAGCCAAGGCCCGTGAGCTTCTCGCGTTCTACCTGTTGCACCCCGAGGGCACCACCCTCGACGTCGCCACCGAGGCGCTGTGGCCCGAGGCCGACCCCGGACGCGGCTCGGAGTGGTTCTGGACGGCGCTGGGCAACCTGCGCAGCCGCCTTCGCGGCGTCACCGGGACGAAGTCCCTCAAGATCATCGAGCGCGAGGGCGACCGCTACCGCATCCAGCCGGTCTTCGAGGTCGACCTCTGGCGGTTCCAGGCTGCCCTGCCGAAGCCCGGAGCCGGCACCGGCGATCCCGGATGGGCGGCGAGCCTCCAGGACGCGGCCGACCTGTACGGCGGTGAGCTCCTGGCCGGCGTCGACTGGGCCTGGGCCGAGGTGCCCCGTGAGGACCTGCGGCGGCGGGCCGTCGACGTGCTGGTGTCGCTCGCCGCCACCCGCCTGGTGGCCGGCGACGTCGGAGGGGCCCTCGACGCTCTCTCCCACGCCGTCGAAGTCGATCCCGTGGCCGAGCAGCTCTACCGGAGGATCATGCGCCTGCATGCCACGCAGTCGCGACCCGACGAGGTCGAGGCCACCTTCCGCCGCCTGAAGTCCCGTCTGGGCGATCTCGACCTGGAACCCACCCCCGAGAGCGAGCAGCTGGTCCGGGAACTGGTGGGGTAGTCCACCCCCAGGGCCGCATCGACCCGGCGAACCTCTACACCTGGTGGATCCGGCGGGCCACGAGCCGGCCGTCGTCGATGTCGAGGGTGCCGAGCGTCCGGTGGGGTTGCGCCCGCCTCTCGGTCGGGGATCCCGGGTTGAACAGCACCTGGCCGTCGACGCCGTCGGTGTCCCACGGGATGTGGCTGTGGCCGAACACCACGACATCGGCGTCCGGGAACCGACGTCGCATGCGACCGGCCCGGCCCGTCGACGGCCCGCTGTCGTGGATCATCCCGATGCGCAGGCCTTCGACGTCGAGCAGGCGGGTCTCGGGGAGCAGGCCCACCAGGTCGGCGTCGTTGTTGCCGAGCACGGCGTGGACGGGTCCGAACCCGCCCAGCTCGTCGAGCACGTCGCCGATCACCACGTCACCGGCGTGCAGGATGACGTCGGCGTCCTCCAGGTGGGCGTAGGCGGCGTCGGACATCCGGCGCGACGATCCCCGCCGGATGTGGGTGTCGGCGAGTACGACGACGTGGGTCATGACGCCCACGACGGTACGCTGCGGGGTCCGTGGACCCGGTACAGGCCCTGGAGCGCATCGCCTATCTGCTGGAGCGGTCCGGCGCCCCCACCTACCGGGTGCGGGCCTTCCGGGGGGCGGTGGCCACCCTGTCGGCGCTCGACCCGGCCGAGGTCCGAAGCCGGGCCGAGCAGGGCCGCCTCCGTGACCTGAGGGGCGTGGGTGAGAAGACGGCCGAGGTCGTGACCCAGGCGGTGGCCGGAGGGGTGCCCGACTACCTGGCCCGCCTCGAGGAGGACGTGGCACCCGAGGAGGAGGCGGCGGCGCCGACCGGCCGGGCGAAAGAGATCCGCGACGCCCTCCGCGGCGACTGCCACACCCACTCCAACTGGTCCGACGGGGGAAGCCCCATCGACGAGATGGCGAGAGCGGCCCGCGATCTGGGGCACGAATACATGGTGCTCACCGACCATTCGCCCCGGCTGACCATCGCCCACGGCCTCTCGCCCGAGCGGCTCCGCCAGCAGCTGGAGGTGGTGGCCGGCGTCAACGAGGAGCTGGCCCCGTTCCGGATCCTCACCGGCATCGAGGTCGACATCCTCCTCGACGGCGGCCTCGACCAGGAGGAGGAGCTGCTCGCCTCGCTCGACGTGGTGGTGGCCAGCGTGCACTCGAAGCTGCGGATGGAGGCGCCGGAGATGACCCGGCGCATGATCGCCGCCGTGCAGAGCCCCCACGTCGACATCCTGGGCCATTGCACCGGACGCCTCCTGCCGCCTGGGCCCGAGCGGCCCGCTGAGCGGGGTGGCAGGGCCGCCACCACCGCCGGCCGCGGCCGGGGCGGCGGCCGGCCCGAGTCGACCTTCGACGCCGAGGCCGTGTTCGACGCCTGCGCGGCCACGGGCACCGCGGTGGAGATCAACTCCCGCCCCGAGCGCCTCGACCCGCCGATGCGCCTGCTCCGCCAGGCCGTGGCTGCCGGCTGCGCGCTGTCGATCGACACCGACGCCCACGCCCCCGGCCAGCTCGAATGGCTCGTCAACGGCTGCAGCCGGGCGGCCGAGGCCGATGTGCCCCTCGATTCCGTGGTCAACACCCGCTCCGCCGACGACCTGGTGGCCTGGGCCGCCACCCATTGACCCACCCCCGCCGTTCTGAGCGCGATTTCCAACATCTGTTGTTACAAATCGCGCAAAGAACGGTTGGGGTCAGCCGAGGATGAGCACGGTTTCGGGGGCCACGACGACGGAGCGGCCGTCGTCGGCGAGGATGCCGGCGACCGAGAGGTCGAGCGCCCCTCCCTCCTGGCCCTCGCCCAGCGGCACCGCCTGCTCGACGTCGGCCAGGTTGCACACGACCGACACCGGGCCCCGCTCGACCACCAACCACCGGGCGTCGGTGTCGTAGCGGACGTCGACGTCGTCGCCGGACAGGGCCGGCACCTCCCGCCGCAGCCGGATGAGATGGCGGTGCCAGGCCAGCATCTCGGCGTGGGGCGAGCGACCGGGTTCGTCCCAGTCGAGGCGCGAGCGCTGGAAGGTCTCGGGGTCCTGCGGGTCGGGGACGTCGTCGGGCTCCCACCCGAAGGCGGCGAACTCGCGGCGCCGTCCCTCGCTCACCGCCCGGCCCAGGTCGGCGTCGCCGTGGTCGGTGAAGTATTGGAACGGCGTCGACGCCCCCCACTCCTCACCCTGGAACAGCATGGGTACGAACGGCGAGCAGAGCACGAGGGCGGCGGCGATCTTGAGCCGGCCCGTGCCCACGAGGGCGGCCGACCGCTCACCGGCCGCCCGATTGCCGACCTGGTCGTGGTTCTGGAGAAAGCCGAAGAAACGGCTGAGGGCCACTCCCGTGGGCGGACGCCCGTGGCGGCGACGGCGATGGTCCGACCGGCACCCGTCGTACACGTACGCCTGCCGCAGGGCCTTGGCCAGCTGGGCGACCGACCCGAAGTCGGCGTAGTACCCCGAGCGTTCCCCGGTGAGAACGGCATGCAGGGCATGGTGGAAGTCGTCGCTCCACTGGGCGTCGCAGCCCCAGCCGCCCACGTCGGGCTCCCGCACCACCCGAGGGTCGTTCAGGTCGCTCTCGGCGACGACCCAGGCCGGGCGCCCGAGCGTGGCCGCCAGGCGGTGCACGGCACCCGCCACCTCCTCGACGATGTGGGTGGCCGAGATGTCGAAGATGGCGTGCACGGCGTCGAGGCGCAGGCCGTCGACGTGGTAGTCGCGCACCCACATGCAGGCGTTGTCGACCACGAACGCCCTGACCGGGTCACTGTCGGGGCCGTCGAAGTTGACGGCTTCGCCCCACGGGGTGGAGTAGCGGTCGGTGAAGTAGGGCCCGAACTGCGGCAGGTAGTTCCCGTCGGGACCGAGGTGGTTGTAGACCACGTCCAGCACCACGGCCAGGCCCCGGGAGTGACAGGCGTCGACGAAGCGCTTGAAGCCGTCGGGGCCCCCGTAGGCCGAGTGGGGCGCCCACAGGTCGACACCGTCGTAGCCCCAGCCCCGGCGGCCGGGGAACTCGGCCACCGGCATCACCTCCACCGTGGTCACCCCGAGATCGACGAGATGGTCGAGGTGGGCCACGGCACCGTCGAAGGTGCCGTCGACGGAGAAGGTGCCGACGTGCAACTCGTAGACCACGCCGTCGGCCAGCGACGGCGCCCGCCAACCCTCGTCGGACCAGGTGAAGGCGTCGTGGTCGACCCGCCGGGACGGCCCGTGGACCCCCTCGGGCTGCCACGGCGAGCGCGGGTCGGGCAGCGGCGGACCGCCGTCGAGCGAGAAGGAGTAGTCGCCCCCGAATGCCGTGTCCGCAGCGGTGGGCACAGGCGTGCGGAACCACCCGTCGGCGTCGGGCCCGTCCATGGCCAGGCGATCACCGTCGACCACGAGCGCCACCTCACCCGCCCGGGGGGCCCACACCTCGAAGCCGCCGGTCATCCGGCGACCAGAAGGGCGACGGGGAAGCGGTCGAGCAGGCCGGCCAGCCCCACCGGTCCCCCGTCGACGACGGCTCCGCCGAGGACGTCGGACCACCGTCCCGGGGGCAGCTCGACGGTCGTGTCGCCCCAGGTGCCGCCCAGGCCCATGACCAGGCGGGGCACCACCACGGCCACCTGGTGGTGGCGGCAGTAGGCGACGGCGTGGTCGGCGTTGTCACCGGAGGTGGCGAGGGCCTCGTAGGACGACCCCGGGGCGAAGGCGGCGACCCGCGCCCGGCGGACCTCCAGGCCCCGGCGGATCAGCCAGAGCTTGGCCGCCCCCCCGTCGTCGACCGACGCCGGCCACACCTCGTCGGGCCCGGCGGTGGCGACGTGGTCCAGAAGCCGGCGGCGCGCGCCGTAGTCGACCCGACGGCGGTTGTCGGGGTCGACCAGGCTCAGGTCCCACAACTCCGAGCCCTGGTAGAGGTCCGGCACCCCCGGTGACGTGAGGGTGAGCAGGACCTGGGCGAGCGACGTCACCCGCCCGGGCGCCACGAGGGGGGTGACGAAGGCGGCCAGGTCGGCGCTGAAGCCCGGATCGCCCACCACCGCGGCGACGAAGGCAGCCAGGGCCTGGTCGTAGTCCGGGTCGGGCCGGGTCCAGGAGGTGTGCTCCTTGGCCTCGCGTGCCGCCTTGTCCATATAGGCCACCGCCCGGTCGGCGGGCAGGGGCCAGGCTCCGACGAGGGTCTGGTAGAGCAGGTACTCGGCGCCACGGTCGGGGAGCCCGTCGGTCTTGTGGGCTTCGTTCATGGCCGACCACCGCCGCACGGCCAGGGCCCACTGGTCGGGGATCTCCGAGAGCAGGCCGATGCGGGCGCGCGCGTCGGCGCTGCGCTTGGTGTCATGGGTCGAGAGGGCGGACAGACCGGACGGCCAGGCCTCGGCGGCCCGGCGGTTCGACAGGTGGAGCTCGGCGACCGTGGTGCCGAAACGGCCGGGGTCGCCCCCCACCTCGTTGAGCGACACCAGGCGTCGCCAGCAGTAGAAGGCGGTGTCCTCGACGCCCTTGGCCATCACCGGCCCGGTGAGCTGCTGGAAGCGCAGGGCCAGCTCGGTCTCGGCCTCGCCCGGCACGCGTAGGAGGAGGACGTCGGCCAGGAACGTGAACAGGTCGGGGTCGAGGTCGGCACGGCGCGACCCGGCGTCGGTGGCCGCCACCACCACGTGGGCCACGTCGACGTCGGTCACGGGCTGCCCGGGACGGACGTAGGTGCGGTAGACGGGGAAGCAGGCCACCAGTTCGGCGACCGCCCCGGCCACCTCCGACCGCGTGTAGTCGCAGTAGCGACGGTGGTGGCCGCACACGGCCATGGCCAGCTCGACCACCCGCCGCAGGTCTGCCGCCAGCGCCTCCCGCATGACCAGGTGCTTCTTCTCCCTGACCACGTCGGAGTAGCTGTCGGGTGCGCCGGTGAAGCGGGTGTGCAACTCGGTCAGGGGCTTCTCGCCGCTCGGGTCGACGAACAGGCCACCGATCAGGTTGAGGAAGTCGTAGCCCGTGGTGCCGGCGACCGGCCAGGTCGGCGGCAGCTCCTCGCCCGGCTCCAGGATCTTCTCGACGACGACCCAGGCCCCGCCGGCGGCCTCGAACAGTTGCCGCAGATACCCCTCGGGATCGCGCAGGCCGTCGGGGTGGTCGACGCGCAGGCCGGTGACGGTGCCGTCGGCCACCAGGCCGAGGACCAACTCGTGGGTCTCGTCGAAGACGTGGGGCAGCTCCATGCGCAGGCCGATGAGGGTGGAGATGTCGAAGAACCGTCGGTAGTCGAGCTCCTCGGACGCGACCCGCCAATGGGCCAGGCGGTAGTTCTGACGGGCCAGCAGGGCGTCGAGGGCGTCGGGGTCGGCATTGGTCGCGGCCACGACCCCGTCGACGGCCGCGGCCACCGCCGGATCGTCTCTCAGCAGCCGGGCGAGAAGGGTGCCGAGCACCTCCTTGTCGCGGTGGCCCTCCCGAACGCTGGTGCGGTCGGTGGCGGTGGCCGGGGGGAGACGCCCGAGGGCGGCGGCCAGGGTGGCCAGCTCGTCGGAACCGCACCGGGCGGCGGCCCGGCCCAGCACCACGTCGAGGGTGCGGGGTGAGACCGGCACGGCGTGCTCGTGGTAGCGGACGACGAACGCCGGCCCGTCCCGGGTGAGGCACAGCTCGCCCGCTTCCAGCAGGCGCCCGTAGTGGTCGCCCAGGATCGGCAGGAGCACCCGGGCGGCGTCGGCGGCCCGTTGAGCGGGCTGGTCTCCCCAGTCGATGTCGAAGGCGTCGGCCCACCGGCTCGACGGCCCGTTCTCGAGCACGTCCCACCACCAGCGGTTCTGGCCGGCGATGGCGGCCATGTGGTTGGGGACGATGTCGGCCACCTGCGACAGGCCGGCGGCGGCCAGGGCCTGGGTCATGCGTTCGAAGGCCTCGACCCCACCCAGCTCGGGGTTCAGACGGCGGTGGTCGACGACGTCGTAGCCGTGGGTGCTCCCCGCCACCGCCTGCAGGTAGGGCGAGCAGTAGACGTGGCTCACCCCCAGGGCGGCCAGGTAGTCGGCGATGGCGGCGACGTCGTCGAACCCGAACCCGGCGTGGAGCTGCACCCGGTAGGTCGCCCGCGGCGCGGCCTCCACCGGCTGCGGTCGGGGCGGGCCCTCCCCGGCGGTTGCCATCCCGGGAACCTACCCGGCCCTACGATCTGGCTCGTGCAGCTGCCTGTCATGCCTCCGGTGAGCCCGATGCTGGCCAAGCTCGCCCGGACGCTGCCCACCGGCGAGGGGCTCGTGTACGAGCCCAAGTGGGACGGCTTCCGCTGCATCGTGTTCCGTGACGGCGACGAGCTCGAGCTTGGCAGCCGCAACGAGCGCCCACTCACCCGCTACTTCCCGGAGTTGGCCGACCCCATCCGGGCCCACATGCCGTCGCGTTGCGTGGTGGACGGCGAGATCGTCATCGCGTCCGACCGCGGCCTCGACTTCGAGGCCCTTCTCCAGCGCATCCACCCCGCCGATTCCCGGGTCCGGCTCCTGGCCGCCCAGACCCCTGCCTCCTTCGTCGCCTTCGACCTGCTGGCCCTGGGCGACGACGACGTCCGCGCCCGTCCCTTCGTCGAACGTCGGGCCCTGCTCTCCGGGGCCCTGGCCGACGTGCGCCCCCCGGTGCACCTGACCCCGGCCACCGACGACCCGGCGGTGGCGGCGCAGTGGTTCGACCGATTCGAGGGCGCCGGCCTCGACGGCGTGGTGGCCAAACGGGTCGACCTGGCCTACCGGGAGAACGAGCGGGTGATGCTCAAGGTCAAGCACCAGCGCACGGCCGACTGCGTGGTGGCCGGCTTTCGCTGGCACAAGAGTGGGGGCGTCGTCGGCTCCCTCCTCCTCGGTCTGTACGACGACAGCGGCGTCCTCCACCACGTGGGAGTGGCGGCGGCGTTCACCATGGCCAGGCGGCGGGAGCTGGTCGACGAGCTGGCCCCATTGCGCCCCGACGCCCTCGACGGTCACCCGTGGGCGGAGTGGGCCAGCGCGGCGAACGCACCCGACGACGCCGGGCCCGCCTCCGAGGACACGGCGCCCTCTGAGCGGGATGCCGGGCCCGAGCGGCCCTCTGAGCGGGATGCCGGGCCCGAGCGGCCCTCTGAGCGGGATGCCGGGTCCGGGCGAATGCCCGGTGCCCAGAGCCGGTGGAACGCGAAGCGCGACCTGTCGTGGGAGCCCCTGCGTCCCGAGCTGGTCGCCGAGGTCTCCTTCGACCACCTCCAGGGTGACCGCTTCCGTCACGCCACCCACTTCCAGCGGTGGCGGCCGGATCGCCGGCCGGAGACGTGCACCTATGCCCAGCTCGACGTGGTGGTGCCCGAGGAGCTCGCCCACGTCTTCGGCGCCTGAACCCGGCCCCAAGGCCGTGGCGAGCCATGAGGCAGTACCGGGGTTAGCCCGGCCCCCGGCAGGGGAACACTTGAAAGGCTCGCAATTACCGCCGGGAAGAAGAGATATGACCGGGTCCGATCTCGCCGAACCGAAAGCACTTTCGCCGCGGCCGTCGATCGCTCGCCAGCAGGTCCGTTCCACGCTTGCCGAGGTCGGGTGGCAGGGCGACACCGATGGCGTCGTCCTCGCCGTCCACGAGGCCCTCGTCAACGCCCAGCGCCACGCCGGCGCCGTCCTCCGGGCGGGAGATGGCCATGGAGGGGCCCTCGCTGGTGATTCGCGTCTGGGACGACGGGCCCGGTTTCGACCTCGACGATCACGTCGCCAGGGTGCCCGAACCCCTCGCCGAGCGAGGCCGGGGCCTGTGGTTGATCGGACGGGTCACGACGGCCTGCGAGGTCGGTCGCGACGACGACGGCGTGGTGCTGGTCATGCGATTCGACCGCCGCTGACGGAACAGCAGCGCGCCGACCGGCGTTGCTCACCACGCTTTGCTACTTTTTGGGTGCACCCGGGAGGCTTCGTTGGCCAAGCAGGGCGGTTGGAGCGGAGAGGAAGAGGATCTCCTCCAGCTCTATCTGAACGACATCGGTAAGCACGCCCTGTTGACGAGGGCCGAAGAGGTCCGCCTCGGCGAGCTGGCGGCCGCCGGACGCCAGGCCGCGTCGGAGCTCGACAAGCTTCCCGTGCCCGCCGAGCGTCGGGGTGAGCTCGAGGCCCTCGTCCGGGCGGGCGAGGAGGCCACCAAACGGTTCGTCCGCGCCAATCTGCGCCTGGTCGTCTCCATCGCCAAGAAGTACCAGGCCTCCGGTCTGCCCCTCCTCGACCTCATCCAGGAGGGCAACTTCGGCCTCATGCACGCCGTCGAGCGCTTCGACCCCCGACGCGGCTTCAAGTTCTCGACCTATGCCACCTGGTGGATCCGCCAGACCATCGCCCGGGGCATCGCCAACACCGGGCGGTCGATTCGCCTGCCGGTGCACGCCGGCGACCAGCTGTTGGCCATCCGGATGACCAACGCCGCCCTGGAGGTGCAACTGGGCCGTACGCCCCGCCCCGACGAAGTCGGCGCGGCCCTCGGGATGACCCAGCGCAAGGTCGAGGAGCTGAGGCCCTTCCTGAACGAGCCGGTGTCGTTGTCCGAACGGCTCACCGACGGCGAGGCCGAGCTCGGCGACCTGGTCGAGGACGCCTCGGCGCCTCCGCCCGACGAGGTCGTGTTCTCCTCCATGCTCCCCGCCCAGGTCACCGACCTCCTCGCCGCCCTCGAACCCCGGGAACGGGAAGTTCTCTACCTGCGCTACGGCCTCGACCGCGGCCGTCCACGTACCCTCGAAGAAGTTGGCGAGCGGTTCGGCCTCACCCGTGAGGGTGTCCGCCAGGTCGAGGTCAAGGCCATCGCCAAGCTCCGCCGCTCCGCCAGTCGCGGCGTCCGCGACCTCCTCTCGGCGTGAGC
>CAYTTL010000013.1:0-23085 GCA_964440725.1 uncultured Acidimicrobiales bacterium | reverse complement strand
CCGCCCCGCCGCCTCCCCCGGCCAGCACGACAAGGAGGAGGGCGACCAGCGGCCACCGCCGCCGGCGGCGGCCGGCGCGGCGCGAGACGGCGGGAGGATCGGGCGGGGCGGCGACCACCGGCAGGTCCCCGACGGGAGGGCTGCCGTCGACGGCCGGCGCCACGTCGAAGACGACGGTTGCGTCGCCGGCGCCCGTCCCCGATCCGGAGCCGGAACCGGACGCGGACTCGGGCGAGATGACCGACGCGGACGGTGCGCCGGGAAGGCCCAACTCGGTGGGGTCGCCGTCGAGGCGGGCCAGGGTCTCGTCGAGGGCGGCGATGCCGGCGAGGGGAAGGCGGCCCGGGGTGGGGAGGTCGTTGGCAGCCGACTGCAGGGCGGCACCCAGGGCGACGGCGTCGAGACGCTCGGCCGCGTCCGGACGTCCGGCCCGGGCCACGATCGGCCCCAGGATGCCCAGCTCGGGCGCCACAGGAATCGGCTGCTCGAGACGGCCCATGAGGGTGCCCAGGTTGGTGTCGGCGACGAACGGCACCCGCCCGGTGACCGCCTCGTAGAGCACGATGGCCAGCGAATACACATCGGCCTTGCCGTCGAGGTGGGCGCCGCGAACCTGTTCGGGCGACGCGTACCGGGCCGTGCCCAGCAGGGTGCCCGACGGCTCGGTCCAGGCCGCCTCGGCGAGGGCGCGGGCCAGGCCGAAGTCGGCGATGCGGAGCCGGCCCTCCTCGTCGAACAGCAGGTTGGCGGGCTTGATGTCGCGGTGCACCAGGCCCCGCCGGCTGGCGTAGTCGAGGGCGCGGGCCGCCTCCAGGCCCACCATCAGGGCCTGCGACGGCGTGAGGCGCGTGCCCTGGTCGAGGATGCTGCGGAGGCTGCCACCGCCCAGGAACTCGCACACGAGGAAGGGCCCGTCGGCCTCCTCGCCCCAGTCGTAGACGGACATCACATTGGCGTGGTTCAGCCCGGCCGCGGCCCGGGCCTCGGCCCGGAACCGGCGCAGGAAGCCTTCGTCGTCGGCCAGTGCCGGGTGCAGGATCTTCACCGCGACGCGCCGCCGAAGCTTGACGTCGTCCGCCAGGTAGACGTGGGCCGAGGCGCCCGTGCCGATCGGGGCGACCAATCGGTAGCGACCTCCGAGAACCCGTCCGATGTACTCCGCCAACCGCGTCGTGGCCAAGTTCTCCCTTCCCGGGCCGGGACCACCCCGGTCCTGCCGAGATGGCTCCCCCCCACCCTGCGGCACTGTCGAACCACGAGGGTACCGTGCCGGCACCCCGATTCTGTGGCATGCAATCCGTAGCCTCGCCTGGCGGGGGATGATGGCGAGGTGGAAGACCGTCGCCCGCTGCCCGCCCCGCGTCCGCTCGGACCTCGGATCGTCATGAGCGTGCTTGTCGCTGCCGCCATCGGGGGCCTGTGGTGGGTGGCCACCGCCCCGCAGGATTCGGACGGCCCGGCCCTGCCCGCGGCGGTGGAGGCGGTGTCGCCCCAGGGCGGCGGGCTCGACCTGCGGCAAGCCACCATCGCCGCCGACCTCGCCCCGGGGTACACGGGCTACCTCATGCTCGACGGTGTCGAGGTACCCGACGACGACCTGCAGCGCGTCGACGCCCTCAACTCGGTGACACTGCGCCCGACCATCGACAGCGACTACCTCGAGCTCGCCCCCGGCCAGCACTGCGCGAGCGTCGTCTACCGCCGGATCGGCGACCCCCTCGAGACCTCCGAATCCTTCCGCTGGTGCTTCAAGCTGCATTGACCGGCTGTGTGTTCTGCCAGGTGATCGCCGGGGATGTTCCCGGGCACGTGGTGCTCGACGAGGACGAGACGGTGGCCTTTCTCGACGTCCGCCCCCTCTTCCCCGGCCACTGCCTCCTCGTGCCCCGGGCCCACCACGAGACGCTGGCCGACCTGCCTCACGACCTCGTCGCCCCGCTGTTCGCGGCCGTTCGTCGGCTCTCCCGGGCGGTCGAGCACGCCATGGCCGCCGAGGGCTCCTTCGTCGCCCTGAACAACCGGGTGAGCCAGAGCGTGCCCCACCTGCACGTGCACGTGGTGCCCCGTCGTCGCAAGGACGGCCTGCGCGGCTTCTTCTGGCCCCGGCAGCGCTACGAGTCCGACGAGGCGGCCACGGCGGTGGCGGCGTCCATCGGGGCGGTCCTGGAGGCGCCGTAGAGGAGCGCGGACGACACCCTCAACCCAGGCGCTCGACCAGCCCGGCCTTCCACTCGTCGGCCAGGGGGTCGAGGGCGAGGAGGGCCTCCACCACCTCGTCGGGGACGCCCCCGGTGGGGCTCATCGCCTCGTGGGCGAGGCGGACCGAGGCCAGGGCGGGGTGGCGTTCGGCCACGATGACGGGGCCGGCCACCGGCACCCGGCCCGGCTGCAGGACACGCAGGTACCAACCGGTCCGGCCGCTGGCGCGCAGGCGCCGCTGGATGTCGCCCCGGCCCCGGTGCAGCGCCAGCTTGAAACAGGGCCACCGTGGTTGGCAGACCTCGAGCACGGCGTCGCCCCACTCCCACCGGTCGCCGATGCGCACGTCGTCCTCGGTCCAGCCGATGGTCGTCAGGTTCTCGCCGAAGGCGGCCGGGCCCAGTGTTTCGCCCAGCTCCTCGCTCCAGACCGGCAGGTGCTCGGAGGGGTAGGCGTACACCGCCTTGTCGGGCCCACCGTGTACGCGCCGGTCGGCTTGGCCGTCGCCCTCCAGGTTCAGGTGGTCGAGCCAGAGGTGGTCGGCCTCCACCGGTCGCTTGGCGATGGCACTCGACACCGGCTTGCCGCGGTGCTCGCCCAGCGGCTGGGGCAACGACACGTTCACCGACACCAGGCCGACGCTCCCCGTGTCGAGGTCGGTCACTGCCTCATCGGCGGCTTCGCCACCCGGGCCGGCAGGCCGGGCGACGGCGAGCTCAGGGCTCCCCCGTCTCGAGCAGGCGGGCCAAGGCCGCCTCGTCGACGACCGGTACGCCGCACTCCTCGGCCTTGGCCACCTTGGCGGCGCCGGGCTCGGCCCCGGCGACCAGCCACGCCGTCTTGCGGGAGACGCTGCCGGGCGAGATGCCGCCCCGGGCCTTGATGGCCTCGACGGCCGCTTCCCGCGACATCGACTCGAGGGTGCCGGTCACCACCACCGCCTTGCCCGCGAGGGTGGGCGGTAGCGCCGACTCCCTCCCTCGGGGCCCCTCGAAGTTGACGCCCGCCCGGCGCAACTTGTCGACCACGACCTGGTTGCGCTCCCGGGAGAAGAACTCCGCCACGCTGTGGGCGATCGTCGGGCCCACGCCCTCCACCCCGGCCAGCTCTTCCTCGGTGGCGGCCACGATGCGGTCGAGGTGCCCGACCGCCCCGGCCAGTACCTCGGCTCCCCGACCCCCGAGATGACGGATGCTCAGGCCGATGAGCAGGTTGGCCAGGGGCCGCGACTTCGAGGCCTCGATGGCCGAGAGCAGATTGCGAACCGACAGATCGGCAAAGCCCTCCAGGGCGATGAGGTCGTCGTAGGTGAGCGAGTAGATGTCGGCGGGGTCACGGAGCAGGCCGGCGGTCGTGAGCTGGGCGACGCGCTTCTCACCGAGGCCCTCGATGTCCATCGCCCCCCGGCCGGCGAAGTGACCGATGCGCCCGTCGCGCTGAGCCGGGCAGTCGACGTTGGTGCAGAAGGTGTCGCTCTCCCCCTCGACGCGCACGAGGGGCTGGCCGCACACCGGACAGGCGTCGGGAAAGCGCCACTCGGGAAGGCCGGCGGGGCGCTTGGAGAGCACGGGGCCGACGACCTCGGGGATGACGTCGCCCGCCTTGCGGACGAACACGGTGTCGCCGGGGCGCACGTCCTTCTTGGCCACCTGGTCCTCGTTGTGGAGCGTGGCCAGCTGCACCGTCGACCCGCTCACCTGCACGGGTTCGAGGGTGGCGAACGGCGTGGCCTTGCCGGTGCGCCCGATCGACACCATCACGTCCCTGAGCAGGGTCGTGGCCTGCTCGGCCGGGAACTTGTAGGCGATGGCCCACCGGGGCGACTTGGAGGTGGACCCCAGCTCCATGCGCTGGGCCAGGTCGTCGACCTTGACCACCGCGCCGTCGATCTCGTAGTCGAGGTCGTGGCGATGGTCGAGCCAGTGGCGGCAGAAGGTGTCGACCTCCTCCATGGTCGTGACACGGCGGATCTCCGGGTTCACGGGCAGGCCCGCCTCGGACAGGAAGTCGAGTGTCTCGGAGTGGCGTCGGAAACGGAGCGCGGCCCCGGCGGGCCAGGTCAGCTCGCCGACCTGGTAGGCGAAGAAGGCCAGCTCACGACTGGCGGTGACCGCCGGGTCCTTCTGGCGTAGCGACCCGGCGCCGGAGTTCCGGGGGTTGGCGAACAGGCGCTCACCCGTCTGGGCCCTTCGCCGGTTGAGCTCCTCGAACGCGGGCAGGGGCATGTACACCTCGCCCCGCACCTCGATCACCTCCGGGATGCGCCCGGCGGGCACGGTCAGGCGTTCGGGCACGACGGCGATGGTGCGGACGTTCTCGGTGACGTCCTCGCCCACCACGCCGTTGCCGCGGGTGGCGGCCCGCACGTAGCGCCCGTCCTCGTAGAGCAGCGAGATGGCGATGCCGTCGATCTTGAGCTCACACACGAAGTCGACGTCGCCGGCGATGAAGCGCTCCATGCGCTTGGCCCACGCGACCAGTTCCTCGAAGGAGAAGACGTTGTCGAGCGACATCATGGGCACGCGGTGCCGTACCTCGGAGAAGGCCGCCGACACCGTTCCCCCCACCCTCTGGGTGGGTGAGTCGGCGGTCACCAGCTCGGGGTGGGCCTCCTCGATCGACCGCAGCTCCACGGCCAGGGCGTCGAACTCGGCGTCGGAGATCTCGGGGTCGTCGAGGTCGTAGTAGCGGTGACTGTGGTGCTCGATCAGCCGTCGTAGCTCGGCCGCCCGCGCCCGAGGATCACCAGTGCTTCCCACGGGATGAGGTTACCGACGAAGGAGTCGCCGTAGCATGCCCGGCCGTGGGCACCGCCGCAGGCCGCAGAACCACGCCCCGCCGGGGTCGCATCCCCGAGCCCGGTTCGTTCCCGCGCATCGTGCCGTGGTTGGTGCGGGCCCTGTGGGCCGCCCTGCCCTTCACCGTGGGCCCGGTCCTGGCCGACGCCCTCGACGGTGCCAGTGGACCGGTGCGCCTGGCGGCCTCGGCCGGGTTGTGGCTGGGATGGGCCGTAGGCATGGTGGGCGCGGCCGTGCCACATCCCGTCGCCCTCACCGGCCTGCGGATGCTGGCCCCGGCGGGGTTGGTCGCCGTGGCGGCGGCGGCAGTGGGCGGTCACCGATCGGCGCTGGCCGCCGGTTGGGCGGTCGTCACGGTGGCCTGGCCGTTCTCCCCCGCCTTCGGAGCGCACTGCGTCAACGGCCCCGCCTACCCCAACGAGCGGCGGTACCTGCTGCGGGCCCCGGGCGCGCTGCTGTTCGGCCCCCTGCTCCTCGCCTGGGCCCTGGTCGTCGCCGGCGCCTGCGCCGGCCCCCTGCTGTTGACCGCCCGCCAGTGGGTGGGAGGAGCAGGCGCGCTGGTGGTCGGCGTGCCCATCGCCGTCGTCTTCGTCCGGGCGATCCACAACCTGTCGCGCCGATGGGTGGTCTTCGTCCCTGCCGGTGTGGTGCTGCACGACCCGTTGACCCTCGTGGACCCCATCCTGTTCGCCAAGCGCAAGATCGTCGCCCTGCAGCCGGCCGCGCTCGGCGGCGAGGCCCTCGACCTCACCCAGGGGGCCCCGGGACTGGCGCTCGAGCTCGTCCTCGACGAAGAGGCATCCATCGTCCTCATGAAGCCGGGCCGACGCCAGGGCAGGACCGAGCCGGCCACCCGGCTCCTGTTCACGCCCACCCGCCCGGGGGCCCTGCTCGACGACGCCCGCGCCCGTCGCATCCGAAGGGCCTGACGGCGCGAACCCGTTCCGGTCAGGTTCAGGGGGGCCATGGCCCCCCTAGACCTGACCAGTTCGGGACTCGGTCGACGATCGGCGGGCGGTGCCGGCTCCGACCACCTCGTCGCCGAGGTACAACACCACGCTCTGACCCGGTGCCACCCGGCGGTGAGGGCCGGCGAACAGGACCGTCGACCCCTCGACCCTCGCCTCGACCGCGGTGCCGTGGGCGCTGCACTGGGCGGCGAGGGCGCCCGGCACCGGGCCGTGGTGCCACACCAGGTCCACCAGCTCCACCCGGTCGGTCAGCAACTCGTCGATACCGCCGGCCACCACCGTGGCGGTGGCCGAGTCGACAGACAGGGCGTAGCGCCGGGTCGATCCCCCGCTTCCCATCCCCCGGCGCTGGCCCACCGTGACGAGCTCGACGGCGTCGACGCGACCGACCTCGGTGCCCGAGCTGTCGACGACCCGGCCCGGGTGCAGGCCGATACGGGGGCCCAGGAACACCGACCGCCCGCCGGTGGCGGTCACGAAGCACACGTCCTGGCTGTCGGGCTTGTCGGCGGTGCGCAGGCCCAGGGACCGGGCCCGGTCCCGCACCTCGGCCTTGGTGAGCTCGCCCACCGGGAACAGGCACCGGGACAGCTCGTCACGACCGAGCATGTGGAGCACGTAGGACTGGTCCTTGGCCTCGTCGACGCCCCGCAACAGCCGGGGACGGCCCTGATGCCGGCCGCTGGCGCCGTGGGCGACCCGGGCGTGGTGGCCGGTGGCCAGGGCATCGAACCCGAGCTGGTCCGCCCGGGCGAGGAGGCGGCCGAACTTCAGGTGGCGGTTGCACTCGATGCAGGGGTTCGGCGTGCTGCCCGCAGCGTGAGCGGCGGCGTACGGCGCCACCACCCGCTCCTCGAAGTCATCGGTGAAGCTGAACACCCAGTGGTCGATGTCGAGCTGCTGGGCCACGCGACGGGCGTCCTCCACGTCGGCGACCGAGCAGCACCCCGAATCCGACGCACCGCCCCAGAGCTTGAGGGTGACGCCGACCACCTCGTGGCCCTCGTCGCGCAACAGGGCGGCGGCGACCGACGAGTCGACACCGCCCGACATGGCGACCAGGACCCGCATCAGCTTGTACGTCGCAACCGTGAGACGGCGTCGGGCACGGCGGCCAGGGCCAGGTCGACGTCGGCGTCGGTGGTGGTGGCGCCCAGGGTGAGGCGCAACGACCCGAGGGCCCGCGGGCGCGACATACCCATGGCCGCCAGCACGTGTGAGGGCTCCGCCGCGCCGCTGGTGCACGCCGAGCCGGCCGAGGCGCAGACACCGGCCCCGTCGAGGAGCACGAGCAGGGCCTCGGATTCGACACCCTCGAACGACAGGTGGCAGTTGCCGGCCACCTTGGTCGCCCGGTCGCCGGTCTCGGCGCTGCCGGGGACCGCCGCCAGGAGGCCGTCGGCCAGGCGGTCGCGCAGGACGGCCACCCGGGCCACGGTGGCCGCCCGCTCGGCCACGGTGATTTGCATGGCCGCGGCCATGGCCACCACGCCGGCCACGTTGTGGGTGCCGCTCCGGCGATCGCGCTCCTGGCCGCCGCCCCGCACGATCGGCGCCACCTTCACCCCGTCGCGCGCCACCAGGGCGCCGACACCCTTGGGGCCGCCGAACTTGTGGGCGCTGACGGCCACCAGGTCGGCGGGGCCGGCCAGGGCGGCGACGTCGAGCCACCGGAACGCCTGCACGGCATCGGTGTGGAGGACGGCGCCGGGCGCCCGCTCGCGCACCAGGTCGGCGACCCGGGCGATCGGCTGCACGGTACCGACCTCGTTGTTGGCCAGCATCACCGATACGACGCTCACGTCGGGGTCGAGCAACTCGGCCAGCCCGGCGAGGTCGACGACGCCCGACGGCGCAACCGGCGCAACCCGTCCGCCGAGCGCCGCGCACGTGTGGAGCACGGCGTGGTGCTCCACCGCCGTGCTCACGACGGCGCCCGGGCTCACGGCGTGGCGTCCGGTGATGGCCAGGTTGTCGGCCTCGGTGCCCCCGCCGGTGAACACAACCTCGCCGGGACGGGCGCCCAGGCATTCGGCCACCACGTCGCGGGCCTCCTCCAGGGCCTTCTTCGCCTCCCGGGCCACGGCATGGGAACCCGAGGGGTTGCCGAAGCGGTGGAACAGGAACGGCAGCATGGCCTCGACGGCCTCGGGGTGCATCGGCGTCGTGGCCGCGTGGTCGAGATAGGCGGTCGTTGTCTTCTGGTCGCTGCGGGCCTCCGCTGCGCTTCGGTCCTCGCTCACAGCTCCAGGTTACGTCCGGGTCGGAGGCACGGTTCCGGGCCTATAGGGTCGGGGCGATGAAGGGCGTGATTCTCGCGGGCGGCAGTGGCACGCGTCTGCACCCGCTCACGCAGATCACCAACAAGCACCTGCTGCCGATCTACGACCGGCCCATGATCAGCTACTCGATCGAGGCCCTGGTGAACGCCGGCGTGTCCGAGATCATGGTGGTCACCGGCGGCACCCACGCCGGAGAGTTCCTCCGCCTGCTCGGCAGCGGACAGGACCACGGCATCGACCGTCTGGTCTACGCCTACCAGGAACGTCCCGGCGGCATCGCCGAGGCCCTGGGCCTGGCCCGCCGCTTCGTCAAGGACGACTCGCTGGTGGTGATGCTGGGCGACAACATCGTGGAGCGGTCGCTGGCCCCGGCCGTGGCCAACTTCGAGACCCAGCAGACCGGAGCGCGGGTCCTGCTCTCACGGGTCGAGGACGCCTCTCACCTCCGCAACCTCGGGGTGCCCCGCTTCGACGAGGGCAGCCGGATCGCCCACATCGTCGAGAAGCCCAGCGACCCGCCCAGCCCCTACGCCGTCACCGGGATCTACCTCTACGACCAGCAGGTCTGGGATGTCATCGGCACGCTCGAGCCGTCGGGGCGCGGCGAGCTCGAGATCACCGACGTCAACAACTGGTACGTGTCGTCCGGGCAGATGGAATGGGAGGTCCTCGAGGGGTTCTGGGGTGACGCCGGCGAGTCGATCGACGACTACTACGCGGTGAACGACTTCGTCCGCTCCCACGGGGTGAACAAGGATTGAGCCCGAATCATGGACTACGACGAGCAGAGGGCTGAGGGGTACGACCGCCGGCACTCCGCCCGCTTCGCCGAGGCCGACGCCAGCGCCGCCCTGCTGTTCGAGCTGGCGATCGCCGCGGCGGGCGGTGAACGCCCGGCCCGGGTTCTCGAGTTGGGCATCGGCACCGGGCGACTCGCACTACCGCTGGCCGCCCGGGGCGCCGACGTCCACGGCATCGATGCCTCGGCGGCCATGGTCGCCCGCCTCCGCGACAAGCCCGGAGGCCGGGAGATCCCCGTCGTGGTCGGCGACTTCGCCGACGTCGGGTCGCTCGTCGGCGGCGGCTACGACCTGGTGTTCGTGGCCTTCAACTCGCTGTTCGAGCTGCCCGACCAGGCCGCCCAGTGCCGGTGCGTGGCCGGCGCCGCCAGCCGCCTGAACGCAGGCGGCCGGTTCGTCGTCGAGGCCCTGGCCCCCGACCTCACCCGGCTCGAACAGTCCCTCACCGTTCTCTCCCACGGAGACGGCGAGGTCGTCCTCCAGGCCACCGACCACGACCCCCTCACCCAGGTCGTGAGGGGCAACGACGTCGTCCTGTCGCGGGAGGGGGTGAAGCTGCTCCCCTGGTCGATCCGGTACGCCTCGGTGCCCGAGGTCGACCTCATGGCCCTTCTGGGCGGCCTCGAGCGAACCGATCGGTGGGGCGGCTGGGAGCGCGAACCGTTCGTCGCCGCCAGCGCCCGCCACGTGTCGGTGTACGCGCCCCGGCCCTGACACCGGATCGATGGAGCGACGTCGCGATCCGACCACGGGCGAGTGGCGCATGTTCGCCGGTCATCGCCAGGCCCGGACCTTCCTCCCGCCCGAGAACCACTGCCCGCTCTGCCCCACCCGGCCGGGACATCCGCCCACGGAGATCGCCCAACCCGCGTTCGACGTGGTCGTGTTCGAGAACCGCTTCCCGTCGCTCGTCGCCGACCCGCCCACTCCCGACGTGGCCCCGTCGCCCCTGTACGACGTGGCACCGTCGCGGGGCGCCAACGAGATGGTCGTGTACTCCGACGACCACCACCTCGAGGTGTCGGCGATGGACCTGGCCAAGGTCGTGCGCATCGTGGAGGTCTGGTCCGACCGTTACGCCGCCCTCGGTGGCCGCGACGACGTCGACTATGTCCTGATCTTCGAGAACCGGGGCGAGGCCATGGGTGTGACCCTGCACCATCCCCACGGCCAGATCTACGCCTACCCCGAGGTGCCGCCCCGTCCCCTCCTCGAGCTGACGACCGCCACCACCTACCGCGACGAGGTCGGCACCTGTGTCTTCTGCGATGTCGTGGCCCACGAGCGGGCCGACAACGAACGGGTCGTCGTCGCCAACGACGATTTCGTCGCCTTCGTCCCCTTCGCCGCCCGCTATCCCTACGAGATCCACGTCGTGGCCGTCCGCCACACGCCGAGCCTGCTCGAGGTCACCCAGCAGGAACGTGAATCCCTCGCGGCCCTGCTCAAAGGTGTCTTCGGCGCCTACGACGGGCTGTTCGGCTTCCCACTGCCGTACGTGATGGCCATCCACCAGGCGCCCACCGACGACGGCCGGTGGCTGGCGGTGAGCCACCTCCACCTGGAGTTCATGCCCCCGCACCGCACTGCGACCAAGCTCAAGCTCATCGCCGGGTCAGAGCTGGGCGGCGGCGCTTTCATCAACGCCACCAGCCCGGAGGCCACCGCGGCGCGGCTGCGGCGGGCGATCCCGCCGGTGCGGGATCGACCGCCGGAAGTACCCGACCCCTAGGCGGCCAGGCTGTCGGGGAGGATGCGCTGTACGAACCCTGCGCTCGCCTCGGTGGGGCGCTGCTGCTCGCCCATGAGGGCGTCCATGACCAGCAACGACCCGGTGAGGGCGGGAATGGCCCACTGCAGCTTGGTCAGCTTGCGCTGGGCTCCGGCCACGTCCGGCGGTGTCTGCGCCGACGGGTCGGTGCCGCCTTCGACGGGGACGTCGCCCGCCTGGATCATCTTCTGCCCGAGGGCGCGGGCGTAGGCGGTGGCGGCCAGGGCGCCGGCCGTGATGGCCCCCTTGGCGATGGAGGTCGTGGCCACGTTCTTCTGTCCGGCGATCCGACCCTTGTTGCCGGCGGTGAGGACGACGGCGCCGACCAGGTGGGCCCCGATCGCCGCCATGTTGACCGGGGTCCACCGGCTCCAGCCGGCATTGGCCACCCGGGCCCGCTGATCCGCCGGGTCGACCTCGGCGGCGGCGCCGTTCACCCCGATGGCTCCCATGAGGGAACCTCCGAACCATGCAGCCAGACCGACTTCGGAAAGCGACCGTCCGATGGTGTTTCGCTGACTCATTGCGACCTCCGTACCTAGACGTGTCCGACTGCCCTACCCCGATGCACCCCAACCCGAACGAGAAAGGTGTGTCGTCAGCGGAGTACCGACGCGCCGGCCGCCGGGCGGAGGCGCCAGCCGTCGACCGGCGTCGCCGGTTCGGCCAGGGCGACCACGCAGCCGCCGAAGCCGGCGCCGGTGAGGCGCGCCCCGTACACGCCCGGTGCGGCCAGGAGGCGGTCGACCAGTGCATCGAGGGCGGGCGTCGACACCCCGAAGTCGTCCCGGAGGCTGCGGTGGCTCTCGACCATCAGGCGTCCGGCCGAGGACAGGTCCCGGCGGTCGAGGGCGTCGGCGAACGCCGTCACCCGGGCGTTCTCGGTGATCACGTGGCGGGCCCGTCGCCGCAGCACCCCGTCGTCCAATGCCGCCACGTCGTCGATCGAGGCGTCCCGGAGCGGGCCGACGATCCGAGCGGCGGCGTCGCACTGGGCGCGACGCTCGGCGTACGGGGAGCCGACCAGGGTGCGGCTCTGCCCGGAATGGACGACGATCACGACGACGTCGTCGGGAACGGGCACCGGCGTGACGTCGAACGACCGGCAGTCGATGAGAAGGGCATGGCCCTCCCTGCCGGCGGCGGCGGCCAGCTGGTCCATCACGCCGCTCGGTACTCCCGATGCCAGGTGCTCGGCCCGTTGGCAGGCCTGGGCCAGCTCGAGCGGCGTCCCCTGAAACCCGAGGGCCAGGGCGAAGGAGACCTCCAACGCCGCACTGGACGACAGCCCGGCGCCGACGGGCAGGGTTGTCGTCACCGTGGCCCGGCCGCCCGAGCCCGGTCGCATCACTGCGAGCACGCCCGCCACGTACCGGGCCCACGGGGGGCTCACCGACGACGGGTCGGCCACGTCAGCGGCCACGACGGCCGCCTGCGGGTCGGCATCGGAGCGCAGCTCCCAGGTCGCACCGCCACCCGGCTCCAGGTCGACGACCGTCCGGCGGTCGACCGCCATAGGGAGGGCGAGGCCGCCGGTGTAGTCGGTGTGGTCGCCGATGAGGTTCACCCGCCCCGGGGCCTGTGCTCGCACGCCCCTCATTGTGGCTAGTGCACTAGCTCGGCGCCGGCTGCTCCGCGGCGATAATCGGGATCTCGGCGTGACGGCTCCAGATGGCCCGCAGGCCCCGGAGGGTGACGCGCTGGGCCGTCGCCAGGAGGATGACGAGGTCGAGGCTGATCGACCAGTTCTCGAGATAGAACAGGTCGAGGCGCCGGTAGACGTCGAAGGACGGGTGATCGCGGGCCTCGGCCTGCCAGAGGCCGGTGATGCCGGGGCGCATCCGGCTCTTGTGGGCGAGGAACAACGGGTCGAGGCCCTCGGCTTCGGTGACCAGGTTGGGTCTCGGCCCCACCAGGCTCATGGAACCGCGCAGCACGTTGACCAGCTGGGGAAGCTCGTCGATGCTGGTGGCCCGCAGGAAACGGCCGACGCGCGTGATCCGGGGATCGTCGCGCAGCTTCACCAAGGGGCCTGTGCGGGCGGCCAGGCTGGGAGCCAGCTCGCGGTACCGGGCCTCGGCACCGGAAGCCATGGAACGCAGCTTCAGGATGGTGAAGTGCCGTCCGCCGCGCCCGACCCGGGTCTGGCGGAAGATCACCGGGCCCCCGTCGTCGAGCTTGATGGCCACGGCGGCGAGGCCCATCACCGGGAGGGCCAGCACGAGGGCCAACGATCCCAGGACGAGGTCGACGGCCCTCTTCGCCGCCACCTGCCAACGGGCCAGGTGCGCCGGCTCCAGATAGAGGACGGGCTCGTGGGCCAGGGGCTGCATGCGGAGGCGGTGGGCGGCGAAGCCGCGGAGCCCGCTCGAGAGGTGAACGTGGACGCCCGAGTGGAGGAGGCTGCGGCTCACCCGGTTGAGCTCCGCCGTGCTCAGCGCCGTCGCGGCGATGAGCACGCCTCCGGCCCCGCTCCGGCGCACCAGTTCCTCTGTCTCCGAGAGAGGTCCGAGGAGGGGGGAGCCGAACCGCAGCCGGCGCACGTCGTTCTCGTCACCCACCACTCCGACCACGGCCAGACCCAGCTCGGGATGGTCGGCGACCAGTCGGTGGAGGTCGAACGCCTCCTCGTTCGTCCCGACGATGACCACCTCGCGGCGGAATCGGCCCTTGCGCCGGCACGAGGTCAACCAGCTCCGGTACCCGCCGCGGAACGCGGAACCGACGACGAAGGTGATCACCCCTGCGAGCACGATCTGGCGGGCGGCGATCTCCAGTCCGATCCGGGGACCGATGAACAGGACCACCGCGCCCAGCACGAGGGAAACCTGGCCCAGTCGCTGGACCTCCACCACCCGCACGCTGCAGACCCGCGCCCGGTAGAGACGGCGGCTGTCGGCGAGGACGACGGTCGCCAGGGCCAGGAGCAGCGCCTCGGCGGTGTGGCGGACGGGCGCCTCGACCCATCCGGGCTGGCCGACCAGCGCGGCAGCGGTCAGCCAGCCCAGGGCGGCGGCGGTGAAGTCGAGCCCGCGCAGGAGGACCCGCAGCCCGCTGATGGGCCGGGGGCCCGGCGCAGGGCCGACCTCGCCGTCGTCGGGGACGACCTCCATGAGCGGAGAGACGACGGGTTCAGAGACGGGTAGCAGGGCCACGGCGGCAGAGGGAGGCGAGGGGGGGGGCGGGCGGTCAGGTGGCGCGGCGGCTACGCCGCACCAGGACCGCACCGGTAGCGACAGCGCCCAGGCCGACGAGGCTCACCTCGACCAGGTCCGACCCCGTCAGCGCGAGGCGGCTCGAGCTCTGCGAGCCCATGGGTGCCGCCAGACCGGGCGTCGATCGCGCCGCCGTGAACGTGTCCGCCGCCCCGGCATCGGGTGCCTGTGTGCCGGTGTACAGCGTCTGGGCCGATGCGGCAGCCGGCAGGCCGAAGCCCACGGCGACCACCCCTGCAGCGACCCCGGCTCGGACTGCACGAGCGAAACCTGCACGCTTCATTCTCGATTATCCCCCAGCTTGTGTCTAATGGCCTTCTGGCTCCGGTCGTCGCTTTTTGAACCGGAGGTTCACCCGTGACGGACAACCATACACGCGGCGAGGCGGGAGCGACACTCCCAGCGTTCCTTTTTTTTCGGTCGGACAGCGCCCCGATGTCACCATCGGATCGTCCGGGCCTCCTCGTCCCGCCAGTGCCGACCATCGCTCGACCAGGAGATGGCGGGAAGCCGAGCCGACGGTTCGACCCGCACCTCCCTCAGGTCCCCGGGGAGCTCGAAGCGGACGACGATCGTCTGCTCACCGCCGCGGGCGACCGACACCGGCGCGGCCACCACGCGGGTGGGGCCGTCGGCGCCCGCCACGGCGAGGCTGGAGACGCCGTCGACACGGCCGTTGCCGGCGCCTCCGGGAAGGGTGACGGCCACCATTCCCACGTACACGCCCTCGGCTCCACCGCTGTCGGGGTCGGGCCCGGCCACGTAGGTGGGCTCGCCGGGCGGAACGTCGTTGCGCAGGCGCAGCCGCAGTACGCCGTCGGTCCGACCGGCAGCGGGCCGGAGGTCGAGGTCGGCGGTCACGTCGAGGAACCGGTCCAGCTTGTTGCCGCCGCGGTTGAGCACGCCGACCAGGAGGGACTCCGGGCGCAGCGACCCGTCGATGCCCGCCGCCACCCACCCCTGTTGTTCCACCGGGTGGGCCGACCACGCCAGCACGTGGCGGCCCCGGGCCGCCTGGGCCAGTGCCCGCCCCAGCACCGACGCGTCCCAGTCGCGGGCCTGGAGGGAGACCAGGACCGAGCCGGCGATCAGGCCGAGCTTCTCCCGGCGGGCGCTCTGGTCGTCGTCGCCGGCGTGGGCCACGTACTGGCCGTGCAGCACCTCCTCCTCCACGTTCTCCGCCTCCACCGTCCGGTCCTCGACGGCGACGGGCCCCACGGCCGAGAGCAGTGCCCGCAGGGCGGCGGCGTCGACGGCCAGGACTCCGTCGACCACCCCGCCACCTGTCGCCTCCCACATCCGGGCGGCCAGGGGGGCGGTCACGTCGAAGCGGGGCGACACGCCGAGGTTGCGCCACTCGCGGTTGGGCTGGAGCCAGCCCCATCGGTCGGCGAGGTCACCCTCGTGGGGCACCGCGCCGGGGGGAAGGCCGAGCTCGGCGGTCGGGCGGAACTCGGTGGCCGTCATGACGCCACCGTCGGTCTGGAGGACGCCGGCGCTGAGCAGCATGCCCCCGCCACTGCGCATCTCGGCATTGTTGGCCGCCAGCACCAGGTACCGCCTCGGGCCGGCGAGGAGGTCGGCCACGGCCGACGCGCCGGCAGCCCCCCGTCGCAGGCCATGCCGCAGGTCCTCGACCTCGCCGGCCAGGCGGTCGCGGGCGTCGGCGACCGGCCCCAGGAGGTGGCCGGGGCCGAGGTTCACGACACCCAGGTCGCGGTCGGCGGCGGTGGCGATCTCCGACATCCGCTCCAGGAGGCGCACCCGGGCCTCGCCGGTCGAGTGACCGGCCTGGAGGGCGACCTGCACCTCCCGCAGCGCCCCTGCGGCCACGTCGGCCACGTGGGCGGCACTGCCGCTCACGGTCCTGACCGATTGCACCTGGCGGCGCACCACGGGGAGGAGACGTGCCGGCAGCGTCCACCTCGTTCCCAGCCGGTCGTGGGCCGAGAGGAAGTGCGCCCGCGCCCGGCCCAGCTCGGCGACGGCTTCGGGGGACGTGATGCTGGTGAGGGCCTCGGTCCGGGCCCGGTCGGTTGCGGCCTCACCCGCCCGGGCGTCGACCCCCGCCCGCACCACGTCGATCAGGGCCCACGCCGTCCACAGCACGGCGAGCAACGCCGCGCCCACCAACACCTTGACGGCGACACGTCGCACCCCGACGAGGCTCATCTCCTGGCTCCCCCAGCCGCGGCGTCGATCGTCCTGACCGTGTCAGTCCTCCGGCACCGGACCGTCTTCGCGGCGATCCCCGGCCGGGCCGCCTCCCGCCGGCCGGCCGCCGCCGGAGGCGGCCCCCGACACGAGGAGGGCGTCGCCGGCCGCCCTCCAGGTCTCGGCGTCCCGGCGTTCGCCTTCGACGACCGCCGACGCAGCCAGGTCGAGGTCCTCGGCGGCCAGGGCGAGCGTGGCCTCGGCCTCGGCCTGGGCGGCGGCGATCAGCGCGGCGGCGTCGCTCTCGGCGGCCGACTTCATGGCCGACGCCGCCTTCGACGCCTGGCGCGCCTCCTCCAGCAGCCGGGCGGCCTCACCGGTCGCGGCAGCACGGACCTGAGCCGCCTCGCGGGCCGTCTCGTCCATGAGCTCGGTGGCCTCGTCCAGGAGCGCCTCACACGTCTGGCGGACACGAGCCGCCTCGGCGTCGAGCTCCTGGCGCACTCGGGCGGTGTCCCTCTCGGCCCGGGCCCGCTCCCGCTCGGCGGTGGCGGCCCGCTGTTCGGCGTCGGCGATGATGCGCACGGCCTCTTCCTCGGCTTCACGCCTCCGCTCGCCGAGCCCGGTCTCCAGGCTGGCACGCAGGTCGGCGATGGCGTCGTGCTCCCGCACCGCCGAGGCCCGCAGGGCCTCGGTCTCCTCGCCGGTGTTCGCCAGGAGGGCGGCGGCGTCACGGTCGGCCACCGCCCGCGCTTCGGCGGCGGCGGCGCGGTCCCGGTGGGCCTCCTCCCGCATGGCGGCAACGGCGATCTCGGCGTCGGCCTGCAGTTCGGCCGCGGCCCGCCGGGCGGCGGCCACGATCTCCTCGGCTTCGTGGTGCGCAGCGGCCAGCACGGCGTCGTGGTCATGTCGAGCCGTCTGGCGCATCTGATCGAGGTCGCGCTCAGCCGACCGGCGAAGTTCCTCGGCCGACGCGAATTCGGCCCTGGCCGCGGCCTGCAGCCGTTCCACCTCGTCGCCGGCCGACGCGCGCATGGCCGCGACCTCCTCCCAGGCGGCGGTGGTCCTCGCCAGGTTCTGCTGAGCCTCGGCGAGCAGGCGGGCGGCGGTCTGGGCCGACTCATCCCGCAACTCCGCCAGTCGATGGGCGGCCCGCTCCGAAGCCTCGCGCCGCTCACGCCCGGCGGCCGCCGCCAACTCCGCCTCCCGTTGCGCCTGGGCGCGCACCGCGCCGGCCGCGTCGAGCTCACGCAGGGCCAGCTGTGCCGTCACCGCCGCCTCCTGGGACGCCGCCGCCCGCACGGCCGCCGCTTCCTTCTCGGCCTCGGCCAGCGTCGCCCGAAGGGAAAGCCGTTCCTCCCTCGCCTGCTCCTGCGCCCGCTGGGCCCGGCCCTCGGTGATGGCCAGAAGATCGGCGGCCTCCCGCTCCGCCGCGCTCCGCAGCTCCCGCGCCGCCGCCAGCTCCGAACGTGCTTCTCCGAGCTGCTGATCGCGTTCGGCCCTGGCTGCGTCCCTGATGGCTTCCGCCCCCGCCCTCGCCTCGGACAGCATGCGATCGGCACCGGCCTGGGCGGCGGCGAGGACGGCCGCTACCTCGGCCCCGAGCCGGCCGAAGCCCCGGGCGTCGTCGTCCGTGGGTCGGGCGTCGTTGCTCTCGTCGTCGTCAGGCGTGCCGAGTCGCACTGCGTTCGCTCCGGGCTGCCGGCGGTGTGCAACACCACTATCCCTCGCCCGCGGATCCGAAACCGCACGCGGGACTCAGGCGCCCGCCGTCACGCCCCGGCTGCGGTGCGAAACGCCGCGTAGGCGGGCTTCGGGGAGAAGTCGGTGCGCAACAGGCCGTAGTTGGCGTTGAGGCTGAGGGGGTCGTCCTTCGACCACCATGTGTTCCGGAAGTTGTACCAGAAGGCCGCGCCCACGTAGGGGTAGCTGCGCAGCTTGGCCATGGCCTTGGTGAGGTAGTCGGCCTGGACGGCCTCGGTCACCCCGTAGAGCACCGAGGTGGTGGACCAGCCGATCTCGGTCACCCAGATCGACTTGGCGCCGTCCCCGTTGGCGGTCATGGTCTTGTAGATCTCCTCGATCCCGCAGAGGGCGTTCTTGGCCAGCCGGGTGGTACCCGGTTCGTTCCAGCACTTCGTGGGGTCGACGGCGCCGGTGTAGGGATGGACGGCGACCACGTCGAAGTAGGCACGTCCTCCGGCGGCATAGAGGGCCTGGAGGAAGGTGTAGTCGTTCTTGGCCAGCCCGCCGAGAACGACGGTGGCCGACGGGTCGGCGAACTTGGCGGAGCGGTAGCCGCTGCGCAGCATGGGCAGGTAGTGGGCGGCGCGGGGGCCCGAGGGCCAGAACCACACGCTGTTGGGCTCGTTCCAGATCTCGAAGGTGTGCACGCCCTTGACCTTGTAGCGGTTGACCATGGTCGCCACGAAGGCGCCGTAGTCGGGGGCGTACAGGGGCTTCCAGTACTTGTTCCAGTGCTCGCCCCAGGCGTCGCGGTACTTCGCCGGGTCGCCCGATGCCCAGTAGGGCACCCCGTCGGCGAAGGGCATCAGCACCTGGATGCCGGCGGTGCGCAGGGCGTCCACGGCGTAGTCGATCTCGCTCAGCCAGCCGGTGTTCAGCTGACCCTTGGCCGGCTCGACACCGCTCCAGCTCACGTTGACCCGCGCCCACTTCACCCCGGCGTCGCTCATGGCCTTCACCGTGCGGTCCATGTTCGACCGGGAGATGCCCCAGGTCAGGTCGGGAACGACGCCGACCGGCATGCCGGCACTGGCCTGGGCGGGGGCGGCGGGCCCGACGGCGACGAGGGTCGTGGCCCCCAGGGCGACGATCACCACGGCCGCGGCGAGCAGGCGGCCTCGCCTGGGAGCCGGTTGCCTCTGCGAACCACCATGCACGTCCATCACACCCCCGGGGTCGCGCGACGAGAAATTCTCTTGAACCCCATCGACAACGGAGCGCCCGTCCTTGAGCGTCGTGCCTGCGCTGCCGTTCCCGCACCCGGTGACAGAGTAGGGCACCGGGCGCTCCGCCTGCACCTATCGTCGGCCTCCCCGGCAGCCTCCCGGGGTACCCAACAGAACAGCGAGGATCCCGTGGAGGATGGCGCGGCCCGAGGCGTGCCCTGGGCGGTCCTGACCTATGCCATCAGCCGGCTGGCGACGGTTCTCACCACGGTGGTACTGGCCCGTGTCCTGCTCCCGGGTGACTTCGGCCTCATGGCTGTGGCCCTGCTCGTCATCGGGGCCGCCCAGGTGATCGGCGAGCTCGGCCTGGGCGGGGTGCTCGTGCTCTGGCAGGACCTCGACCGGCGGGCCATGGGCACCCTGTTCTCGCTCATGGCGCTGTTGGGAACCGCGGCCATGCTGGTGCTCGCCGCAGTGGCCCCGGTGATGGCGGTCGTGTTCGACGAGGGCCGGCTGACCTGGATCCTCGTGGCCATGGCCCCCGGCCTGGCCGTCAGCGCCCTCACGTGGTTCTACGAGTCCCTCCTGCAACGGGAGCTGCTGTTCGCCCGCAGGTTCGCCTGCTACGTCGCCTACGGGGTGACCTTCGCCGTCGTCGCCCTCTCACTGGGCTTCCTGGGTGCGGGCGTGTGGTGCCTGGTCGTGGGCCAGCTGGCCGCGGTCACCGCACAGGGGATCGCATTCGTGGCCGTCGCGCCCTACCGCGTCCGGCCGGCATTCGACCGCGCCGTGGCCCGACGGGCCGTCGGCCAGGGCAGCGCCTTCATGGCCCAGGGGGGGATCGCCTTCCTCCGCCAGAACGCCGACTACCTGGCCGTCGGCAGCCTCCTCGGCTCGGCCCGGCTCGGCATCTACTCGATGGGGTACCGGCTGTCGGAGCTGCCCTCCTGGGGCGTCGCCGACCCCGTCGCCAAGGTGACCTTCCCCAGCTTCGCCCGCATGCGGGCCCGGGGCGAGGACGTGGGCGGCCCGTTCCGATCGACGCTCGGCCTGGTGGCCCTGGTCACCTGCCCGGTGGGGATCGCCCTGAGCGCGGCGGCCGGCCCGTTCACGACCGCGGTGCTCGGCGACCGGTGGGCGTCGTTGGCCACGCCGCTGGTCGTGCTCGGGCTGTGGGGAGCGGTGCGACCCGTGCAGGTCACCCTCGGTTGGTTCCTGAACTCCATCGGCCGGGCGGGGTCGTCGGCGCGGACGTCGGCGGTCGTGAGCCTGGTGCTGGTTCCCAGCGCCTTCCTGGCCGCCGCCTTCGGGGGGATCACCGCCGTCGCCGGCGTCATGCTCGCCGAGGCGATCGTCACGTCCGTCCTCTTCGTCTTCCTGGCCCAGCGCCACGGCGCCGTGGCCGCGGGAGGCCAGCTGCGCGCGCTCCAGCCGGTGATCATCGCGGGCGGGCTGGCCTGGGTGGCCGGGCGGTTGGCCGTCCACGCCAGCGAGGGTGCGGTTCCGGCTGCCGTCAGCCTCGTCCTGTCCGTGGTCGCCGTGCTCCTCACCTTCACCGCCACCATCGCCGCCCTGCGACCCGGCATGTTCGGCGACCTGATCCGTCTGGGCGTCCGAGCCGTCGGGCTGGCGGATCGCCCGAGCCGGGCGGACACGTGAGCGAACGTCGGGCCCTGGTGGCCGGGTGGTTCAGCTTCGAGGGGATGGGGGCGACGGCCGGCGACCTGCTTTCGCGCGACGTGGCGTCGGGGTGGCTCACCGACGCCGGCATCGCCCACGACGTCGCCCACGCCGCCGCCTTCCCCGGAGGGGTCGACTGGCGTAGCGCCGATCCGCAGCGGTACTCGGAGCTCATCTTCGTGTGCGGGCCGTTCTACGTCCGGCGCCGTCTCGTCCGCCTGCTGACGCCCACGTTCGCCGACGGCCTGGTGCGAGCGGCGCCGGCCCTCGCCCGGATCGGCGCCGACCCCTTACGCCGGCTGCCCTTGGAGCTGTTGGTGGCCCGCTTCGCCGGCACCCGCCTGGTGGGGCTGAACCTGTCGATCCTCGGGCCCGCCGGGGCGCGCCAACCCTTCGACCTCCTGTTCGAACGTGACGCGCCCACCGGGCCCGCCCGACCCGACCTGGCCTTCGCCGCCCCTCGCCGGGCGGTGCCGGTCGTGGGGCTGCTGCTCGCCGAGCCCCAGGCGGAGTACCCCTCCGGCGCCCATGAGGCGGCCGAGGGGGCCATCGACGGGCTCCTGCGCTCCCGAGACGTCGCCGTGGTGCCCGTCGACACCCGCCTCGACCCGCCCAACGCCGGGGGGCTGCGCACGCCGGCGGAGATCGAGTCGGTCATCGCCAGGATGGACGCCGTCGTCACGACCCGGCTGCACGGCGCCGTGCTAGCCGTCAGGAACGGCGTGCCCGCCCTCGTGGTGGACCCCATCCCCGGGGGAGCCAAGGTGCGCCGGCAGGCCGAAACCATCGGGTGGCCCGTCGTCTTCGCCGCCGACAGCCTCGATCCGGTGGCCCTGGGGGACGCCCTCGCCTTCGTCCTGTCCCCCGAGGCACGGGACCTGGCCGTGCGGTGCTCGTCCGGGACCGTTCCCCGGCTCGACACCCTGCGTCGCGAGTTCCTCGCCGGCCTCGGCCCTTGACGTAGTGGCGGCGGTTCAGGCGCGGGCGGCGCGCAGGCGGGGGTCGTGGCGCAACCGCCGGTGCTTCCACTGGAGGTAGTAGAAGTCGCGCAGGGCCCGGCGGCTGCGACGGCCGTACAGCGAGCGGCGGGTGACGCGCTGCGACACGTGCACGACGACCGCGTCAGGGACGTACCGGACCTCCAGCCCGGCCGACCACACCCGCATGCACCAGTCCATGTCCTCGCCCCCGTACGACGAGACCCTCGTGTCGAAGACGCCGATGCGCGCCGGCAGGTCGGCCCGCCACATCTGGGCGGCGCCGAGCACCCAGACCACCGGTCGCTCCCGGTCGTGGTCGTCGTCGGCCATCATGTGGCGCCGGTGGACCTCGGGGTCGGGCCGGACGCGTGCGTAGGGGCCACGGCGGATCACCGGCAGGAGCAGCGGCGGCCAGCGCCGGCTGGACAGCTGGAGCCCGCCGTCGGGGTACACCAGCTTGGGGCCCACCAGCCCGGTCGCCGGATCACGGTCGAGGGCGGCGGCCATCGCCGCCACCGCCCCCGGCCGCACCAGGGTGTCGGCGTCGAGCATCAGGACCAGCCGGCCCCGCACCAGCTCCAGGGCGCTGTTGCGACCGGCGGGGAGGCCTTCGTTGTTCGGCTTCGACAGGAGTCGCACGCCGGGGAACTGGTGGCGCACGGCGTCGGACGTGCCGTCGGTGGAGCCGTCGTCGACCACGATGGTTTCGTGCGGCACGCCGGCATGTTCGGCCAGCGAGCCCAGGCAGGCGAGGAGGTCGGGACGCGCCTGCCAGGTGACGATGACCACCGAGACCTCGGGAGCGACATCCACGGCGGACGGTAGCGTAGTGGTCAGCGCAGTTCCGGCCGCCGCCGGAGACGGAGAGACGTGACCGACCCCGACCCCGACGCCGACACCCGGACCGACCGCCTCGTCTGCCCCGGCACCAGGCGTCGCCTCACCCTCGTCCCCCTGGCCCGGGCCGAGGCGAGGGTGTCGGGCGGCAGGCCGCTGACCGTACGGCGCGACGGGCCGGTCGCCCCGATCGGGCCGACGCCGCTCGTCCTGCTGCGCGACGACGACGGCTGCGCCTACCCGGTCGTCGACGGCACCCCGGTGCTGCTCGGGCCCGAGAGGCTGGTGGGCGGCGACGGTTCCGGCATCGCCGATCCCCGCGACCGCAGGTATGCCGAGGCCTATCAGGAGATGGCGTTCTACGACGAGGCCGCGGCTCGGGAGGAGGTCGGCCGGGAGGCACGGCGTCTCGGCGAGGCGCGGACCGCGGCCCGGCAGGGCCGCTCGGGCCCTTCACCCCGCTCAGAGGGCCGCTCGGGCCCTTCA
>CAYTTL010000012.1:0-23583 GCA_964440725.1 uncultured Acidimicrobiales bacterium | reverse complement strand
TCCTTCGTTTCCGGTAGGACGCGCTGCTCGGCCTCATCCCTTGCCGAACATCTTGCCGAGGCCCCCGAGCGTGCCGGCGAGGTCGGCGGGGTTGATCCCGAACTTGTCCAGGAGCCCGGCGTGCTCCTCGGAATCCACCTGGTCCGGTAGCTCTTGATCGGCTTGGGCAGCCTTATCGGTCTCGCCGCGGGAGCGAAGGAGATTGAGAATCATGTCCTTGTCGACTTTCATCGTGTCTGGCCCTTTCCTCTCTGTCTTGGGCAGATCTGCCGGGTGGGGAGCGTCGTGGATGTCGGGTCTCGTCGAGCGACCCCGGTTGCCGCGCGTGCACCGGACGTCATGGGGGGGTAACGCCGTGACGGTTGATGCATTACGCGCGACCTGTCGCTGAGCGCGGCATGAGGTCACGGCGAGGAGAACAGCCGGTCGAGCCGGCGTATGGCCTCGGCTTCCTCGACGGCATCGTTGACGGTGGCCAGGAGGTGGCCCAGCCGCCTGACCCGCCCAAGCTCGTACACCTGCCCGCGTGGTGCACGCAGGTCCAGCACCCCGCCGAGATCCTCCAGGATTCTCATGGCGTCGATCAGCACCCGCACGCCCGCCGATTCGATGCCGACGGCGTGGCGCAGGTCTACCACCAGGCGGCGGCATCCCTGTGTCGAGAGCGTGCTGAGGTGGTCGCGAAGCTCCAGGCTGGTGGCGTCGTCGAGTACGCCCTCGATCGCCACCCAGCATTGGTCCGGTCCCGTGGTACCCCGACGGAGAATGCTCACCCGGCCCTCCCCCCGGGCACTGGTGCATGGGCAGGCCAATCCAGGCGCGACCCACCGCCATCCTGTGACCACGCACAACCGGAAGGCTCTGGGCCCAGACGCCTCACACTGGCAGGAACGCCTCGGAGGCCCGCGGATTACGCTTTGCCGACGATGGCCGTGTCGGGCGCAGGAGGCTGCGTCCTTCAGATCCCGAACCCGCAGGGAGCTGGTGAGCGGAGGTGACCGCTGACGCAACCGGAGGCGAGGGGGGCGATACCGCCGTCGTCGAGTTGCATGCCCTCGTGACCCGGGTGGTCGGTGCCCGTGTGCGTGACCCCGATACCGCCGACGACGTCGTTCAGGAAACGGTGACGCGGGTCCTGGCGGCGCGCGGTCGTCTTGACGACGGGGCCCTGGCCCCCTACGCGGTGGTCACGGCCCGTAACATCGTCCGATCGCTCGGCCGAGACGAGGGGCGGCGGAGGCGCCACAGTCACCGCCTGGTCGAGGGCGCGATGGCCCCGTCTCCCGAGGACGAGGTCGCACAGGAGGAGGAGCGAGCGGCCCTGGGCCTGGCTTGGTCCAGGCTGGGTTCCGAGGAGCGGCGGGCCCTGGCTGACCACGAGGTCGCCGGAACCGCCGTCGCCGCCATGGCGGAGAAGTCGAACTCAACCCCCGGCGCGGTCGCGGTCCGCCTGGCCCGTACGCGCGACAAGCTCCGGGTCGAGTACCTACTTGCCCTGAGGCGGACGGAGCTACCCAGCGCCCGCTGCCGATCGGTGCTCCTGGCCATCTCTGCCCGAGACCAACGGCGGCAGGAGGCCTTGGCCGCCGGTGAACACCTCCTGCGCTGTGAGTGCTGCGCGTCCCTCAGTGAGCCCTTGGTCAAGCGCAGCCGCCCGCTTGTCGCCTTGTGGCCGCTGCTGGCGGCCTGGCAGGTCCTGCGGCGCCTCGGTAGGGGCGTTTCGAAGGCTGCACGCTGGGCCCGGGGCCACCCCGTTCATGCAACGGGGGCAGGCGCCGGCCTTGCCGTCGTCGGGGCTTCCCTGATCATGTTCACCGGCTCCGACTCCGGTTGGCTGCGCAGTGGAGAGAGGTCCTTACTGCCGCCTCCGTCGGCGAGTGAGGTGGTCGCAGCCGGCCAGCCTCCAGTGGAGGCTCGGTCCATAACGGTGCAGAGCGTGCTTACGCCCACCGGCTTCTGGGTGGGCACGAACGGGAACGACCGCCTCTTCGTCGAACTGCTCGCGCCGCCTGCCTTTCCTGTCGCCGCCGGCCAGGAGGTGAGCTTCTCCGGCTATATCGAGGCCAACCACGAGGACTCGGTCGAGCGGTTCGGTCTCACCGGTCCGGACGCTGAGCAGTTCCGCCAGCAGGGCTATCACCTCCATGCGGAGGGAAACGTCATCCGCGATGGTTGAGCCGGCCTCCGTGGACCGCCCAGCGTCCCGCGACAAGCATGACGGGACGCGTAGCTCACCAATCCGTGCATTCATGACGCCTGGCTGGGACCCGGAGACCCCCGGGTGCTCGTGCTGCCGAGCGGACGCACGGTGCGGGGGAAGGCACTGCGCACACCCCTCCCGGACGGGCCCTCGCCCGAGTTCGGCCTCTACCTTCTCGCCCACCAACCGGACCCCACGCCGTGGCCACACCGCTGGCTGCGGTGGCCGGACTTCCGTCTGCCGGTGGACCGCGCCGCCGCGCGCCAGGCGCTGATCGACGCCTGGGAGCGCGCCGTCGACGAGCGTGTCGAGGTGGCATGCGGTGGTGGTCGTGGTCGGACCGGCACCGCGCTGGCGTGCCTGGCGGTGCTCGACGGCGTGCCGCCATCCGCAGCTGTCGCCTACGTTCGACAGCGGTACGACCCCCGAGCGGTGGAGACGCCGTGGCAGCGACGGTACGTCGCCCGGTTCACCCGGCCGTAGGTGGCGGCGGTCGCACCGGCACGTCAGCCCGTCGGCGTGTCCCGTAGGGACTCCTTCCACGTGCGGAACCGTCGGTGCAGGACGCCATCGGGCCCCACGCCCTCGCCGCTGCCGTCGGGGAAGAGCCGGAAGCTCCACTGCTGGGAGAGGTCGTGGTCGGCCACGGCCAGGTACCGGGCGTCACCTCGTGTCGCCGGTCCCGCCCGCCACAGCAGCCACGGGCCGATCCGCCGCTTGTAGGCGATCAGCGACTGCCCGATGTCGTCACCGAGGGTGAGCAGCTCGACGGGCGCTTCGAGCCAGGCGGAGGCGGGGATGTTGCGGTCGCGCTGGGGCGTGGCCGGCAGGTCGACGGTGTGGACGGGCGTGGCGTCGATGGGACGGTCCTCGGGTGCGGCCATCGGCCCATGATGCTCGCTCGTCGTGGACGGTGTGCCAAGGTCTGGCCGTGGAGACGCCGGCTCCCCTCACCGTCGACGTCGACCGCGAACGTGGGGTGTCGGTCGTCTGGGACGACGGCCACGTCAGCCGGTTCGGCCTGTCCGAGCTCCGGGCCAACTGCCCGTGCGCCCAGTGCCGAGGGCTGCGCCAGCAGGGCGATGCCGCGTGGCCGCTGCCGGGAGCGCCCGAGCCGCTGCGCATCGAGACGGCGGAGAACGTGGGCAACTGGGGCCTGAACCTGCACTGGAACGACGGCCACACCACCGGTATCTACACCTGGCCGACGCTGCGGTCGTGGTGTGCCTGCGAACAGTGCGGGCCGTCATGACGGGGTGACGGGGTGACGGGCACTCCCCCCACCATCGGGTGGATCCGCCGGCTCCGCCCCTATCTCGCCGCCCATCGCCGGGACGTCTTCTGGGCGTTCGGGGCGGCCGTAATCGGGCTCACGGTGTCGGCGTTCACCCCTGTCGTCGCCAAGGTCATCGTCGACGACGTCGTCGTGGACAGCACCAAGCCGTTGGCCCCGTGGCTGGCCCTGCTCGTGTTCGCCGGCGTGTTCCGCTTCGTCGCCGCCCACGTGCGGCGTTTCGTCGGTGGACGGGTGGCCCTGGCCGTGCAGTTCGACCTGCGCAACGACATCTACGAACGCCTCCAGCGACTCGACTTCGCCCGCCACGACGACTTCCAGACGGGCCAGCTCGTGTCGCGTGCGGGTTCGGACGTGGCCTTGGTCCAGGGCCTGCTGGCCTTCCTGCCGTTGATGAGCGGCAACCTGGTGATGCTCGTGGTGTCTCTCGCCATCATGGCCGTGCTGTCCCCGTTGCTCACCCTGGTGGCCCTGGTCGTCGTCCCCCTCATCCTGGTCGTGGCCCTGCGCATGCGCACCACGGTCTTCCCGGCCAGCTGGGACGCCCAGCAGCGGGCGGCGGAGGTGGCCGGCGTGGTCGACGAGGCGGTGTCCGGCGTCCGGGTGGTGAAGGGCTTCGGCCAGGAGCGGCGCGAGCTGGAACGGCTCACGGCGTCGTCGGAGGACCTGTTTGCGTCGCGGCTGCGCGCCGTTCGGATCCAGGCCCGCTTCGGCTCGACCCTCCAGGCCCTTCCCGCCCTCGGTCAGGTGGCGGTCCTCGCCTTCGGAGGATGGTTGGCGCTGGAGGGCCGGGTGAGCCTGGGCACGCTCCTGGCCTTCTCCTCCTACCTGCTCGAACTCGTCGCGCCGGTACGCATGCTCTCCGCTCTCACTGTTGTCGCCCAACAGGCCCGCGCCGGCAGCGAGCGCATCTTCGAACTGCTCGACTCCACACCGGTAGTGGTCGAGCGCCCCGACGCCGAGCCGTTGTCCATCGTCGCCGGCGAGGTCGTGTTCGACGACGTCACGTTCGGCTACCTGCGCTCCGAGCCGGTGCTGCGCGACTTCAGCCTGACGGTCGAGGCGGGCGAGACGCTCGCGCTGGTGGGCCCTTCGGGTTCGGGAAAGTCGACCATCTCGCTGCTGTTGCCCCGCTTCTACGAGGTGCAGTCGGGCGCGGTCCGACTCGACGGCGTCGACGTGCGTGACGTGACCCTCGACTCTCTCCGTCGCCAGATCGGCGTGGTGTTCGAGGAGTCGTTCCTGTTCTCCGACACGGCGAGGGCCAACATCGCCTATGGCCGGCCCGACGCGACCGACGACGAGGTGGTGGCCGCGGCACGCGCCGCCGAGGCCCACGAGTTCATTGCCGCGCTCGCCGATGGCTACGACACCCGCCTGGGTGAGGGCGGGCTGACCCTGTCGGGTGGTCAACGCCAGCGTCTGGCCCTGGCGCGTGCCCTTCTCACCGACCCGAGGGTGCTGGTGCTCGACGATGCCACCTCGGCGATCGACGCCCGGGTCGAGGAGGAGATCCACGCCACCCTGCGCCGCCTGATGCAGGGACGCACGACCCTGCTGGTGGCCCACCGCCGCTCGACGCTGCGTCTCGCCGATCGCATCGCCGTCATCGACCGGGGCACCGTCGTCGACGTCGGCACCCATGACGAGCTCCTGGCCCGTTGCCGGCTCTACCGCCTCCTGCTGGCCGGCCCCGGGCAGGGACTGGACGAGGAGGTCGCGGCAGACGAGCTCTTCGCCGAGCCGGGTGATGGCGCGGCGACGGGGCCCGGCGGCGTCACCCTGTCGGCCTGGACGCAATCTGACGCCACCACCACCGCTCTCTCACCGACGGTGGCGGCCTGGACCGGGGGCGGCGCGGGCGGCGCCGGGCTCGGCGGTGGCGGCGGCTTCGGTGGTGGCGGCGGCTTCGGCGGTGACCGCATGGCCGCCATGGCGTCGACCCCGGACCTGATCGAGGCGCTGGCCTCGTTGCCCCCGCCGACGGACCGGCCCGAGGTCGACGCCGTCCACGAGTCCGAGCCCGACCCCGGGTTCTCCCTCGGGCGCTTCCTCCGGCCCTACCGATGGCCCCTCATCGGGGGCCTGATGCTGGTGGTCCTCGACGCCCTGGCCTCCCTCGCCGGCCCCGCCCTGGTGCGCACCGGCATCGACCGCGGCGTCGTGGCCGGCTCCCGGGGCGCGCTGTGGGCGACGACCGGGCTGTTCCTGGGCGTGGTCCTGGCCGACTGGGTCGACGTCTGGGCCCAGCAGCGGTACACGGGCCGGACGGCCGAGCGGCTCCTGTTCGCCCTGCGGATCCGGATCTTCGCCCACCTCCAGCGCCTGGGGATCGACTACTACGAGCGGGAGATGGCGGGGCGGATCATGACCCGCATGACGACCGACGTGGAGGCGCTGTCGACCCTCCTCCAGAACGGCTTGATCGGCGGCGTCGTCAGCCTGCTCACCCTCGTCGGTGTGGCCGTCGTGCTGATCACCATGAACGTCGAGCTGTGGTTGGCCACGTGCACCGTGCTGGTACCCCTCGTGGCGTCGACGGTGTGGTTCCGCCGGCGCTCCGACCGGGCCTACGGGACGGCGCGGGAGCGCATCGCCACGGTCAACGCCAACCTCCAGGAGAGCGTGTCGGGCGTGCGGGTGGCCCAGGCCTACGGTCGCCAGGAGCGCAACATCGACGACTTTCGGCGCGATGCCCAGGAGCACCTCGACGCCCGCATGCGGGCCCAGCGCCTGGTCGCCACCTACTTCCCCTTCGTGGAGATGTTGTCGGAGGTGGCGGCCGCCGTCGTGCTCGGGGTGGGTGCGGGGCTGGTGGACGGTGGCGGCGTCACCGCCGGCGAGCTCATCGCCTTCCTCCTGTACCTCGACCTGTTGTTCTCGCCCATCCAGCAGCTGTCACAGGTCTTCGACACCTACCAGCAGGCGCGCGCCTCGCTGGCCAAGATCGGCGAGCTGCTGTCGATCGAGCCCAGTGTGGTCGAGGCCGCCGACCCGCTGGACCCCGGCCGGCTGCGGGGAGCCATCCGCCTCGAAGGTGTGCGCTTCCGCTACCCCGACGCCCCGGCCCACGCCCTCGACGGCGTCGACCTCGATGTCGGCGAGGGCGAGTCGGTGGCCCTGGTGGGCGAGACCGGCGCGGGCAAGTCGACGGTGCTGAAGCTGGTCGCCCGTTTCTACGATCCCACCGAGGGTCGGGTGCTGGTCGACGGCCATCCTCTCGCCGACCTGGCGCTCGGCCCGCTTCGCCGCCAGCTCGGGTACGTCCCGCAGGAGGCGTTCCTGTTCTCGGGAACCGTGCGCGACAACATCGCCTATGGCCGGCCCGATGCGGGCGACGCCGCCGTGGAGGAGGCGGCCAGGGCGGTGGGCGCCCACGACTTCATCGCCGGGCTGGCGGGGGGATACCACCACCCGGTGACCGAGCGGGGCCGGTCGCTGTCGGCGGGGCAGCGCCAGCTGATCGCCCTGGCCCGCGCCCGCCTCGTCGACCCCGCCATCCTGCTGCTCGACGAGGCCACGTCCACCCTCGACCTGGCCAGCGAGGCACGGGTGGTGCGGGCCATGCGCCTGGTCGCATCGGGCCGCACGACGCTGATCATCGCCCACCGGCTGCAGACGGCCATGGGCGCCGACCGGGTCGTGGTGATCGACGGCGGTCGGGTGGCCGAGCAGGGGACCCACGATGACCTGCTGGCCCGGCGCGGTCGCTACGCCGCCATGTGGGAGGCCAACGAGCGCTCAGACCGGAGAGCACCGGCGGTGCCGGGCGGGACGGCCGGCCGCTCAGGGTTGGGGCAGTAGCTCGTCGGCCTCCTGGAAGAGGCTCCGGGCCGCCGCCAGCCGCCGCTCGGGGTCGCCACCCGACATCTTCACGAACCGGGCGATCGTCTCCTCGGTACGCGCCTGTTCCAGCCGGATGGGCCCACGTTCCTCCTCGGGTGCCTCTTCCAGGGCGGATTCCAGGTTGGCCTCCGACTTGGCCAGCCACTTGGCGGCCTGGTTGAGGAAGGCTCGCTCCTCGTCGGGCTGGTCGATCGCCTTCCGGAGACGCTGCTCGCCGACCCGCCGGGAGCAGATCCCGCGCATGCGGCGGCAGTAGAAGCTCCGGGGACCGTCCGCCGCCAGCGCCTCACCGAAGGTGATGTGGGCCTGCTTGAACTCCCCGCGCGCGAAGTCCTGCTCGGCGGCGGCGATCAGGTCCTCATAGGCACGCATTGCGCTCCCCTCGCCACTGGCACGACTCCTGGGAGTGTGTCACAGGTCTTGTGGCGCGCCCGGAAAGCGTGGCGCCTACAGTGGCCCATGGCCACTCATCGGAGATCGTCGCACCGGCGGCGCCACGTCTCCGCTGCGCTGGTGGGCGCAGCCGTCGTGCTCGGCGGGCTGTCCGCCTGCAGCGGTGGTGACGACAAGGCCGACGGCCTGTCGATCATGTCCCGTGTCGAGTCCGAGGTCACCACCTCGACCACCACGCCCACGACCGTGCCCGCGACCACGACCCTGCCCGCCAGCACCACCACCGTCGAGGCCGCACCGCCGGAGCCTCCCGCCGGGCTGGGCCCGGGCGACAGCGGCGACGCGGTGGCCGCCCTCGAGCAGAAGCTCGACGCCCTTCGCTACGACGTCGGTTCGGTCGACGGCAGCTACGACCAGAACACCGCCTACGGGGTGACCGCCTTCCAGAAGATCAGCGGCGCCGATCCCAACGGTCGGGCCACCGACGACATCCTGGCCGCCGTCAACGCCACGACCTCGTCGCCCCCCGCCCTGGTGCCGGGAGGGGGAGCCAACCGCGTGGAGGTCGACCTCGGGCGGCAGGTCCTGTTCCTCTACCAGGGCGACGCTCTGTTCAAGATCCTCCCGGTGTCCTCGGGCAACGGCGAACGGTTCTGCTCCGAGGGATGGTGTCGGAGGGCCGTGACCAATCCCGGGTCGTTCAGGGTCTACCGCCAGGCCGGCGGGTGGGAGAAGGGCCCTCTCGGCTCGCTCTACAACCCGAACTATTTCGACGGCGGCATCGCCATCCACGGCGCCACGTCGGTTCCGGCGTCGCCGGCGTCCCATGGTTGCGTGCGCATCCCGATGGGCGCGGCGGAGTGGTTCCCCGACTACGTCCCCCTGGGCACCCCGGTGTACGTGACCGGTGAGGACGGCACCCCTCCGTCGCCGCTGCCACCCGAACTGCCGCCCGAGCCTCCGCCCGACATCCAGCCGCCGACGACGGAGCCCGCCTTCACGACCACCACCGCCCCTCGTGGCATCGACATGCACAAGGAGCCCTGACCTGACGGGTCAGGCTCGGCGCGAGGTCGCCGTCGCCCACACCACCAGGTTCTCGTCGTAACTGCCGGCTTCCCGATCGAAGCGGCCGATGCAGGTGATGAGTCGGAGGTCGGACCCACTGGTCGGGCCGTAGACGCGTTCGGTGGGGAACTCCGACTTCGAGAATCTGTCCGCCCCCGTTACGACGAGGTCCACGGTCGTCCCGTCGTCGTAGCCCACCGTGACCGCGTCGCCGGCGCTCAGCGCCTCCAGCCGGAAGAAGACGGCTGGCCCGGTGGTGGAGTCGACGTGAGCGGCGATCACCGCCGGTCCGCGTTCGCCCGGCCTGGGCCCGCCGGCGTACCATCCGGCTCGGTCGTACGGAGGCGCTTCGAGCGCACCTTTGGAGTCCAGTCCTAGTCGGTCCAGATCGGCATCCACGCCGATGGCCGGGATGCGCACGGCGACGGGCTCGCCGGTGAGTGGCGCCGTGGTCGGGTCCAGAACCGACCCGGCCGCGGCGACGCCCTTGCCTCCCAGGACTCCGGTTGAACGCACGATGGCGCCGATGGTCCCGGTCAGTCCCACTGCGACGATCAGCGCCGCCAACGCGACGGTCGTGAGATTCCAGCGGGGCTGCGATCGAGGAGAACGCACGGCTTCTGACATCATGCTGGCCTGCCGTGAACGTGCCCCCGCATGGCTCAGCCGATTCGCTGAAGCCGGGCCCGGTACCGCCACAGCCCCCCGGTGGTGAGGAGCAGGGCCATGAAGGCGATGGTTCCCGCCGGCAATGCTCCCTCGAACGGCGAATCAGACCCGGCGGCGCCTCCGCCTCCCGTGGCCACGCCTCCCGTCGGGGTCTGGCCGGCAGTGCTGGGCTGAACCGTGGCCGGCACGGCGGTGGCCGGCGTCGCGTTTCCGACGGTTGCCCGTGGGGGACCGGCGACGGCGGCGATGCGGACGACGCCGAGAGGGATGCCCTGCTGGAACAGCGACACCCCGAATGTCTGGTTCAGTGCCTGTGCTGCGTCCGACGACAGCTTGGCCACGGTGCCTTCGACGCGCGTGGTGGACCCGTCCTGGGTCACTTTGACGTTCGTCCCGTCGAGGTCGAGCAGCTTGACGGCGTTGCCCCCGACGGTTGCCGTGAGGCTGGACGAGCCCGGGTTGACGATGAAGTCGGTAGCGGTGACCGACTTGCCTCCGGCGCTGAAGGTGAGCCCGCCGACGTGGCTGAACGTGCCCCGGATGAACGGTCGCTGGTCCTCGGGGTACACCGAGACGTAGCCCTGGCTGATCGGGAAGCTCGCCGTGGTCGTGCCACCCGAGGCGGACACGGTGGCGGGTGCCACCGGCGCTACGGACACGCCGTTGTCCTTCAGCACCGTCGCGGTGCCTGCGTCCAGGTCGACATTGGTGGCGGTGCCGCCGAGGGCCTGGATCTCAGCCGTCGGAGCCCCCCCGGGTCCGCTGGTGCCCTCGGCGGCGATGCGCACGACGCCGAGAGGAATGCCCTGCTTGAACAGTGACACCCCGAAGGTCTGGTTCAGCGCCTGGGCGGCGGCCGACGAAAGCTTGGCGACGGTCCCCTCGAGGCGGGTGGTGGCCCCGTCCTGGGTGACCTTCACGTTCGACCCGTCGAGGTCGAGCAGCTGCACGCCGTTGCCCCCGACGGTTGCCGTGAGGGTGGACGATCCCGGGTTGACGACGAAGTCGGTGGCGGTGATCGACGTACCACCGGCGCTGAACGTCAGGCCGCCGGAGTGGCTGAACGTGCCCCGGATGAAGGGCCGCTGGCTCTCGGGGTAGACCGCAACGTAGCCCTCGGTGATCGGGAAGCTCGCCGTGGTCGTCCCACCCGAGGTGGACACGGTGGCCGGTGCCACCGGCGAGACCGTCACTCCGTTGTCCTTGAGGACGGCGGCGGTGCCCGCGTCGAGGTCGACGTTCGTGCTCACGCCGCTCAACGTCAGCACCTCGGCGCTCGGGGCGTTCCCGGACTGTGCGCTCGCAACCTGCCAACCGCCCGCCGTCACGGCGACCACACCTACGAGGGCGAGCCATCGAATTGCTTTGGTTGACGAAGCTGCCATGAAAGTCCTCCGGTCGCCCCCCGTGGGGCCAGATAGGGAACCGGGGTGACCTGCGGCCTCTCCCGGACCGCATGTATCCGGCGCGACCGCTGGGCCTGGATGACGAACTGCCGATCCGGCGTGGCCGGGGCGTGCTCTACCGGGTCAGGAAGGGATTGCTTCCGAGCCGTCCTCGTAGCCGGCGTATCCCGTCTGTTCCAGCTCCTCGGCCAGCTGCGCACCGCCGGAGGCGACGATACGCCCGCCCCGCAGCACCGACACCCGGTCGGGGAGCAGTTCGCGTAGGAGGCGGCTGTAGTGGGTGATGACCAGCACGCCGAGGCCCTGGTCGTGGGTGAGGGCCTCCACCCGGCGGGCGACGATGCCGAGGGCGTCGACGTCGAGCCCGGAGTCGATCTCGTCGAGCACGGCGATCCGGGGAGCGAGCACCGCCATCTGCACGGTCTCGTTGCGCTTCTTCTCGCCGCCCGACAGGTCCACGTTCATGGCCCGGGCCAACAGGGTGTCGGAGAGGCCGGCCCGTCCCGCCTCGGCGACGATCAGCTCACGCACCGAGCCGGTGTCGCGCCCCCGGGCGCGGAGAGCCTCGGCCAGCGTGTCGACGAGGGAGACGCCCGGTACCTCGATGGGGTACTGCATGGCCAGGAAGAGCCCGGCCTGGGCCCGCTGCCAGGTAGGCAGCCCGACCAGGTCGACGCCGTCGAGGGTGACGCTGCCGCCGGTCACCTCGTAGCCGGGCCCACCCATGATGACGTGGGCGAGGGTCGACTTCCCCGACCCGTTCGGGCCCATGACCGCGTGCACCTGGCCCGACGAGACCTCCAGGTCGACTCCCCGCAGGATCTCCTGCCCCTCGGCCGTGGCCCGCAGCCCCGACACCACCAGCGTGCTCATGGATTCTCCTTCGCCCGGCTCATCACTCGGGGAGGGCGACCTTGACGTCGGTGCCCTCGATGACGACGTCGTACACGGGTACCGGTCGGGTGGCGGGGAACGACTGGGGCTCGCCCGTCTTCAGCGAGAACGTGCTCCCGTGCTTCCAGCACTCGATCTCGCACTCGTCGGGCCACACCTCTCCCTCGGACAGCGAGAAGTCGGCGTGGCTGCACCGGTCGCCCACGGCGTAGAAGTCGTCGCCGATGCGGACGAGGGCGATGCGGTGGGAGCCCACGTCGAAGCGCCGGGCCGTCCCCGGTGTCATGTCGTCGATCGCGCACAACCTTTGGAGGTGGCCCATCACGACCCTCCGGTCGCCAGGCGCTGGGCGACCGCCGAGCGCGCCGCGGCCACGAACGAGGGCGTCGGGAGCTGGTCGATCACCTCGCCCAGGAAGCCGAGGACGATGAGCCGCTCGGCCACCGCGGGGGGGACGCCCCGGCTCTCCAGGTAGTAGCGCTGGTCGTCCTCGATGGGGCCGACGGCGGAGGCGTGGCTGCACCGCACGTCGTCGGTCTCGATCTCCAGGTTGGGGACCGACTCGGCACTGGCCCCCTCCGACAGCACCAGGTTGCGATTGGTCTGGAAGGCGTTGGTGCCCCGTGCCTCCTTTCGCACCCGGATGAGACCGGAGTACACCGACCGGCCCTGGTCCTGCACGACCCCTTTGAAGAGCAGCTCGCTCGTGGACGAGGGCGCCACGTGGTCCTGGAGCGTGCGGAAGTCGTGCATGCGGTCGCCGTCGGCGAAGTAGGCGGCGGTGAGGTAGCCGGTGCCACCCTTCCCGTCGATGCGCGAGTCCGTGCGCACCCGGGCGTAGCGCCCGCCCAGGGCCACGACCGACGATCGCAGGGTGGCGTCCCGTCCCACGGAGCTGGCCTGGTAGCCGATCTGCCAGACCTGCGGTCCGAGATCCTGGATGTTGATGTACCGCAGGCGGGAGGCGTCTCCGGCCCGCAACTCGACCACGGGGTCGATGAAGGCGGCCACGTCGTCGGATCCCTGGTGCTCGATCACCGTCACGCTGCTGTCGGCGCCGGTCTCCACGATGGTGCGGGGGAACGCCGCCACGCCGAGCCCGTCGGGGGCGCCGTCGCCGGCGAGCCAGTGGAACACGAGCACCGGAAGCTCGACGTCGAGGCCGGCGGGGACCCGAACCACGACCGCCCCGGGCCCGAAGGCCAGGTTCAACTCGGTGAAGGCGTCCACGCCTGCACCGGCGACCTGGCCGAGCACGTCGTCACCGTCGGCCAGGGTGGCCCCGTCGGCCACGACCAACCCCTTCGCCTCCAGCACCGGGTCGACCTCGACATGGGTCACCCGCCCGTTCCGGACGACGACGAGCGCGGCACGCTCACCGGCCGCCGCCACCGCCGGAGCGAGGTTCGGGGGCACGCCGGGGGCGCCCTGAGCGGGAAGCTCGGGTACCGGGGCGTACGCGTCGAGATCGAGGTCGGCCACCCGGCTGTACCGCCAGATCTCCTCGGCCTCGGTGGGCAGGGAGAGGGAGGCGAAACGCTCAGCTGCGCCCTTCCGGCGAGCACGCAACCAGTTCGGGCCCGCCATGGCGGCGGCGTGTTCGGGGGTGAAGCGGCTCAGGGATGGCCTTTCGAAGGGATACAACGAGGGGCCGTCGACGACCGGCCCACCGCAAGTGTACCGTCGCCGTTGCCTGCCTCAGCGGGAGCGGCGGGAACGGGACCGGCCGGCGGGCGTCTTCCCGTCCGGAGCCTTGTCCGCCGGCGCCTGGGCGTCCGGTGTCGTGGCGTCCGGTTCCTGGACGTCCGGCACCTGGGCGTCCGGCGCCGTGCCGCCCGGTGTCGTGCCGTCGCCGTTGGTCGCGGGCGGCTGTGGGCGCTGCGGTTCACCGCCGGCGTCGAGGGCCTTGGCGGCGGCGGGGGCCTTGAGGGCGGCCGACGTCCCGCTGAACTCGGGCGGACGGGGCGGACGGCGCACCTGGTGGCCGGCGGCCTCGTCGACCAGGCGGCCGACCTCGGCCCCGTCGATGGTCTCGTTCTGGAGCAGGGCACTGGCCACGGCATCGAGTCCCGAGCGGTGCCGGCGGAGCACCTCGCGGGCCCGGTCCTCCTGCTCCCGGAGGATGCGCTCGACCTCCTCGTCGATCACCCGAGCCGTCTCGTCGCTGTAGTCGCGATTGTGCATGAGGTCCTCGCCGAGGAAGACCATGCCCTGCGATCCCCAGGCCATGGGGCCGACGCGGTCGCTCATACCCCACTCCCGCACCATCTTGCGGGCCAGCTCGGTGCAGCCCACCAGGTCGTTGTTGGCGCCGGTCGAGATGTTGCCGAAGATCAGCTCCTCGGCGATGCGCCCCCCCAGGCGCACCACCAGTGAGTCCTGGATGTAGGGCCGCTGGTAGATGTGGCGCTCCTCGAGCGGGAGCTGCTGGGTGACGCCCAGGGCCATGCCCGACGGCAGGATGGTGACCTTGTGCACGGGGTCGGCGAACTCCATGGCGTAGGCCAGGACGGCGTGGCCACCCTCGTGGTAGGCGATGATCTCCTTCTCCTCGTCGGAGATGGCCATCGACTCGCGGCGCTGCCCCATGAGCACCCGGTCTCGGGCCGACTCGAAGTCGGCCATGTAGATCTTGTCCTCGCCCCGGCGCACGGCGAACAGGGCGGCCTCGTTCACCAGGTTGGCCAGGTCGGCCCCGCTCATGCCCGGGGTCCCCCGGGCCACGACCGACAGGTCGACGTCGTCGGCCAGCTTCTTGTCCTTGCTGTGGACCTCGAGGATCGGGAGGCGCTCGTCGAGGTCGGGGAGCGGCACGACGATCTGGCGGTCGAACCGGCCGGGGCGCAGCAGGGCGGGGTCGAGGATGTCGGGGCGGTTGGTGGCCGCCATCATCACGACCCCCTCGGTGGTCTCGAACCCGTCCATCTCCGACAGCATCTGGTTGAGGGTCTGCTCCCGCTCGTCGTGGCCGCCCCCGAGGCCGGCACCCCGCTTCCGCCCGATGGAGTCGAGCTCGTCGACGAAGATGATGCAGGGTGCCTGCTTGCGGGCGGTCTGGAACAGGTCGCGCACCCGGGCGGCCCCGACGCCCACGAACATCTCCATGAAGTCGGATCCGGTGATCGACATGAACGGGACACCGGCCTCGCCGGCCACGGCCCGGGCGATGAGGGTCTTGCCCGTGCCCGGCGGGCCCACCAGCAGGACCCCCTTGGGGATGCGGGCCCCGATGTCGCGGAACTTCTGGGGCGACTTGAGGAAGTCGACGACCTCGGAGATCTCCTGCTTCACCCCGACGTAGCCGGCCACGTCGTTGAAGGTGGTCTTCGGCTTCTCGGTCGAGTACACCTTGGCCTTGGACCGGCCGATGGACATGATGCCGGCCATCTGGCCCTGGGCCCGACGGCCCATCCACCACCAGAACCCGATGAGCAGGCCGATGGGCAGGACCCAGACCAGGATCGACCCCAGGATGTTGGAACTGGGGGCCTTGTAGTCGACGTCCACCCCCTTCTCCCTGAACAGGGCGAGGTCCTCGTCGGGAATCTGTTGCGGGCCCGTGGTGGTGAAGGTCTTGCCGTCCTTGGTCTTGCCGCTGATGCGGGACGTCTCGTTGGTGACGTCGATGCTGGCCACCAGGCCCTTGGTGACGTTGTCGCGGAACACGCTGTAGTCGATGGCGTCGGTCTTCTTGCGGCTGAACGACGGTGCCAGCACCAGCGCCACCAGGGCCAGGGCGATCAGGCCCCACACCACGGGGCGGGGCCACCCAGGGCGGCCCGGCAGGTTCGGCATGCCGGACGGGCCGGGGCGGTCCCGGCGCGCGTCTCGATTCGGCGGAGGGGCCTCGGGGGTCACGGCTCAATGGTAGGCCGACGCCGGGGCTACCGGGTCTCGCCGGCGGTACCGGACGGCGACGGTCCGCCACGGGGCGGCGGACGATGGCTAGCGTTCCGGGAATGGACCGCCCACGCCTCTGCAACCGACCGGCGTGCGGGACGGCGGCAGCAGCCTCCCTCACCTTCCAGTACGCCAACCGCCGGGTCTGGCTCGACAACCTGTACGACGACCCCGACCCCGCCATGATCGATCTGTGTGCCCTCCACGCCGACAGGGTGAGCGTCCCCGTCGGGTGGTCGGGGGAGGACCGCCGCACCCTGGGCCCGGAGATCAGCGAGAGCCTGGCCGGCTGATCGGGTCCTCATGACGGCCGTGCTCAGCCTGCGCGGCCTGTCGAAGCGCTTCGGGCCGGTCCTGGCCGTCGACGACCTGACCTTCGAGGTCGAGTCCGGCTCCGTCACCGGCTTCCTCGGGCCCAACGGGGCGGGCAAGACGACGTCGCTGCGGGCCCTGCTGGGCCTGGTCACGCCCACCGCGGGGACGGCCACGGTGTTCGGACGCCCCTACCGGGAGCTCCCGGACCCGACCCGTCGCGTCGGCGCCGCCCTCGAGGCGTCGGGGTTCCACCCCGGCCGCAGGGCGATCGACCACCTGCGCATCACCGCGCTCGCCGCCGGTATCCCCGTGGCCCGCGCCGGCGCCGCCCTGGTCGAAGTCGGCATGGAGACGGCGGCCGACCGCCGGGTGGGCGGTTTCTCGCTCGGCATGCGCCAGCGCCTGGCCCTGGCCGTCGCCCTGCTCGGCCAGCCCGAGGTGCTCGTGCTCGACGAGCCGGGCAACGGCCTCGACCCGGAGGGCATCCACTGGCTGCGCGGGTTCCTCCGCGCCCACGCCGACCGTGGGGGCACGGTGCTGATCTCGAGCCACGTGCTGTCGGAGGTGGCCCAGACCGTCGACAACGTCGTCATCGTGGCCGGTGGGCGCCTGGTGGCGTCGTCGACGCTGGCCGACCTGGTTCGCCGCACGTCCGGGGAACGGGTGCGGTTGCGCTCCGAGGAGGCCGGGGCCCTCTGCGACCTTCTCGTGGGCCGCGGCGTCGACGCCACCAGGGCCGAGGCCGATCTCGTGGTGGTCACGGGCACGACGGCCAGGGAGGTGGGCCGGATGGTGGCCGCCAGCGGGGTGGCGGTGTTCGAGATGACCACCGACGAGTCGAACCTGGAGGACATCTTCCTCGAGCTCACCACCGGTGCCCCCGATGGGCCGCCAGTATGAGGAAGTTGGTCGCCGCCGAGGTGCTGAAGCTGCGCACCACGCGCGTCTTCTACGGCCTGTGCGCGGCCATCGCCGCCTTCACCGTGCTGGGCGTCGTGGCCGTCATTCTGACGGCCGGGGGGTCGGACACACCATCTCTCGACAGCGACGAAGGGATGCGCAACGTCTTCGGCAACGGGGGAACGGCCGCCCTGTTCACCCTCATCCTGGGGATCCTCGCCGTCACCGGCGAGGTCCGTCACGGCACGATCACCCAGACGCTGCTGGTCACACCCCGCCGTTCCCACCTCGTCGCCGCCAAGCTGATCGCCATGGGCGTCGCCGGCTTCGGGCTGGGCCTCCTCACCTCCCTGGTCACCCTCGCCGTGGCCTGGCCGTGGCTGGCGGCGAAGGATGTCGGTGTGTCGGTGTTCAGCTCCGACGTCGGCCTGGTGATGTTGGCCGGCGCCGTGGGGTCGGCGTTGTTCGGGATCATCGGCGTGGGCGTCGGGGCCATCGTGCGCAGCCAGGTGCCGGCCATCGTCGGCGCCCTCATCTGGGAGTTCGTCCTGGAGGGCATCCTCGTGGGCCTCCTCCCGGCCGTGGGCCGATGGTTGCCGGGTGGTGCCGCTCGGGGGCTGGCCCGGGAGACCCTGCAGACCGGGTCACTCCTGCCGGCGTGGGCCGCCGCCCTGGTCCTCCTGGCCTACGGCGTGGTCTTCGCCGCCATCGGTGCCCAGGTCCTGGCCCGCCGCGACGTCACCTGACACTCGGGGGCTCTTCCTGACACTCGGGGGCCCCGCGAAGTCGTTACCGTCGCCGCCGTGAAGCCTGCTCGGAGTCAGCCGATCCCCCGGTGGGGCCTCGGCGACGCCGCCCTGGGGTTCGTGGTCGGCCTCATGCTGTCCACTGCGGCCGCCAGTGTGTGGCTCGGGGCCACGGGCGAGACGGAGCTGTCCCTGGGTGGCCAGGCCGTCAGCCAGCTGGGCCTGTGGACGGGACTGGTCGGAGCGGTGGTCTGGGCGTCGCGGCGGAAGGGCTCGGGCCGCCTGGCCGTCGACTTCGGCCTGAGCATGCGCGCCGTCGACGTGCTCATCGGCCTGGTTGCCGGCGTCGCCGGCCAGCTCGTCCTGGTGAACCTCATCGCCTTCCTCCTGTCGCCGCTGGTCGGCGACCCCGACGTGTCCGGGCCTGTGACCGACCTCGTGCGGGACACCCGGGGACCGGCGCTGATCGGAGTGGTCCTGTTCGCCGTGGTGGGGGCGCCGATCGTCGAGGAGCTGTTCTTCCGGGGCCTGGTCCTGCGCTCCTTCCAGCGGCGCCTGCCCGACGTCGTGGCGATTCCCCTCTCCTCGCTGTTGTTCGGGGTGTCCCACCTCCAGCCGTTGAGCGCCGCCGGCCTGTTCCTGGTGATCACCAGCCTGTTCGCCTTCGGTGTCGTGCTCGCCGTCCTCGCCGTGCGCACCGGGCGTCTGGGCCCGCCCATCTGGACACACGCCGCCTTCAACGCCTTCACCGTGGTCGTGCTCCTGACCGAATGAGGCGCGCCCGAAGAACGGGTGAGAAATGTCTCAAGTCGACGTCGGGACCGGCCGATACGGAGAACAGCCTGGGAGGGCTCAACACGAAGGGGAGTGACGCGATGACCTGTCCCACGTGCCGCGTGGTCGACCTGAGCGAGATCCAGCTGAACCTCAGCGACCGTCGGGTGACGATGCGCGCCTGCGGGCGCTGCGAGAACCGATGGTGGGACCAGGACGGCGAGGCCGTGGCCCTCGATCACGTCCTCGACCTGGTCAGGCCGGGGGTCTCCGTAGGAGGCTGACAGCCTCACCCCGTCCAGGGGTGCAAACATGGCCGCCATGCAACGAGCCATGGCGTGGGGGCGGGCCCGGTCGCGCGAGATCCCCGTGACCGCCTGGATCACCTTCGGAATCGTGGTCGCAGCCGTCGTGTTCACCTTCATGCAGCTCCAGCCGTCGCAGATCTTCAAGAACACCACTCCGGCGGGGGGCGACACCGGCGCCCACGTCTGGGGCCCCGACTTCCTCAAGAACCAGCTCCTCACCGACTTCCGCATCACCGGATGGGCCCCGTCGTGGTACGCCGGCTTCCCCGCGTACGTCTTCTACTTCCCGTTCCCCGCCCTGCTCATCGCCGTCCTGAGCTTCGTACTTCCCTACGGCGTGGCGTTCAAGCTCATCACCGTCTCCGGCATCCTCAGCCTCCCCGTCGCCGCCTGGGCCTTCGGACGGCTGTCGGGGATGCGGTTCCCCGGGCCCGCCCTGCTGGCCGTGGCCGCCGTCCCGTTCCTGTTCTATTCGGGCTTCTCCCAGGACGGCGGCGGGTGGAGCTACACCATCTACGGCGGCAACATCGCATCCACCCTGGCAGGGGAGTTCTCCTTCTCGATCTGCATGTCGCTGGCCCTGGTGTTCCTCGGCGTGCTGGCCCGCAGCCTCGACACCGGCCGCTACCGGGCCCTCGCCGCCGTGCTGCTGGCCGTGACCGGGCTGAGCCACGTCCTGCCGACGCTCTTCGCCGTGGTCGGCGCCCTCGTGCTCCTGGCGCTGCGACCGACCGCCATGCGGGCGAAGCTGACGGCCACCGTGCTCACCATCGGGGCCCTCCTGGCGGCGTTCTGGAGCTTTCCCTTCCTGCTGCGCCTGCCCTACACGAACAACATGGGCTGGGAGAAGCTCACCACCTACCAGGACAACCTCATCCCCGGCAACATCAAGTGGTTGGTCCTGGTAGCGGCGCTGGGGGCGGTGGCGTCTGTCCTGAAGGGCCGGCGCGTCGGCATGTTCCTCGCCGCCATGGCCGCGCTCTCCGCCCTGGTGGTCGTGTTCGCCCCGCCGGGGCGCCTCTGGAACGCCCGAGCCCTGCCCTTCTGGTACCTGTGCGTCTTCCTGCTGGCGGCCGTGGCCGTGGCCGAGGCCGGGGAGTGGCTGGGCCGGTACGTCGCCGCCGATCCCGATCGTCCCTCCCGGGGCGTGAAGCTGGCCACGCCGATCGTGGCCGCCCTCGCCGCCTGGATGTTCGTGGGAGGGCCCCTCGGCGTGCTCCCGAAGTTCGTCCCGTCGCCTCCGAGCCCGGAGTCGGGGTTCATCTCGTCGTGGGCCAACTGGAACTTCAGCGGCTTCGAGGGCAAGCCCGCCTGGCCGGAGTACAAGTCCATCATCGACACGATGTCGGAGGTGGGGCGCACCCAGGGCTGTGGGCGGGCCCACTGGGAGTACGACTCCTCGCTCGACCGCTTCGGCACGCCCATGGCCCTGATGCTGCTCCCGTACTGGACCGACGGCTGCATCGACTCCATGGAGGGCCTGTACTTCGAGTCCTCGGCCACCGTGCCCTACCACTTCCTCTCCGCCGCCGAGCTGGCCAAGGCCCCCTCGAACCCCATGCGCGACCTGCCCTACCAGAGCCTCGACGTGCAGCGCGGCGTCGAGGACCTCAAGCTCCTGGGCTCGCGTTACTACCTGGCCTTCTCGCCCGAGGCGGTGGTCCAGGCCGCCGCCGACCCGGACCTGCGCGAGATCGCGTCGACCGGCGCCTGGCACGTCTACGAGGTGGCGGGCTCGGAGTTGGTGACCCCCCTGTCGTTCAAGCCCGCCGTCATCACCGGGGCGGGGTCGCGGGAGTGGACGGAGCTGGCCGTCAACTGGTTCAACAACCCCGACCACCGCGACGTCCCCTTTGCCGCGTCGGGCCCCGAGGACTGGCCGCGTGTGGCCGTCTCCGCCACCGAGGGGGTCGAGACCAGCAGCGGGGAGACCGAGGTCGGCTCCGACGTGGAGTTCGACGAGGTCCCGTTCGAGCCGGTGTCGCCCGCCCAGGTGACCAACATCCGTGAGGACGACGACAGCCTGTCGTTCGACGTCGACCGCCCCGGCTCACCCGTCCTGGTCAAGGTCTCGTACTTCCCCAACTGGAAGGCCTCGGGGGCCGAGGGTCCGTGGCGGGTCGCGCCCAACCTGATGGTGGTCGTCCCCACGTCGAACCACGTGCGGCTCCACTACGGCTACACCCCGGTCGACATCGGGGGGTGGCTCCTCACCTTCACCGGTATCGGGCTGCTCGTCGTCGTCAAACGACGCGGCCCGGTCGACGTCGACGGAGGCACCGACGGCGACGAGCGCCAATCTCCTCCGCCGGCACCGGACACCGCAGGTCCGCTCCGCGACGACGGTGTCGAGCCGGTTCCCGACGACGGCTCGCGCGTGCCGGTACGCACGGGCCGACGATCCCGGTTGACCGCCCCCGGGCGTACCGCCACCGCGCTCGAAGGGCCGCTCGGGCCCGGGGCCGGGCCTGTGAGCCCGCCTCCGTAGGCGGGAGCGTTACCGTGCTGCGGTGGACCTCGGTTACCGCGGCGAGGCCGTCCCCGGCCGCCAGCAAGACGATGCTCCCGTGCTCGCTGACGGGGAGACACCCGGTTCTGACCCGCCGCTGACCGCCCGTCGCCGCCGGATCACGGTGTGGCAGGTACTGGCCGGTGGTGCCGTGGCCGTCGGAATGGTGGCCCGTTTCGCCGCCGATTCCCATCTCTGGCTCGACGAGACCCTGTCGGTGAACATCGCCCGTCTCCCGCTGGGCGAACTCTTCGAGGCGCTCCGCCACGACGGAGCCCCGCCCCTGTACTACCTGCTGCTCCACTGGTGGACAGAGGTCTTCGGCACCGGCACGATCGCCGTCCGGAGCCTGTCGGGCGTGTTCGCGGTCGCCGCCCTGCCCCTGGTGTGGGTGGCAGGGGCGCGCCTCGGCGGCCGGCGGGTGGCCATCGCGTCGCTCATCCTGCTCGCCACCTCGCCGTTCGCCGTCCGCTACGCCACCGAGACCCGCATGTACTCGCTGGTGACGCTGCTGGCCCTGGCCGGGTGGCTGGCCCTCGGTGACCTCCTCGAACGCTTCAGCTGGCCCCGGGCGGTGCTGGTCTCGGTCACCACCGCGCTGCTGCTGCTGACCCACTACTGGTCGTTCTACCTACTGACCGTGGCGACGGCCATCGTCGTGTGGCGGGCATGGCGCGGGCCGGGCCGGGCCGCGGCCGTGCGATCCGGCGCCGCCATGGCCGTCGGGGCCCTCGCCTTCCTGCCCTGGTTGCCGACGTTCCTGTTCCAGCTCGGGCACACCGGCACCCCCTGGGCGGGCGCGCCCGACATCAAGGTGCTCTTCGACACGGTCTTCCAGTTCACCGGGGGGTTCTGGGACCCGGGCTTCTTCCTCGGCCTGTTGGTGTGGTTCCTGATCATCCTCGCCCTGCTCGGCCGGGCCCTCGACGGCCGGCGCATCGAGCTGGACCTGCGGACGCGGGCCGAGGCCCATCCCGTCGTCCTGGTGGGGTTCGGGTCGCTCACCCTGGCCGTCATCGTCGGCATGGTGACCGGGTCGGGCTTCGCCGTGCGCTACGCGTCGGCGCTGTTCCCGTTCTTCGTCCTCCTCGTCGCCCTGGGCACGTCCCGGCTGGTCGACGTACGGGTGTTCCGCCTCGTGGTCACCGCAGCGGCGATCCTGGGGCTCATCGCCACCATTCCCGGCGTCTTCGGAGAGCGCACCTCCGCAGCCGACGTGGCCCGGGTGCTCCGGGCCCAGGCCCGACCCGGTGACGTCGTTGCCTACTGCCCCGACCAGGTCGCCCCGTCGGTGAACCGGCTGCTGGGCGAGCGCGGCCTCATCGAGGTGCCCTTCCCCCTCGGTGGCTCACCCGAGTTCGTCGACTGGGTCGACTACGCCGAGCGCAACCGCGCCGCCACCACGGCGCAGTTCTCCCAGCTGCTCCTCGACCGGGCCGGGCCCGACAGTGACATCTGGCTGGTGTGGGCGCCGGGGTTCCAGACCCTCGGACCCAAGTGCACCGTCCTCCAGGACCGCCTCGAGGCGGTCCGTCCGGACATGACCAGGATCATGAAGATCGAGGACGAGTACTTCGAGCATCCCGGCCTCGTCCGCTACCGGCCCTCCTGAGCCGCCAGGGCCCGGTTTCGGTCGGTCGGTCGGCGACCGGTACGCTCGGCTCTCGTGCCTGACAACGACCCCCAGACAAGCAGCGACGACTACCAGATCGTCATCATCGGTGCCGGCCCCGCCGGTCTCACCGCCGCCTGGCAGCTGGCCAAGGCCGGTCGCACGTCGACCGTGCTCGAGGCCGACTCGGTGGTCGGCGGGATCTCCCGGACGGCCGAGTGCGACGGGTGGCGCTTCGACATCGGCGGCCACCGGTTCTTCACCAAGGTCAAGGAGGTCGAGGACGTCTGGCACGAGATCCTCGACGACGACGACTTCCTCACCCGCCCACGGATGAGCCGCATCTACTACAACAACTCGTACTTCGACTACCCGCTCAAGCCCATGAACGCCCTCAAGGGCCTGGGCCCGATCGAAGCCGTTCGGTGCGTCGGGTCCTACGCCTGGGCCCGTATCCGGCCGCCGAAGGACCAGACCACCTTCGAGGGCTGGACGGCGTCGCGGTTCGGCTACCGCCTCTACGGGATCTTCTTCAAGACCTACACGGAGAAGCTCTGGGGTGTGCCGGCCAACGAGATCCAAGCCGACTGGGCGGCCCAGCGCATCAAGAACCTGTCGCTCATGTCGGCCATCACCAACGCCATCCTCCCCAAGAGGAACCAGAAGGACATCACCAGCCTCATCGAGGAGTTCGAGTACCCCAAGTACGGCCCCGGGATGATGTGGGAGCGGTGCCGGGAACTGGTGGA
>CAYTTL010000011.1:7708-23899 GCA_964440725.1 uncultured Acidimicrobiales bacterium | reverse complement strand
GGGCAGGCTGACGGCGAAGCCGATGGCCTCGTCGCTGACGACGACCGATCCGGGGTCGGGGGTGGTGTCGAGGGGACGTCGGGGTTCCTCGACCTTCTCGTTGCTGCTGCACGCGCCGAGAACCAGCATGACGGCCACCATCGCCGCCGCTACCGACCAACGTGGTGCTCGCACACCGACCTCCTCGCACGGGAACGCCAAGACACTACGTGGTGACGGACGTCACCCATGGCTGCGGAACCAGCGGAGGACGGCCCCCGTACCGATGTCGAGGGCGGTCCAGGACCGCCACCCGAGCTGCTGGGCGGCGCGCCCGGGGTCGAGGGCGGAGCGGGCCAGCTCGCCCGTCCGCGCCGGGGCGGGCGTTGCCGGCGTGGTCACCCCGACCAGGTCCGCCATCACCGAGTAGAGGGTGTTGACCGACGTCTCGTTTCCCGTACCGATGTTGACGAGCAACCCGTCGGCCCGGGTGGCGGCCCGGGCGAAGGCGTCGACCACGTCATCGACGAAGACGAAGTCCCGTGTCTGGGTGCCGTCGCCGTACACCACGCACGGGTCGCCGGACAGGAGCAGGCCGGCGAAGATGGCGACGACGCCGGCCTCGCCATGAGGGTCCTGCCGGGGCCCGTACACGTTGGCCAGGGCGAGGGCCGTGAACTCGAGGCCGTGCATCTCGCGGTAGGCCACCAGGTAGTCGGCGGCGGCCTTCTTCGACACGCCGTAGGGCGACAGCGGCCGCTGGGGCGCAGTCTCCCGCACGGGCAGGGCGTCGGGCTCGCCGTAGAGCGTGCCGCCGCTGGCGGCGAACACGATCTTGCGGGTGCCGGCGGCCCGGGCACCCTCGGCCACGTTGATCGTGCCGACCACGTTGACCTCGGCGTCGAAGGCGGGACGTTCCACCGATACCCGGACGTCGGCCTGGGCGGCGAGGTGGAAGATCACCTCGGGCCGGCGGTGGGTGATCAAGTCGACCACGCCGGGCGACCGCACGTCGATGCGGTGGAACGTGAGCTCATGGGCGGCGTTGGCGCGGGCGTCGGCGAGGTTGGCCAGCGAGCCGGTCGACAGGTCGTCGACGACGTCGACGGAGTGGCCCTCGGCGAGGAGACGGTCGACCAGGGTGGAGCCGATGAAGCCGGCTCCTCCCGTTACCAGGGCATGCATGGACTACGTCACCGCGGGTACTCGGACACCCGAGAGGCGGGCGCCGGCTTCGACCTCGACCCGTGGGCCCACGACGGCCATGTCGGACAGCCAGGCCTTCTCGCCGACCACCGCCTGGTTGCCCACCAGGCAGCCGTCGATCACTGCGCCGACTCCGACCACCGCTCCGGGCAGCAGCACCGAGTCGCGCACGCTGGCGCCCTCGTGGACCCGGGCGCCGGCTCCCACCACCGACCGTTCCACCCGGGCGCCGGCCTGGATGAACGCCGACGCGCCCACGAGGGCCGGCGGATGCACGTCACCGTCGATCACCGGGGCGCCGATGGTCCACACGCCGTCGCCGCGGTCGGTCGCGCCGGGGGCCGGCGGCGGCGGGCGTCGTCCGGTCACCAGGTCGAGCTGGACGTCGAGGAAGCGCTGGGGCGTCCCCGTATCGGCCCAGTAGGCGGGGGACGCCATGGCGAACAGGCTGCCGTCGGCCACCATCTGCGGGAAGACCTCCCGCTCGATGGACGCCGCCCGGCCCGGCGGGATCCGGTCGAGCACCGAGGGCTCCAGGACGTAGGCGCCCATGCTGATCAGGCCGGGTCCCGCGGAACCCGCCGGTGGTTTCTCCACGAACGCGGTCACCCGACCGTCGCCGTCGGTGCTCACCAGGCCGAACGACGACGGGTCGGCCACCGACGCCAGGGCGAGGGTGGCCTCGGCGCCTCGTCGGGTGTGGAACTCGATCAGCGCCCCCAGGTCGAGGTCGGTGAGGACATCGCCGTTGAGCACGACGAACGCCTCGGTGATCCCCGCCGCCTCGGCGGCGAACCGGACCGCGCCGGCCGTTCCCCGGGGCTCGGGCTCGACGGCCAGGACGACATCCAGTCCGAGGGCGCGGGCGCCGGGAAGGGCAGCGAGGAAGTCGTCGTGGCGGTAGCCGAGGGACAGCACCGCCTCGGTGATGCCGTGCAGGGCCAGGTGGCCGAGGACCCGTTCGATCATGGGCACCTCGGCCACCGGCAACATCTGCTTGGGCATGGCGTTCGTCAACGGGCGGAGGCGAGTGCCCTCGCCCCCCACCAGGACGACCGCCCTCACGGGGCTGGGGGTGGCGGCGTGGTCTCGGCCGGTGCGGGTGCCGGCGGCACGGTTTCGGCCGGTGGAGGCGCCGCGGGCGCGGCATCAGGTGGCACCGAGCCAGCCGGCACCGAGTCCACGGGGATCGAGTCCACCGGCACCGAGTCCACCGGCACCGAGTCGGACGGAGTGGCCGGAGCCGGCTGCTCGACGTCGGTCAGGGTGTCGAGCGAAGGGGTCGAATCGGGCCTGGGGATGTCGGCCCCTTCGGGCACCAGGGCGACGGTGACCAGCTCCCCGTCCTTGAGACGCAGGTCGGCGGGGTTGCCGTTGAAGATGGTTCCCTGACTGTCGGGGTTCTTGTTCGGCCAGACCTTGGTCTGGATGACCGCGGGCTGGTCGCCGCACTTCTTGCCGCTCTTCTCGGATTCCTGACCGGGGATGGTGATCTCCGACGAGTTCACCTTGGCCTTCACCGCAGTGAAGAAGACACCGAGCGTGGCTCGCCTCCCGGCGGCCACCTCGGAGAACGGGTGGATGTGCACGACGCCGTCACCGTGGGTGTGGATGCCCGACGGGTCGGTCTGGTCGGTGATGTTGGGCAGGAACCTGTCGCAGACGTAGAAGCCCACGGCGGCGTGCCAATGGTCCTGGGGCTTGCCGTCCTCGGCCGGGCGGGGCCGGCTGGTGTCGGGTTGGCGCTGGTCCTTGGAGTAGACGATGCCGGCCGTGCCGAGCACGACGACGAGACCGATGAACACCGGCCAGAACCAGGAGGTCGATGATCCCTTTGCCGTGCGGCCGCCGCCGGTGCGGGCCACCCGGGCGACTTTTTTGTTCGACGATGCCTTTCCCATGTGGCCTCGAACCTACCGCACCGAACTCCGCGGTCGGCCCCGCGCCGACCGGTTCCCACCGCCGGCGGTGGTCTCCACGGCATGGGGCAGGCCGCGCCGGGCCCGTTGGGCCCACGCCAGAAGAGTGCGGACGGCCAGCCCGGCGGCGACGACGGGCAGCAGCGCCCGACGGGGCCCAGTGGCGGTCCGTGAGGCGAAGCGCAGCAGCGACCGGTGGTGGGCGGCGATCATGCGGTAGGGGGCGAGGTCGCTCGACGCCCCGACGGTGTGGATCACCCGGGCGCCCGGCTCGTAGCCCACGCGCCAACCCGCGCCGTGCAGGCGCCAGCACAGGTCGACGTCCTCCACGTACATGAAATAGGCCGGGTCGAAGCCGCCGACCGCGTCGAAGGCGTCACGACGGGCGAGCATGCACGTGCCCGACACCCAGTCGACGTCGCGGGGCTGATCGCGGTCGACGTCGAGCATCTTGTAGCGCCGGGTGTAGCGGTTGTCGGGTCGCACCAGGCCCACGAACGCGTGACCGGCGGCCACCGCCAGGTCCGGGAAGCGGCGGGCCGACGGGTAGCACGTGCCGTCAGGGTTCTCGACGCGCGGACCGACGACGGCGAGGCCCTCGTCGTTGTCGAGGGCGGCGGCGAGAATGCGCACCGCGCCGGGTTCGACCACCGCGTCGGGGTTCATGACCAGGACCAGGCGCCCGGTGGTGGCCGCCGCCCCCAGGTTGGCGGCCCTGCCGAACCCCAGGTTCGACCCCGTGTTCACGAAGCGGGCGTGGTCGACGGCGGCCAGCGCCGGACCGGAGCCGTCCACCGAGTCGTTGTCGACCACCACGATCTCGTCGACGCCGTCGGCCCGCAGACTGGCGACGCACGGCAGAAGGTGGTCGCGGGCGTTGTAGTTGACGACGACCGCACTCACGTCGCCGACCCCGAGCGGCGCCGTCATGGCGACGCCGGCTGGCTGGTGTTCTTCGGCCAGCGGCAGCGGACGAGCATCCAGGAGACCTTGATGCCGTCGAACCAGGTGAACTTCCTGTCCTCGGACCGTCCCCTGGGCGCATACCCCACGGGAACCTCCTGGATCCGGTGTCCGGCCCGCAGCACCCTGGCGGTGAACTCCGATTCGAACCCGAAGTCGTCGGCCGTGAGGCTGATGCCGTCGAGCACACGGCGGTCGAACACCTTGTAGCCGGTGAGCATGTCGGAAAGGGTGGTGGCGTAGAGCATGCTGGTGACAAGCGCGAGGAGCCGGCTCGACGCCCGGTGGCGCAGCGACGGGGTCGCTCCGTCGGCGGAGAACCGCGTGCCGTAGACCACCCTCGCGTCTCCCCGCAGGATGGGCTCGAGCAGGAGGGGCCAGTCGCAGGGGTTGTACTCGAGATCGGCGTCCTGAATGAGGATGACGTCACCCCGGGCGCGGGCCAGGCCCGTGCGGATGGCGGCCCCCTTGCCGGCGTTGGTCTCGTGGCGCACCATCTGAACGGTCGAATCCTCGATCGCCGCCAGCACCTTGTCCGTACCGTCGGTCGAACCGTCGTCGACGACGATGATCTCGACGTCGAGGGCCACGTCGACGCGTCGCATGCGGCGTACGACCTCACCCACGGTGTTCCGTTCGTTGAACACGGGCACGATCACCGACACGGTGCGGTAGCCCGTCGAGGCATCCTCAGCCACTGCGGAACCAGTCGGCGGTGCGGTTCAGGCCCTCCTCGAGGGTCACCTTCGGCTCCCACCCGAGCACGGTGCGGGCCAGGGTGATGTCGGGACGGCGCTGGACGGGGTCGTCGACGGGGAGGGGCAGGAACGTCAGCGTCGACGACGACCCCGTCTGCTCGAGCACCGTCTCGGCCAGATGACGGATGGTGAACTCGTTGGGGTTGCCGATGTTCATGGGGCCCTGGTGGTCGGAGTCGAGCAGGGCGAGGATGCCACGCACCTCGTCGTCGACGTAGCAGAAGCTCCTCGTCTGGGTTCCGTCGCCGTACACGGTGATGGGCGTGCCGGACAGGGCCTGAACCAGGAAGTTGGACACGGCGCGCCCGTCATCGGGTCGCATCCGGGTGCCGTAGGTGTTGAAGATCCGGACGATCCGCACGTCGACGTCGTGGTGGCGTTGGTAGGCCATGGCCATGGCCTCGGCGAAGCGCTTGGCCTCGTCGTACACGCCCCGGGGGCCGATCGGGTTGACGTTGCCCCAGTAGGTCTCGGGTTGGGGGTGCACCAGGGGGTCGCCGTACACCTCGCTGGTGGAGGCCAGCAGGAACCGGGCTCTCTTCTCCTTGGCCAGGCCGAGGGCGTTCTGCGTGCCCCGGCTGCCGACCTTGAGGATCTGGATGGGGATGCGGGCGAAGTCGATGGGCGAGGCCGGACTGGCGAAGTGCAGCACGGCGTCGACCGGACCGCTCACGTGCACGAAGTTGCTGACGTCGTGGTGGAGGAAGGTGAACTCCGCCTGAGCGAACAGCGACGCCACGTTCTCCACCGAACCGGTGATCAGGTTGTCGATGGCGATCACCTCGTCGCCGGCAGCGAGGAGGGCCCGACAGAGATGGGAGCCCAGGAAACCCGCGCCACCAGTCACCACCACACGACGTCCGGTCATCGTGTTGCCGCCTTCGGCGGCCGCCCCGCTGACCGGGGGCGCTGTACTTGCTGTGAGCTGCGCTCCTCCGCTTCGCTTCGGTGCTCGCTCATCGACCGATACCTGCGTAGGTGAACCCGAGGCGGCGCAGGGCGGCGGGATCGAGGAGGTTTCGGGCGTCAACCACGTTGGGGGCGGCCAGGGCCGACGCCACCTTGGAGAAGTCGAGCCGGCGGAACTCCTCCCATTCGGTGAGCACGGCCAGCACCGAGGCGCCCTCGCACGCCGCGTAGGGATCGGCGACGAGGTCGATGCCGTCGAGGACGGGATGGTCACGGCCGGTGCTGACGGCAGGGTCATGGGCCCGCACACGCGCTCCCATGCCCCGTAGGCGGCCGATGACCTCGAGCGCCGGCGAGTTGCGCAGGTCGTCGGTGCGGGCTTTGAAGGTCAGGCCCCACGCACCGATCACGAGGTCGGCGACCGACCCTCCTGCGAGACGCACGATCTTGCCCACCACCCGGTCGAACTGATCGTCGTTCACCTGGCGGACACCGCGCAGGAGCCCGAAGTCGTAGCCCGAGTCCTCGGCGATGCGTGCCAGGGCGGCGATGTCCTTGGGGAAGCAGCTGCCGCCCCATCCGGGCCCCGGGCGCAGGAACTCGAAGCCGATGCGGCGGTCGTAGCCCATGCCCAGGACCACGTCGCGCACGTCGGCGCCCACCGCCTCGCATACGTTGGCCATGGCGTTCACGAAGCTGACCTTGGTGGCGAGAAAGGCGTTGCAGGCGTACTTGATCGTCTCGGCGGTGGCCGGGTCGGTGACGATCACCGGCGCGGACACCGATTGGAACAGAGCAGAAACTCGGCCGGCGGCGGCCTGGTCCTCGGTGCCGATGACGATGCGGTCGGGGTTCAGGAAGTCGTTGACGGCCGAGCCCTCCCGCAGGAACTCGGGATTCGACACCACCGCCACGTCGTCCCGCCCGAGGACCTCCTCCACCACGCGGGTGGAACCCACGGGCACGGTGGACTTGTTGATCACGATGGCCTCAGGCGGCAGCACGGGCCCGATCTCGGCGGCGGCCTGCTGGAGATACGACAGGTCGGCCGATCCATCGTCGGACTGGGGAGTAGGCACGCACAGGTAGGCGAACTCGCAGTCGGCCGCCGCCGTCGCCGCGCCGAGGACGAACGAGAGGCGGCCTCCGTCGAGCCCGGCCCGAACGAGCTCGGGCAGGCCCGCTTCCAGGATGGGGACGTCGCCTCGTGACAGACGCTCGACCTTCTCGGGGACCACATCGGCGCAGACGACCTCGTGACCGAGGTGGGCGAAGCAGGCCCCGGTGGTGAGGCCGACGTACCCCGTGCCGATGACCGCGATGCGACTCATGAACGGACGCCTCCGGGCGACACCAGGGGAACGAGACGTTCGAGGGCGTCGTGGTGGTCGGGGAGGAGATCGATGTCGCACAGGCGGAGGGCGAGGTTGTCGAGCACGGCGAAGGGCGGCCGGGGCGCAGGCCGGGGCGGGTCGAGATCCTCGGTGCGGATGGGTCGAACCAGCTCGGGGTCGAGGCCGGCGATGGCGACGGCGTCGCGGGCCAGGCGGAACCAGGTGGTGGGTCCCTGGTTGGTGACGTGGTAGACGCCGGGTCGGCGCTCGACCACCAGACGGCGGATCATCGCCGCCAGGTCGGCGGCGAGGGTGAGGCAGCCGTGCTGGTCGTCGACCACCGTGAGCTCGGTGCCCTCGGCGGCCCGCCCCACGATGGTCCGCACGAAGTTGCGTCCGTGGGTGCCGCACACCCACGACGTGCGCACCACGGTGTCGTCGGGCGACAGCTCCTGCTCGCCGCCGAGCTTGGAGCGGCCGTACACCGACAACGGGTTGGGCGAGTCCCATTCGTTGTAGGCCCGTCCGGTGGTGCCGTCGAAGACGTAATCGGTCGAGACGTAGCACACGCGCGCTCCGACCAGCCGGGCGGCCTGCACCACGTGACGGGTGCCGAGGGCGTTGACCCGCCAGGCCCGGTCGACATCACCCTCACAACCGTCGACGTCGGTCCAGGCGGCGGCGTGCACCACCACGTCGGGCCGGGTCTCGGTGACCGATGCGAGGACGGAATCGCGATCGGCGACGTCGAGGGCCGCGTGGTCGCACGCCACCACCTCGTGGGCATCGAAGGCGTCCGTCAGCTCTTGCCCCAGCTGGCCGCCCGCCCCAGTTATCAGGACTCGCACGTGGTCAGAGCGGCTTGGGGTTGGCCGCCGCGGATGGCGACGACCAGTCGGTCTCCACGACGGGAGCCCGGTCGCGCAGGGGTTCCCACCACGAGCGGTTGGCCGTGTACCAGGCCACCGTGTCGGCCAGACCGGCATCGAAGGCCACTTCGGGCTCCCAGTTCAGCTCCGTCCGGATCTTGGTCGAATCGAGCAGGTAACGGCGGTCGTGGCCGGGACGGTCGGCGACGATCGTCTTGAGGCTGGGGGGCTTGCCCAGAGCGGCGAGGACGAGATCGGCGATCTCCTCGATACTGCGCTCGACGCCACTGCCCACGTTGTAGGTCTCGCCCACCCGCCCCCGGTCGAGCACGGCGCCGATCGCCCGGCAGTGGTCGTCGACATGGAGCCACTCGCGCCGGTTCTTGGTGGACTTGTACATCGGCAACGGCTCGTCGTCGAGGGCCCGGACGGAGAAGAGCGGGATCACCTTCTCGGGGAACTGGTACCGGCCGTAGTTGTTGCAGCAGTTGGTGATCGTGACCGGAAGGTCGAAGCTCTCGGAGTAGGCGCGAACGGCGTGGTCGGCTGCCGCCTTGGACGCGTTGTACGGGGTACGGGGACGGTACGGGGATTCCTCGGTGAAGGCCTCGTCGGTGTCGAGGTCGAGGTCGCCGTAGACCTCGCAGGTGGAGATGTGGTGAAAGCGGCCGATACCGACCCGGCGGGCAGCCTCGAGCAGCGTCTGGGTACCGAGCACGTTGGTGCGGAAGAACAGGCCGGGGTCGAGTACGGCCAGGCTGTTGTGGGACTCGGCGGCGAAGTTGACCACGGTGTCGATCGCCTCGTCGGCCAGGACGGTACCGACGAGCGCGAGGTCGCCGATGTCGCCCTCGACGAACTTCACCTGGGGCACGACGTCGTCGAGGTTGGCCCGATTTCCCGCGTAGGTGAGGGCGTCGTACGCGACCACCCGGTCGTCGGGACGCGTCGAGGACCAGTGCTTGACGAAGTTGGAGCCGATGAAGCCGGCGGCTCCGGTCACCAGGAGTCTCACCTCGTAGAGGCTACCGGCAGAACACCCCGCTCCTCAGCAGGACGGCTCGCTGGGGGCACCCTTGGGCTGGGGAACGCCCGAGGGTGCGGTGGTGGCCGTGGTCGCCGGCTCGGTGCTGGCGGCGCCGGTGGGCTGCGCCAGGATTCCGCCGTAGTCCGCGCCCACCGTCAAGCTGACGTCGACGGTACGCAGACTGGAGTCCTCCTTGATCGTGGCCCCCGACTTGACATGGCCGGCCAGAAGGTCGGCCTTGGCCTTCTGCCCGGTGGCGTAGCGGATCGTCGTGCGGCTGTAGTTGTAGTTGTCGGCGTCGCCCTTGTCGGCCACCGTGAAGCCCACCTTCTCCAGCTCGGCGCCGGCAGTGGCGGCCACCCCTCCGGTGCCGTTGCCGTTGAGCACCCGCACCCGGACGTCGGTCGGTCGGACGGCGGCGGCCTCGGGGCCGAACTCGCCGATGCCGTTGAGCCGGTCGATGTAGATCTGGGCCTCCTCGCGATTGATCTTGAGGACGTCGGCGCCCCCGATCTTGGCGGGCGTGGTCGGCAGGGTGAGCATGTCGACGGTGTCGGGGTCGAGGGAGCGGAACCGCTTGGCCACCCGGACCAGGTCGGTGGTGGACATCGCCGAGTCGATGGTGACGTCGTTGACGCCGATGCCGACGAGGCGGTTGAGGGTGAGGGGGTTGCTGAGCCCCGACGACACCGCCTTGCGCATCATGCGCCGGATGAAGTCCTGCTGGCGCTGGATGCGTCCGAAGTCCGACGTGGGGTCGGTCCGCCAACGGCCCGACTCGAAGTACTCGTACTGGCGGCTGCGCACCCATTGCAGGCCGGTGTCACCGTCGAACCGGATGCAACCGGGCTCTTTGATGTCGAGGCCGCTGTAGGTGTCGCGGGCGGGGGCGGGCACGTACACGTTGACGCCACCCACGGCGTTGACGATGTCGCGGAAGCCGACGAAGTCAACCTCCATGTAGTGGTTGATCTGGATGCCGAGGTTCTCCTGGACGGTCTCGATCAGAGACTGGGGCCCACCCTCGGAGAACGCGGTGTTGATGCGGTCGGACCGGCTGGTGCCGGAGATCGTCACGTAGAGGTCGCGTGGAATCGAGAGCAGCGCCGCCTTCTTCGTCCTGGCATCGACGTGCAGAACCATGATCGTGTCGCTTCGCTGGCCGGAGACCTCCTCCTTACCGGTTTGGTCGGCGAGGTCACCACTCACCCGGTCACGGCTGTCGGATCCGACGAGCAGGACGTTCATCACCGACCCGTCGTCCTCGGCCAGGTCGGTCAGGTTCACCTTGTTGATCTGACCGAGTCGCCAGCGCAGGTACACGTACACGCCACCCGTGGCCATGACGGCGACAGCGAGGAAGATACAGGTGCCGATCAGGAGTCGCCGGGGCCACCGACGGGCACGCGGCCGCGTCGCCACCGGAGGGGCTATCACGTTCGGAGGCTATCCGCCTCCGGTGGCACAATCCGGCCACCCGGCAACCGCATTGCGGTAGGCCCGTAGGCTGGCGACCCATGGCTGTGCCCTCCGCCGAGTCCGGGACCGTCGCCTTCGGGTCCTTCGACAACCTCGAGACCGCCGACTTCGCCGAGATCGGCCACCGTCGGTTCACCGGCCTGCGCGAGGTGTCCTCCGACCTCGGCGTGCTCGATCGGCGCGCCGATGGAACGTGGGTCGTCGTGCTGCCGTTCGAGGGGCCCCCCGTGTGCGCCCTGTTCTCGACGGCGGGCCCGCCGGGGCCGTCGCCGGCCCACCCCTGGCGCGGTCCGGCTCCCGGTTCCTGGACGTCGAGCCTCGGTCGCCGCGACTATGCCAAGAGGGTCACTGTCGTCCGCGAGACCATCGCCGCCGGCGACGTCTACCAGGTGAACCTCTGTCGGCGGCTGTCCGCCACCCTCCCGGAGGGTTCCGATCTGGTCGGTCTCGGGAGGGTGCTGGCCGCCCGTCACCCCGCTCCCCATGCCGCCCTCGTCTCGCTGCCGTCGGTCGGGGTGGCGGTGGCCTCGGCGTCGCCCGAGTGCTTCCTCCGCCGGCGGGGCCGGTCGGTGGAGTCCCGGCCCATCAAGGGCACGACGACACCGGGCGGCGCGTTCGTCGCCAAGGACCGGGCCGAGAACGTGATGATCGTCGACCTCGTGCGCAACGACCTGGGTCGGGTCTGCGAGGCGGGGTCGGTGACCGTCCCCTCCCTGTGCCGTCCCGAATCGCACCCCGGCCTGGTGCACCTGGTGAGCACGATCCGCGGCCGCCTTCGCGGCGGCGTCGGGTGGTCGGGCCTCCTCGACGCCACCTTCCCGCCCGGATCGGTCACGGGCGCACCCAAGGAGGCCGCCCTGGACGTGATCGCCGGGCTCGAGCCGGTGGGGAGGGGCGTCTACTGCGGCGCCGTGGGCTGGGTCGACGCCGCTACCGGCGACGGCGACCTCAACGTGGCCATACGCACGTTCTGGATCGAGGGCGGAGTCCTGCACTTCGGCACGGGAGCAGCGGTGACGTGGGACTCCACGCCCGAGGGGGAATGGGAGGAGACGGAGCTGAAGGCCCGCCGGCTGCTCGCCGCCGCGGCCACGGCCGACCAGCCATGAGCCTCGCCGGGTCCTGTCCCGTGGCCGGCCCCTCCCACCGCCCCCCGGGCGGCGGGCCCCTCCCCACGGGCCACCCGTCTCGGGAGCGCAACATCGACGCCCTTCGGGCGACGCTCCAGTCGTGAGGCAGGTCTGGATCGACGGTCAGGTGCTGCCCCTGGAACAGGCCCGGGTGTCGCCCCTCGACCATGGCCTGCTCACCGGCGACGGGGTGTTCGAGACGCTGCGCGTCTACGGGGGGGTGCCGTTCGCCACGACTCGCCACCTCGACCGCCTGGCCCGGTCAGCCGCCGGGATCGGCCTCCCCCTGCCGGGCCCCGGCACGTTCCGTGCCGCGATGGATGCCGTCGTAGCCGCCAACGCCCTCGGCGAGGGTCGGGTACGCATCACGGTGACCGGTGGCGTGGGATCCCTCGGGTCCGACAGGGCCGACGTCCGGCCCACGGTGCTGGTGGTGGCGGGGGTCCTCGTCGAGTGGCCTGCGACCACCGCGGTGGTAGTGGTGCCCTGGCGCCGCAACGAGCACGGGGCCCTGGCGGGGATCAAGACCGTCTCCTACGGCGAGAACGTCGTGGCCCTCGCCCATGCCCGGGCCCACGGCGCCGGCGAGGCCCTGTTCGGAAACCTCGCCGGCAACCTGTGCGAAGGCACGGGGACGAACGTGTTCGTGGGGTCGGACGGGCGACTGATCACGCCGCCGTTGTCGTCGGGGTGTCTGGCCGGGGTAACCCGCGACCTGCTGATCGAGTCACTCGACGTCGCCGTCGAGGACCTCCGTCTGGAGCGCCTGGGGGAGATCGACGAGGCCTTCCTGACGTCGAGCACCCGCGAGGTGCAGGCCATCAGCGCCGTCGACGGACGCCCGCTGGCGTCGGCGCCGGGACCTCTCACCGAGGCCGCGGCCACCGCCTACGCCGAGTTGCTGGCCGCCGACCTCGACCCGTGAGAACGGACGAGAGCCGGCTCAGGCGGGGGGCGGCGCGCCCTTCGAGGCCCAGTAGTCGTTGAGGGCGGACTGGCACTTCACGTACCAGGGAATGGCGAAGAGGAGAATCCAGAACGCGGTCATGGCGCTGACCGGGCTCTCCCTCCCGTCGCGCTCGTACATGTTCTTGATCTCGATGGGCAGGAGGAACAGGGTGACGATGCCGACGAAGAAGTAGATGACGGCCCCCAGAACTCCGCCGACGCCCTCGCCGGTGTGGCGCTTGATGTCCTCGTGGCTGATGTACGCCCAGTAGATGCCGTAGATCCCGAAGGTGACGAACGAGATCAGGATCTGCTTGCCGATGCTCTTCTGCTCGCCGATGGGCCCGGAGGCCTGGCCGTAGCCACTCGGCGGCGGCGGCGGTGGTTGTCCTTGGGATGGCGGGGGAGGTGGCGGCAAGGTACTCATGGACGAAGCTTTGTCGATGATGCCGTCACGATCAAGGAAGTTGATGATCCTCGATCAGCCTCCCGGGAGGACGTGCACCACCTCTCCGGCGGTGACCCGTCGGATGCTCCCGCCGGACGCCACCAGCAGGCTGCCGTCGTCGTCGACGCCCGTGGCGATCCCGTCACAGCTCCGACCCCCCGGAAGCTCGAGGTGCAGGGCGCGGCCGAGGGTGACGCAGCGCCGGCGATAGTCCCGCAGCACGGCGGCCACCTCCGGCTCCTCGACCGTTCTGGCGTGCGAATCAGGGGGGAAACCCGGGCGGTTCGCACGCCAGAAGAGCCGGATGTCGAGGCGGGCGAGGTAGGCACCGAGCAGGGTGCCGCGGTCGACAGGGCGACCGGCCACCTCCTCGGCGGTGACGGCCCTTTCCCGCAGCGCGATGGGCGCAAGGTCGCCCCAACCCACGTTCAGGCCCAGCCCCACCACCACGGCGGCCGGTGCGCCTCCCGCTCCCGCCACCCGTTCCGCCAGCACCCCCGCCAGCTTGCGCTCGCCCACCACCAGGTCGTTGGGCCACTTGAGCCCCGGCTCGAACTCGGCCACGTCGGTGCAGGCGTCGGCGGCGGCGAGGGCGCAGGCCATGGTGGCCAAGCCGAGCAGCTCGGCAACGGGCGGAGGCCGCAGGAGCACCGACACGAGTAGCGAGGAGCCAGGGGGTTCCTCCCACGACCGCCCCCGCCGCCCCCGCCCCGCCGTCTGGTGGTCGGCCACCACCACCAGGCCCTCCGGCGCTCCCGAGCGGGCCAGGTCGATGGCAACCCGGTTGGTCGAATCGACGTCGCCGTGACGACGGATGTCGCCGAACCGGTCGGTCACCGTCGAACACCGCTCGACGCGCCCGGGTCTGGCGCGGCGGGCGACATGCAAGCACGATAGGGCCGTGTTCTCCAAGGTGCTGGTGGCCAACCGCGGTGAGATTGCCGTTCGGGTGATGCGAACGTGTCGCGACCTGGGCGTGGCCACGGTGGCGGTGTACTCCGACCTCGACCGTCACGCCATGCACGTCCGCCTGGCCGACGAGGCCTGGTCGCTCGGCGGCCGGACGGCGACCGAGAGCTATCTCAACACCGAGGCCATCCTCGACGTGGCTCGGCGCAGCGGCGCCGAGGCCGTCCACCCCGGGTACGGCTTCTTCTCCGAGAACCCCGACTTCGCCCGGGCGGTGACCGACCTCGGCGTCACGTTCGTGGGCCCGCCGGCCGGGGCCATGGACGTCATGGGCGACAAGATCTCGTCGCGCCAGGCGGCCGTCGGAGCGGGCGTGACGGTGGTACCGGGCACCACCTCCCCGGCGGAGTCGGCCGACGAGGTGCTGGAGTTCGGTCGCGAGTACGGCTGGCCGGTCGCCGTCAAGGCCGCCTACGGAGGCGGCGGCCGGGGCATGCGGGTGGTCGGCGACGCCGAGTCGGCGGCGGCCGGCCTGGAGGCGGCCCGCCGGGAGGCCCACGCCTATTTCGGGCGGTCCGAGGTGTACCTCGAGCGCTACCTCACCTGGCCCCGCCACGTGGAGATGCAGGTCTTCGCCGACACCCTGGGCAACGCCGTGTGGATGGGCGAACGCGACTGCTCGTGCCAGCGCCGCCACCAGAAGCTGCTGGAGGAGAGCCCGTCGCCGGGCATGACCGAGGCCGACCGCCAGGCGCTCGGTGACGCTGCGGTGGCCGTGGTGCGGGCGTGCGGCTACGTCAATGCCGGCACCGTCGAGTTCCTCTACCAGGACGGTGAGGCGTACTTCCTGGAGATGAACACCCGTCTCCAGGTGGAGCACACGGTGACGGAGATGGTGTGCGGGATCGACATGGTGGCCGAGCAGCTCCGGGTCGCCGCCGGGGAACCACTGTCGTTCACCCAGGAGTCCCTGCAGCGCCGGGGCCACGCCATCGAGTGCCGGCTCAATGCCGAGGACACCGCCGGCGGGCGCTTCCTGCCGTCGCCCGGCGCCATCTCGCGGATCTCGCTGCCCGGCGGCTACGGCATCCGGGTCGACGCCGGCTACGGCGCAGGCGACACGGTGAGCCAGCACTACGACAACCTGGTGGCCAAGATCGTCGCCTGGGGCGGCGACCGGGAGGAGGCCCGGCACCGCCTGATCCGGGCCCTTCGGGAGACGGTCGTCGAGGGTGTGGCCATCAACGTGGACGCTCACCTCGCCATCCTCGAGCACCCCGACTTCGCCTCCGGCGCCCACTCGACCCGGTGGGTCGACGAACGACTCGACCTGTCCGCGGTGAGCTCGGCGACCGGCGGAGGTGGCGCCGGTGGCGCAGGAGGCGATACCGACGACGGTGGCCGCCACGACCTCGACGTCGAGGTCGACGGTCGTCGATTCCAGGTTCGGGTGTGGGGCCCCGGCGGCGGGGCCGGCCCGGGCCCGGCGGCGCCGGCCGCCCGATCCCGCCGGCGGGGGCCGGCGCAGGGTGCGGGCGCCGCCCCCGGACGCGTCACCGTGCCCATGCAGGGGACCATCGTCGAGGTCCTGGTGGAGGTGGGTGACGAGGTGCAGGCGGGCCAAGCCGTCTGCGTCCTCGAGGCCATGAAGATGGAGAACCTCGTCAACGCCGACCGCCCGGGCACCGTCGCCGAGGTGCGGGTGGCGCCCGGAGACACTGTCGGGGCCGGCGACGTCGTCGTCGTCATCGACTGACCCAGGCGGGCATCCGCGCTGCGGGCCCGCTGTCTTGGCAGACTTCAGGTCCAGTACGTACCGAACCCAGGAGCCCAACAGTGAACCGACGAGAGCTCGTTCAGGCGACAGCCGCCCAAGGCGGTCTCGACGCAAAGGTGGTCGACCAGACCATCAGGGCCATGACCGACGTCATCACCGCGGTGAACGCAAAGGGTGAGCCGGTGGCAATCTCCGGGTTCGCCAAGTTCGCTCGGGTCGACCGCGCCGCGCGCATGGCCCGCAACCCGGCCACGGGGGAGCCGGTGAAGGTCAAGGCGTCGAAGAAGGCCAAGATCACCGCCCTCAAGGGCTACAAGGACGGCGTGATGTCGCAGGCGGCCGCCCCCAAGCTGGCCAAGGGCGTGTGGCCTCCGGCGCCGTCGGCCAAGCCGGCCACCCGCACCGCCAAGGCTCCGGCCTCCAAGGCGGCGGCCAAGAAGGCACCGGCCAAGAAGGCACCGGCCAAGAAGGCACCGGCGACGAAGGCGTCAGCGGCCAGGAAGGCGCCGGCCAAGCGCACGGCCAAGCGTTGACGG
>CAYTTL010000011.1:0-7608 GCA_964440725.1 uncultured Acidimicrobiales bacterium | reverse complement strand
GAAGGCGTCAGCGGCCAGGAAGGCGCCGGCCAAGCGCACGGCCAAGCGTTGACGGCAGCCGGCCACGCCGGCGCTCCTCAACTCAGGCTCAGTAGTCCCTCGACGACGGAGAGAAGCTCGGGCCCTTCCACATCGGCCCGGTCGAAGATGTCCGGGTAGCGGCTTTCGTCGCGGTTGCACCAGCCGGTGATCAACCGGGCGCGGCGCGCCCCGTGCACATCCCAGGGATGCGCAGTCACCATCGCCAGGCGGGGGCCGGGCACGCCGGCCACCTCGGCGGCGTGTAGATAGGCCGCGGCCGCCGGTTTCCACGCGCCCGCGTCCTCGACCGACACCACCTCCTCGACGAACGCGTCGAGGCCCCCGCGTTCCAGCAGCCGGCGCGTGCTCTGCGCGCTGCTGTTGGTGACGACGATGACCCGGGCCCCGGTCACGGCCCGGCCCATGGCCGGCGCGCTGTCGATGTGGGGCTCGAGCTCGGCCAGACCGGCCAGCACCGCCTCGCGGGCCGGGCCGGGGGCGTCGGGCACCAACGACGCGAGGGCCCCCTCGGCCACGTCGGAGAACGACCGGAAGTCGTTCGTCGCGGTGAGGGCGAAGCCAACGGCGAGCAGGCGACGGAACCACGCGTCGACGGCCGGCGGCGCGGCCCCCGCCTCCACCAGCAGAGGTTCGAGCGACGTCAGCGGGACCAGCGTTCCCAGGACATCGAAGGCGATGACGTCCGGTGGATTCGGCATGTTCGTGAGCGTAGCGACCGGGCCTGTCATCCGGCGTGGCCGTCGGCGTCGAAGTACATGCGATCGCCCACCGCGGACCTACTGCATCGGTGCGTAATGCGGCGGCAGCCAGACCGGTTCAGATCTCGAGCAAGGAGAAACCCATGAAGACTTTCCGTAGTCTCCGTCGCCCCAAGGTGGCGTTGGCCGTCGTGGCCGCATCGGCCCTGGCCCTGACGGCGTGCGGGTCGTCGTCGACGGACAGCACGTCCGGAACCGACGTCACCGCCGAAACGTCGTCCAACATGCAGGCCGAGTTCCTGACCCTCAAGGGCGTCAGCACGAGCGTCGACCTCGACGCCGGCACCCTCAAGGTGCTCACCGACAACAAGGTGACGCCGACGCCGATCGCCCCGGCCACCGTGGCCAACAACGGGGGTGTAACCGTCGCCAGCTTCCCCATCACCCAGGGCTACGTCGGCGTGTACCCCACGACCACGCCCAACTACGTCCGAGGGCTGGTCAGCCACAGCGGCGGCCTGAAGTTCACCGCCGGGGGCAAGTCCCTCGACCTCACCGACTTCATGGTCAACCCCGGTGACTCCACCCTCACCGCCACCGTCAACGGTGGTGCTGCCGCCCCGATCCTGGACCTCGACGGCACCAACCTCAAGATCACCCAGGACGCCCAGGGCAACACCAAGCTCGACGGCACCGTGGCCAAGCTGTCCCAGGTGGGCGCCGACGCCATGAACAAGTACTTCGGCGTGTCGTTGTTCAGCAAGGGCATCCCCCTCGGCGTCGTCCACATCGTCGCCACGGGCACGGCCGGGCCCATGGGCACCCCCTCGGCGGAGTTCCTGACCCTCAAGGGCGTGAACACCAGCGTCGACCTCGACGCCGGCACGCTGAAGGTCCTCGCCGACAACAAGGTCACCCCCGCCCCCGTCTCGCCCGCCACTGTTGCGGCGACCGGTGGCGTGACCGTGGCCAGCTTCCCCATCACCCAGGGCTACGTGGCCGTGTTCCCCTCGACCGACCCCAACTACATCCGGGGGGCGTTCAGCCACAGCGGGGGTCTCACCTTCACCGCCGGGGGCAAGGAGCTCAAGCTCACCGACTTCATGGTCAACCCCGGTGACTCCACCCTCACCGCCACCGTCAACGGTGGTGCCGCCGCCCCGATCCTGGACCTCGACGGCACGAACGTGAAGGTCACCCAGGACGCCCAGGGCAACACCAAGCTCGACGGCACGGTGGCCAAGCTGTCCCAGGTCGGCGCCGACGCCATGAACAAGTTCTTCGGAGTCTCCATCTTCAAGCAGGGCATCGTCCTCGGGGTCGTCCACGTGACGGCAACGGGAACCCCCGCATCCCAGTAACGACCCGACCCGACGGCCGGCTCAACGAGGAGCCTGCCGTCGTCGGGTGTCGCACGGGCGGCCACCTCCGGGTGGCCGCCCGTCACGCGTCCGGGGCGGGCCGTCCACCGTCGGGGGGGCGACGGGAGCGTGTGAGCGCCGCCACATCACGACGGCCACGACCACCAGTGCGGCGACGCCGTAGGAGAGGCCGCCGATGTTCGCCGCCGCCCCGTCGAGCACCGTTGCGAAGTAGAGCGGGTAGGCGGCGGCGGCGACCGCCAACAGCTCCCAGGCGGCGTCCAGGACGGCCACCACCACGAGCAGGCCGGCGTACCAGGGCTGCACGGGGGTGACCACGAGGAAGACAGCCAGCAGCATCCACCGCGCCCTGGTGATCACCGACGGCGGCTCCGCTCGCAGGGCGACCACTGCGGCGGCGGCGGCCAGCAGGGCCACGGCGACCACCTTGGCGACGGTTCCGTGCATGCCCAGGAGGCGGAGGAGCAGGAAGCGACCACCCTCGGAGTACCGCTCCTCCTGGAGGTAGCCGGGCAGGTACCCGAGTACGCGCGGTCCAACGGCCAGCACATGGGGCAGGTAGGCGAGCCCGACCACGCCGCCCGCGGCCGCCAGCACCCTCACGGGTTTGTTGCGCAGGCCGGCGGGCAGGAGCACGCCGGGAATGAGCTTGATGGCGATGGCCACGCCCAGCAACCCGCCCCCGAGGCCGGGACGCCTTCGTTCCAGGGCCCACAGGGCGCCCACCACGGCCACGAGGGCGAGCACGTCGACGTGGGCGTCCATCACCATCTCCAGCACGGCCAGGGGCGACCACGCCCACAGCACCGCCCAGGCGGGGTTGCGGCCCATGCTGTTGAGTGCGCCCATCAACAGGACGGTCAGACCCAGGCCGGCGAGGCCGTGGACCACTTGAAGGCCCTCGAGCCGGGCGTCGTCCGGTAGTCCCACGTGGAGGGCCCAGAACCACGCCTGGGCCACCGGCGGGTAGATCGTCCGGGCTCCGGCCCGGTTGATGCGGGTGCAGCCCGGGGGCCTGTCCAGCTCGGCGCAGCCCGCGGCGTCGGGCCACAGCCACGCGTCGCGGTAGGCGACGAGCCTCGGGTCGTCGGGCGGGTACCGGTAGGGGTCGATGCCCTGGGCCTGGATCTTGCCGTCCCAGACGTAGCGGTAGAGGTCGTCGGAGGTCTGCGGCCCCCGGGTGAGGGCGGCGACGTCGAACAGGACGGCGCCGGCGAGCACCACCACGACCGCCGTCCGCCGGGGGAGTCGCAGCACCGCCCACGCGGCGATGGCGAAGGCCGCCCACCAGGCGCCCAGGACGCCGAGCATCCGGTAGCGCCCGACGAGGATGCCGCCCATGTGGTTGAACCGCAGCTCCAGCATGAAGCAGACCACCATGCCCACGCCGGTGACGACCGCCACTCCTGCGAACTTGTCGCGCTCAACCACGGTCACCGTCGCTCGGCGCGACAAGTTCGCTGGGGGGTCAACTAATCAGCGGCTTCGGCGAGGGCCTCGGCCAGTGTCGGGTGGGCGAGCAGGCTGTCGACGATGTCGATCACCTTGAGGTGGGCGTTGACGGCGAGGGCGATGACCGAGATCAGCTCGGCGGCGTGACGGCCCACGATGGAGCCGCCGAGCACCACCCCGGTGGCGGGGTCGGAGAGGACCTTGACGAACCCCCGGGGGTCGTCGTTGATGAGGGCCTTGGCGCTGGCCGAGAACGGCACCTTGGTGACCCGGATCTTGCGCCCGCTGGCGAAGGCCTCGGCCTCGGCCACACCCACCTCGGCGATCTCGGGTTCGGTGAAGATCGCCTGCGCCGCCTTGTCGTAGTCGAGGTGGGTGTGCTCGCGGGCGTGCAGGCCCATCACATGGTCGGCCAGCTTGCGGCCCTGCATGGCCGCCACCGACGACAACGGCAGCTTCCCCGACAGGTCGCCGGCGGCATAGATGTGCGGGACATTCGTCTGACAGTGATGGTTGATGGGAACGAAGCCGGCGTCGTCGCGGTCGACCCCGGCGTGCTCGAGGCCCAGGTTCTCGGAGTTGGGGACCGATCCGATGGCGAGCAGCGCATGACTGCCGGTCGCCGCCCGCCCGTCGTGGCAGCGCACGACCACGTCGTCGCCGGTGCGGTCGATGCCCACGGCGCGTGCGCCCTTGAGCAGGGTGATCTCGCGCCGCAGGAAGTCGTCCTCGAGGGCGGCCGCCACCTCGGCATCCTTGCCGGGCAGCACCTGCTGGCGGCTGACGATGAGGGTGACGGCGCAACCGAACGAGCGGAACATGTGGACGAACTCCACGCCCGTCACCCCCGAGCCGATCACGACGAGGTGCCGGGGCAGCGCCGGCGGGGGATAGGCGTGGCGGGTGGTGAGCACCCGGTCGCCGTCGGGCTCGCACCAGTCCGGCACTCGGGGCCGGGTGCCGGTGCACAGGAGGATGGCATCGGCGTGCAGCTCCTCGGTGTCGACGCCGGTGTCGACGACGACCTCGGGCGGCCCGGCCAGCCGCCCCTCGCCCCGCACCATGCGCACGCCCTGGCTGGAGAGCAGGTCGACCACCGACTGGTTGAGGTGGTCCTCGATGCCGGTGATGCGGTGCTTCAGGGCACCGAAGTCGATCTCCGCTTCTCCCCGGGCCAAACCCATGCCCGCCGATCGGCGGGCGAAGGAGATCGCCCCGCCCGTGGCGATCATGGCCTTCGACGGAATGCAGTCCCACAGGTGGGCGGCGCCGCCGATGATGTCGCGCTCGATGAGCGTCACCTCGGCACCCAGGCGGGCGGCGGTCGTGGCCGCCAGGTTGCCGGCCGGTCCCCCGCCGATGATCACGAACCGAACCGTGGCCATCGACGGAGGCTACCGCCGTCGCCACGGCTCCCCGGCCCCCGGGCGCGAGTGGGATGTGGGTTCGAAACGTCGGGGGGTCCTCGGGGGGCGCGCCCCCCGAACAAGATGTTGCGGACCGCAGCCGGGTCGGTACAAGATCGGTGCCGCCGGTTGGGGCTCCCCTCCGGCGCCGAGGAGGATGCGGTGCCCGTCGGGTGGATGTCCCGTGTTCGGGGTGGCCGGAGCCACCGGGGCGTGATCGCCGTCATCCTGGTCTGCCTGACGGTCGCGGGATGCGGTGGAGGAGCCGGCGGCGGGCCGCCCACCCTGCACTGGTACATCGGCAAGCAGGGATCCTCGGTGTTCGCCGACAACGCAGCCAGGTGCACGGAGCAGGCCAACGGCGCCTATCGCATCGAAGTGGTCGACCTCCCCGCCGACGCCGACGCCCAGCGGGAGCAGCTCGTACGCCGGCTGGCCGCCAAGGACTCCAGCATCGACATCATCGGCATGGACGTGATCTGGACGGCGGAGTTCGCCAAGGCCGGCTGGGTCAAGGAGTGGACGGGCGACCGGGTGGCGGCGATCGAGGCCGGCGCCGTTCCCACCGCCCTCGGCACGGCGAAGTACGAGGGCAAGCTGTGGGGCAGCCCGCAGAACACCAACACCCAGGTCCTGTTCTGGCGCAAGGACCTGGTGCCCGAGCCGCCCCGCACGTGGGACGAGATGATCGACGTGGCCACCACGCTCGGGCCCAAGGGCAGGATCGAGGCGCAGGGGGCCCGCTACGAAGGGCTGACGGTGTGGTTCAACTCGCTGGTGGCTTCCGCCGGTGGGTCGATTCTCACCCCCGACGGGCGGGTCGCCCTGGGGCCGCCCGCCGTCGAGGCCCTGCGGGTCATGAAGCGCCTGGCCACGTCGCCTGCGGCCGACCCGTCCCTGTCCAACGCCGAGGAGCAGGAGTCGACGGCGGCGTTCGTGGCCGGGAATGCCGCCTTCATGGTCAACTACTCCGCCGTCCTGCCCAGCTTGGCCGAGCAGGCCCCCGAGCTGGCCGACAAGGTCGGCGTGGCGTTGTGGCCGGCCGTGTCTCCCGACCAGCCGGCACGGGTCACCCTCGGTGGCTTCAACCTCGGCGTCGCCGAATTCACCAACCACGCCGAGGAGGCCTTCGCCGCCGCCACCTGTCTGACGTCGGCCGAGACCCAGCTGCACAACGCGTCGGTGGAGGGTCTGCCGCCGACCATCGACGCCCTCTACAGCGATCCCGCCGTGGCCGGGTCCCTCGGCCCCGCCGACGTGCTGCACACCACCCTTCTCGAGGCCAGCCAGCGCCCGGCCACCCCCGCCTACAACGACGTGTCGTTGGCCATCCAGAAGACCATCCACCCCGAGCGGAGCATCGAACCCGAGCGCACCGAGTCGGAGTTGGGGTCCAAGCTGTCCAAGGTCCTGAAGTCCGGGGGGCTCATATGACCGCGCCGGTCACCGACCGGGCCCGCGCCGAGCGCAAGCTGGGGTGGATGCTGTGCGCCCCGGCGGTCGTGGCCATGGTGGCGGTCACCGCCTACCCGATCGGCTACGCCGCCTGGCTGTCGTTGCAGCGTGCCGATCTCCGGTTTCCGGACGAGAACGCCTTCGTCGGCCTGCGCAACTACGCCGACGTGCTCACCTCGCCGGTGTGGTGGACCGACCTCACCACGACGCTCGTCATCACCGTGGCCTCGTTGGCCATCGAGCTGGTCATCGGCATGGCTGTGGCCCTGGTGCTGCACCGGGCCATCTTCGTGCGGCGCACGGTCCGGACGTCAGTCCTGATCCCGTACGGCATCATCACCGTGGTCGCCTCCCTGGCGTGGAAGTACGCCTTCACGCCAGGCACCGGATTCGTCAACCCGCTTCTCGGCATCGACAGCGACCTGCTCGGCTCCCGCGTGCCGTCGATGATCGTGATCATCCTGACCGAGGTCTGGAAGACCACACCGTTCATGGCGCTGCTCCTCCTGGCCGGCCTGGCTCTCGTGCCCGACGAGCTGTACGACGCAGCCCGGGTCGACGGTGCCGGGCCTGTGCAGCGGTTCTTCATGATCACCCTGCCGTTGATGAAGCCGGCCATCCTCGTCGCCTGCCTCTTCCGGGCGCTCGACGCCTTCCGCATCTTCGACTCGGTGTTCATCCTCACCCGGGGGGCCAACGACACCGAGAGCGTGTCGATCCTGGGCTACAACCAGCTCATCAACCGCCTCAACCTGGGCATCGGGTCCGCGGTCTCGGTGCTCATCTTCGTGTGCGTGCTCATCATCGCCCTCGTCTTCGTCAAGGGCTTCGGAACGTCGCTCATCGGCCAGGGGGACAAGCGATGAAGACCCAGCACGGCTCCGAGAAGGTCCTCTGGGGCGTCGGTTCGGTCGTGGTGATCGTGTCGGCCCTCATCCCGTTCGCGTGGATCATCTCCCTGTCGCTCAAGCCTGCCAGCGAGCTGGGCAACGGGAAGTTCCTGCCTCGCTCGATCACGCTGGACAACTACTCGAAGGTGTTCGAGAACGACGAGTTCCTGTCCGCCCTGCGCAACTCGCTCGGTATCGCCCTGATCGCCACCGTCATCGGGGTGACCCTCGGCGCCATGGCCGCCTACGCCATCGCCCGGCTCGACTTCCCCGGCAAGACGGC
>CAYTTL010000010.1:9854-24488 GCA_964440725.1 uncultured Acidimicrobiales bacterium | reverse complement strand
ACGCCGCCGCCCGGCCGGGCCAGCCCGCCGGCGGACAGGGCCACAGGCACGTCCACGCCGTCGTCGCGTCGCACGACGGCCGACCTCGCCCACCGCCCCTCCTCCGGACTGGCCAGGCGGGGTGTGAGGTCGGTGCCGTCGTCGGCCACGACCCGCACCACCTGGGCAACCGGTCGTCCCGCGGCCTGGTCGGCCGACACCCCGAACAGGCCCTCGGCAGCCCCGTTGAAGATGGTCACGCGCCCGTCGGGGTCGACGGCCACCACCGCCTCGCCCATGCCCGCCACAACCGCCTCCAGGCGGCTGCGCATCCGTGCCTCCTCGTCGCCCTTCTGGCGCAGCTCCGTCGTGAGCGTCTCGATCGACCCGGCCATGGAGTTGAGCGTGGAGCCCAGCACGCCGAGCTCGTCCTGGCTGGTCACCGCCACACGCGTGGTGAAGTCGCCCCCCTGCACCCTCTCGGCGGCGGCGGTGAGCCGGCGAAGGCCCCCGCCGATGCGCTCACCGACGAAGGATGCGGCCACGAAGGCGGCCAGGGATGTCAGCAGGCCCACGAGGAACAGGGTGCGGAACAGTGAGGCCCGGGTGTCGTCGACGACGGTCGTGGGGGTCGCCGTCACCACCGACAGGACCGCCGAGCCGTCGGAGGCCCGGACGGCACTGGCGGCGAGGAAGAACCCGCCCTCCACCGACGAGGCCGTGCCCTCGGCGCTCTCCAGGGCGGTCCGACCCACGGGGACGACACCGTCGGTCGGCAGCGGGCCGAAGCTGGAGAGCGTGCGATTGCGGTCGACGACGGCCAGGCTGACGCTGGTGTCGTTGACGGCCTGCTGGTTGAGGTAGGCGTTGTCGAGGGCGGTGGTGGACACGAACACGCCCACCGCGCTCCTGCCTTCGGGCGCGGGAGCGGTGACAGCGGCCGCCCCGACGACCAGGCCCCTGTCGCCCACGACCTGCACCGACCCGGTGCGGCCCTGGGTGGTCACCGCCTCCTCCACCGCCGGGGACCCGACCAGGGTGGCGGCGCCCGCCCGATCGATGTTCTCGAACAGCACCAGGACCTGCCTGCCGGTCGCGTAGACCACCGGGTTCTCCGGCCGGAGGAGGTTGGCGTCGACGAAGCTCTGGACGTCGGCGGCCAGCACCGGGCTGGGGCGCGGGTCCTGGTCGAGGTCCTCGAGGAGCTCGAGCCGGCTGCCCTGCAATGTGGCCGCGACCAGGGTGGCGTTCGTGGCCGCCGTCGGGATGCCCGACGTCTCGATCTCGTCGGCCTCGGCCCGGGCACGGTTGTCGACCCGCCGCAGCGCCTCCTTCTCCACGTTGTCGGAGATCACCACCGACAGGGCCACCGACACCCCGAGGACCACGAGCAGGAGGCAGGCGGCGGTGCTCACCGCCACCCGGGCGGGGATGGAACGCCGGGCCGAGCTGAACAGCACCGCTCCGAGGCCCAGGGCACCCAGGGCCCGGGTGGCGTCGACCACCCACGCCGTCACGTCGGCGGCGACGGCGGCCTCCGCGAGGGCGATGAGGACGAGGGCCACCCACACCACCCGTCGGGTGGCCAGGTCGTCCCCCCACCCGAGGGTGCCGATGCCCAGCAACAGGATCCCCGCGCTGCGGACGAGGAGCACGGGGAGATCCCGCGCCTCGTAGAGGAAGGAGCCGTGCAGGAAGGCGGCGGCGGCCAGGGCGGCGAAGCCGAGCAGCAGGGCCACGCGGGATGCGCGCGCCACCCCCAGCAATCGGGGCCGGAGGAGCACGATCGCCGCCCCGGCCACGGCCACCAGGAACGTGGCGAACTCGGCTGCGAACCGCAGCACCGCAGCCGAGCTGGACATGCTCAGGGTCCCGCAGGTTCGAGCGTGGGTGCTGTCATCGCCAACCTCGGGCCCGGGCGCATGGCTTCGGCCCCGATGGTATCCGTCCCGGTCCTCTACCGGCTCTGGACGAACTCCCCGGCGTTGCTTCCCGGGAGGGTCGCCAAGGCGCGCAGGGCGTCATCGTAGGAACCCACGGCGACGACTTCGAGATCGTCGCCGGCGTGGGCCTTGGCCTCGGCGTAGTTCTCCCTCGGAACGAGGAACATGGTGGCGTCCGCCTCGCGCACGGTGGCGACCTTCTGGGTGATCCCGCCGATGGGGGAAACGAGGCCATCGGCACCGAGCTCGCCCGTGGCCGCCACCTTGGCACCGCCGGTGAGCTCACCCGGCGTCAGCTGGTCGAGCAGGGCGAGCGAGTAGGTGATCCCCGCCGAGGGACCCTCGATGCTCCCCGAGTCGATGGTGATGCCGAAGGGCAGCTTCAGCTTGGTGCTCAGGCGCACTCCCAGGAGGGCCTGGCCCTCGTCACCCCGGCCGAGCGTGGTCGTGACCTCGGTCGCCGGGGCCCCGCCGCGCACCATGCCCAGGGTGATGGGGTCCCCAGGCTGATGGGCGCGGATGACGGCGATGACATCGGCCGGCCCCGTCACCGGCTTGCCGTCGGCGGCCACGATGACGTCGTTGGGGTCGAGCACCGAGTCGACGGGCAACCCCGGTTCGATCGACATGACCTCGGCGCCGCCCCCGATGTCGGTGAAGCCCAGATGGCGCAGGACGATGGCCTCGGCCGACGTCTTCGAGTCGGCCATGGCCTCGACGTTGAGCTGGTGGTACTGCTCCGGGGGCAGGGGGCCCCGGATCTCGGCCTCGGGGATGACGTCGACATCGGGATCGAGCCACCCGGCGAGGGCCTCCCACAGGTTGATGCGGTCGCGCACCGACACCGTCGTGAACATCAGCCTGCCCTTGGGCGGGTACACGGGGTGGCCCTCGATGGCGATGAGATCGTCGACCCGTCGTGCCGAGCCGGGCGCGAGGGTGTCGTAGGGGATGCGGACGAACAGGGCGGCGACGGCGACCATGGCCAGGACCGAGGCCGTGGCGGCCGCCACCACCACGGCGGGATGACGCCGCGGAGGCCCGCCCGGCCACGGTGTACCGGCCCCCGGGTCGGCCGGTGGCGCGGGTGGTGAGCCCGCCGTCGAGGGCGGAGCCGTCGTGGGCCCTGCGGGCGCCACCGTGCCCCAACCGTGGTCAGCCACCGACGGTGGTATCGGTGTGTTCGGAGATGCCCATTAGCATCGGGTCGGTCGTGTCCACGTTCCTGATCAGCTTCGGAGTGGTCGCGGCAGCGACCGTGTGTGTTGTCGTGATCGCCCTGAGCGATCCGGACCAGCCTGCCACGCTCCGTCGGACTACCGACCGCGACCGCGCCCGGGCTCCCCGTCAGCCCCGGCCGGCCAGGCCCGCGAAGCCGGTACGGCCCGCCCGGGTGCGACCGCGGCGCCGCCGGGAACAGGCCCGGGCGTGGATCCGGTTGCGGTCGGGCCTGGCCCTCATCGTGTTGGTGACCTTCGCCGGGGTGGTCATGGCCGCGGTGGTGGGCACGAGTCTGGCCCTGGCCGCTCGGGCCCTACGGCGCGCCGTCGGCTGATGGGCGCGGTGCCCGCGGTGCCTGCACTCCGGTGCTCAGGCGGCCAGGGCCAGGCGCACCACGTACCGCTTTTCCTCCGTCCCGGGCGGATGGCAGGCGTACAGCGTCGCCGTCTTCGCCGGCGTCTGCTGGCCGATCCAGGTGTCATCGGGGGCCACGACCATATGGAGGCGGACCCGGTAGGTGGTGCGCGTGCCGCCGACGACGAAGGTGACCTCGTCGCCGGGGACGAGCTCGTTGATGCGCCCGAACGGGCCGCCGTGGGTCGTGCGGTGACCGGCGACCACGACGTTGCCCGGCTGGCCGGGCATGGCCGAGCCGGGCCAGTGACTGGGACCGCGGTCGATGTTGTGGAGGGTGACCCCCTCGAACAGCGGCCAGTTCAGGCCGATCCTCGGGACCTCGATGGACCCGATCTGCACCACCGGCTCCGGGGCGTAGGAATCGTCGGGGATCCGCACCGGCGTCGGCAGGGCGACGGTCGTCGGGGGGGTGGTGGTCGGCGCCCGGTAGGTCCGGGGCCGACGGGGCGTGGCGGCCAGGGTCGGGTAGGGGGACGCAGGGGCGGCCTTCGCGGCGTGCATGACCCCGGCGGCCGACGTCGGGGAACCGTCCCGTCGCGCCTGCTCTGCCTGTCCTCCGCACCCGGCGGCCACGGCGGCCGCCACGGCCAACACCAGCGCCGGCGCCGTCAGTCTCGCCCTGCGGTGCACAGACCCATGGTGTCACGGACCATCGCCCATCGTGATTCAGGTGCCTGAGGCGGCCGACCGCCGCCGGAAGGCGGCGCTGGCCGGTCACACGGGCGACGCCGCCGGCGCCCGGGCCCTGCTCCACGACCCGTGCGCCGACGTGCGGGCCACCGCCCTCGGGGCACTGGGCCGCCTGGGGGTGGTGACCCCCGCCGAGATCCAGGCCGGCCTCGTCGACGAGGACCCCGCCGTGCGCCAGCGGGCCTGCGAGGTGAGCGCGGCGCTCGCCGTCCTGGCGGGAGCCGGCGCGGCCGGCGGCGTCGACCTCGTCCCCCTCCTCGCCGACGGCGACCCACGGGTCGTGGAAGTGGCCGCCTGGGCCCTGGGCGAGCACGAGTCGGCGGCGGGAGGGGTGGTCGAGGCCCTGGCCGCGGTGGCGACGGGCCACACCGACGCGCTGTGCCGCGAGGCGGCGGTGGCCGCTCTCGGCGCCATCGGCGACGAGCGCGGTCTGCCCGCCATCCTGGCGGCCACGACCGACAAGGCCACCGTCCGTCGGCGAGCGGTGATCTCCCTGGCCTCCTTCTCCGGCCCCGACGTCGACGCCGCCCTGGAGGCAGCACTGGCCGACCGCGACTGGCAGGTCCGCCAGGCGGCTCAGGACCTGAGCGGACGGGGCTGAGCCGGCTCCCCGGCGTGAAGCGGTGAACCCGGCTCAGGCGGTGAAGCGCACGCGCAGGTCGACGAGGCCTCGCAGGGTGAGGCTGTCCCGGTGTCGGGGCTGGCCCCCGATCAACTCCCAGGTGCCGAAGCGGTCGAGCAACCGGTCGAGGACCACCTGGGCCTCGAGGCGGGCGAGCGCCGCCCCCAGGCAGTAGTGGATGCCGCTGCCGAAGCTGAGTGAGCTGCCGTCGGCCCGGCCCAGGTCGAGTCGGTCGGGATCGACGAACCGTTCGGGGTCGCGGTTGGCGGCGCCGAGGAGGACGAGCAGGGTGCTTCCCGCCTCGACGAGGTGGTCTCCCACCTCGATGTCGTCGTTCGCCGTCCGGGCGTTGATCTGCACCGGGCTGTCGTAGCGCAGGAGCTCCTCGACGCCGGAGCGCAGCAGGCTCCTGTCGTCGCGCAGGCGGTCGAGCTCGTCGGGGTGGCGCAGGAGGGCCAGAAGCCCGTTGCCGATGAGGTGGGTGGTCGTCTCGAAGCCGGCGGCGAACAGGAGGATCGCCGTGGAGATGAGCTCGCGCTCGCTCAGCTGGTCGCCCTTGTCCTCGGCCTCGATCAGCTGGGTGAGCAGGTCGTCGGCGGGATGGGCACGGCGGTCGGCCACCAGGCCGGTGAAGTACTCCTCCATGGTCGCCCGGGCGGCGGTGGCCGCGCCGAGGGCTTCGGGGGTGACGGCGAGCTCCAGCACCGCGGTGCTGGCCCGCACCAGCGGCCGGAACTGGGCGCGGTCCTCGGCCGGCACGCCCAGCATCTCCCCGATGACCGTGACCGGCAGCGGGAAGGCCAGCGCGTCCATCACGTCGACCTCGCCCGTGCCGAACCCGTCGATCAACTCGTCGACCAGGGACACGACACGGGGGCGCAGGGCCTCGACGGTGCGTGGCGTGAAGGCCCGGGTGGCCAGACCGCGCAGCCTGGTGTGGTCGGGTGGGTCGGAGAACAGCATGTTGGAGTGGTCGTTGCGGAAGGCGGCCTGTTCGGCCTGGTGCTCCTCGCTCAGGCCGAGGGCGCGCGCCGCGCCGGAGAAATCCTTGCCGACGCGGGGATCACGCAGCACCCGCTGGCAGTCGTCGTAGCGGCTCAGCACCCAGAAGCCGATGGCACTGCGGTGAACGGGGACGTGGGTGCGCAATGCGGCGTACCGCGGGTAGGGGTCGGCCTTTCCCTCGGGAGTGGCGACCAGCTCGACGACCAGGGTGTCGGCTTCGGCTGAGGAGGTGATGGTCATCGTCCCAGTGCTACCAGGCCGTCCGCCCCTTTGTCGGACGGGCCCCGAGAGGTAGGTTGTGGTTCGGGACGACGCGGTGGGAGGTCCTCATGAGCTCGGAACAGCCGGGAGTGGCAGGCGACATGCCCGTTCTGCGCCTGGGCCAGATGCCCGACGAGTGCCGCGGATGTCTGGACGGAAGTTGAGCGACGTCTCGGTCGAGGCCCTCGGCCAGCACGAGTACGAGGTGCGGGTGAGCGACGGTGACGCCGAGACCCGTCACCGGGTGCACGTGCCCGACGGGTTCCTCGACCAGTTCGACGCCGGCGTCGACGAGCAGACCGTGGTCGAGGAGTCGTTCGCCTTCCTGCTCGACCACGAACCGGCGAGTTCGATCATGGGCGAGTTCTCGCTCACCGTCATCGCCGACTACTTCCCCGACTACCCCGACGACCTCCGCCGCCGCCTGGGCTGACCATGGGTGTGGCGGTGACGCGTGCCTCAGGCGGGGCTCGAAGCGAGGACGACCTGGAGAACTGGTTCGCCGGTCAGGGACTGTCGCCGAGCACCTGGGGCAACGCCCCCGGCGACCGCTACGGCTCGCACAGCCACGACTACCACAAGGTCCTGTTCTGCCTGTCGGGCAGCATCGTGTTCCACACCGACGACGGTGACGTCGAGTTGCACTCCGGCGACCGCCTCGACGTGGAGCCCCGCACCACGCATGCCGCAACCGTCGGGCCCGATGGGGTTCGCTGCATCGAGGCCCCCCGCCCGGCGTAGACCGGATCACCGCCCCGTCGCTTGCGCCCCCCCGAGGTCGATCCTCAGCTCGGCGGGGCCGTCGTCTGGTCGCCGCCCGTGTCCCCGCCCTGGACGCACGGCTGGTTCACCGTGCCGAAGTCGTTGCCCTTCCACAGGTTGGAGCCACAGGCCGGCGTGTTGGCGTCGAAGCCGTCGAAGCCCCCGTTGCCGTGGGCGCTGTTGCCGCTGACCTGGTTCTCGGGAGGGCCGGGATTGGCGTCGCCCACGGCGTCGATGGAGATCCCGTGGGTCGTGTTGTCGTCGGCGGTGTTGCCGGAGATGGTGGTGTGGGCGGGCGCCACGGGCGCGGGATTGGTGAACAGGCGGATGCCGTCGCCCCGGCCGCTGGTGCCATTGCGGTGGCTCATGTTGTCGGTGATCTCGTTGCCCTCGTTGGGCGGGGTGCCGGCGCAGCCGGCCGCCGTGTCGTAGCAGGTGGGAAGGACCACGATGCCGTCGGCGCCGCTGCCGGTGACGGTGTTGCCCACGATGGTGTTGTTGTCGGCCGCCGGGCCCTCCACGCGGATGCCCATGTCCTGGCGGCCGACCTGGGGGTCGCCGGGGAGCATGTTGTTGTCGGTCACCACGTTCTGCAGGATCTGGTTGGTGGTGCAGGCACCCACGAGGGAGATGCCGCTGTAGGGGCCGTTGCGGGCCACGGTGTTTCCCTCGATGCGGTTGCCGGACGAGTCGTTCACAACGATGCCGTCGCCGAAGTCGCCTCCCGCCGGGCCCACATTGTCCTGGGCGGTGACGTTCTGCACCACGTTGTTCGACCCGCCGTTGACGGCCACACCCGCCCCGAACCCGGTGACCGTGCCCTTCTGCAGGGTGCACCCCTTGACGTTCCGGAACACGATGCCCGGCGCCGTCGCCGCCTCCGGCCCCTCGCCCGACACGGTGAAGCCGCCGAGGTCGACGGTGATGTTGTCGGCGGCGATCACCAGGGCGGGGCCGCTGGTGCACACCAGGTCGCTTTCCAACGTGACGTCCTCGGTGATCTCCTGGCCGCAGGTGATCGTGGCCTCACTGACGATCGGCCCGTCGTACCCGCCGCCGAGCAGCGTCTGCAGGACGAGCCTGGCCTCGGCCTGGGTGGCGAAGCCCTCCCCGGCATCGGTGGCCACTGTCTCACCGGTGGAAGACCTGACGACGAACGCCCACGTGCCGTCGCTCCGCTTCGTGAGCTCACCGCTTCCAGCCATTGCACCCTCCCGTCCGGGTAATCCTGCGTACGGCCGAGCATAGATCGCCCGCCCACCCGCCGGACCCGGGCACAGGAGTCGTCAGATCTCCAGGCTCACCAGGTTGCTCTCGGCCCGGATGGGCTGACCGGTGGCCGGGGCACGGGGTATGAGTGTCACCGAGGCCCGGATCTCGTCGGGGTTGGGGACGGGGCCCCGATCCTCGTCGAGCGTCTGCTTGCGGATCGTCTTCATGAAATGACGTGACAGCGTGGGCGAGTTCCCGATAGGCGCGGTGTCGTCGTTGAAGAGGGGGGTCAGGAAGCCGAGGGTGTCGTCGGTTCCAGCCGCCGGGGTGTCGCCCACCTCGGTGTCGTCGCCGATGATGCGGCACACCTCCGAATAGATCTGGTTCATGCCCACGTCCTGCTCGCTGAAGTTGATGTCGTAGGTCACGTGGACCGTGGCAGCGGCGCCGGCAAGGTCGACCCTCAGCTCGACGGGGCCGATGGTCGCCTGCTCGCCCTCCGCCCCCGCGCCCCGCACGCACGGCTGGTTGACCGTGCCGAAGTCGTTGTTCTCCCACACGTTGGAGTCACACCCGGGGTCGGTGTTGCCGTCGAAGCCGTCGAACTCGCCGTTGCCGTGGGCGATGTTCCCGCTGATGCGGTTCTCGGTGGGACCGGGGTTGGAGTCGCCCACGGCGTCGATGCAGATGCCGTGGGTCGCGTTGTCGTTGGTCGCGTTGTCGGTGATCGTCGTGTGGGAGGCCGCCACCGGCTGGTGGACGCACGGCAGGTGGATGCCGTCACCCCGGCCGCTGATGCCGTTCCCGTGGCTCATGTTGGCGGTGATCACGTTGCCCTCGTTGGGCGGAGTGCCGGCGCAACCGGCGTCGGGGTTGAGGCAGGTGGACAGCACGGCGATGCCGTCGGCACCGCTGCCGGTGACGGTGTTGCCGACAATGGTGTTGTTGTCGGCGGCCGGGCCCTCCACGCGGATCCCCATGGCCTGGCGACTGGCACCGGGGTCCCCGGGGAACATGGTGTCGACGATCACGTTCCGGGAGATCTCGTTCTCGCTGCACGCGCCCACGAGGGAGATGCCGCTGAAGGGGCCGTTGCGGGCCACGGTGTTGCCCTCGATGCGGTTGCCGGACGAGTCGTTCACGACGATGCCATCGCCGAAGTCGCTTCCCTGCGACCCCAGGTTGTCCCGGCAGGCGACGTTCTGCACCACGTTGTTCGATCCGCCGTTGACGGCCACGCCCGCCCCGAACCCGGTGACCGTGCCCTTCTGCAGGGTGCACCCCTTGACGTTCCGGAACACGATGCCCGGCGCCGTCGCCGCCTCCGGCCCCTCGCCCGACACGGTGAAGCCGCCGAGGTCGACGGTGATGTTGTCGGCGGCGATCACCAGGGCGGGGCCGCTGGTGCACACCAGGTCGCTTTCCAACGTGACGTCCTCGGTGATCTCCTGGCCGCAGGTGATCGTGGCCTCACTGACGATCGGCCCGTCGTACCCGCCGCCGAGCAGCGTCTGCAGGACGAGCCTGGCCTCGGCCTGGGTGGCGAAGCCCTCCCCGGCATCGGTGGCCACTGTCTCACCGGTGGAAGACCTGACGACGAACGCCCACGTGCCGTCGCTCCGCTTCGTGAGCTCACCGCTTCCAGCCATGACACCCTCCCGTCCGGGTCAATCCTTTCCCAGAGGATACGTCGCCCCCGCCCGCCGCCGATGTGGCTGCCGGTCATCGAGCTTCTCCAGGACGTCGTCGTACGAAATTGCTCGTCGAAGCTCGCCGGGCCCGGGCGGGTGCCAGACCGGCATGAGCTGCCCCGGCCCCGCTACCGTCCGATCGTGCCGATGACCCGATACGTGGCGTTGCTTCGGGGGATCAATGTGGGTGGCCGCAACATGGTCGCCATGGCTGACCTTCGGGAAGCGTTCGAGGGCGACGGCTACGGGGCGGTCAGTACCTACATCCAGTCCGGCAACGTGCTCTTCGATTCGCGCGCGGCCCGTCGCACCTTGGAGGACGACCTCGAAGCGATGCTCGAGCGTCGGTTCCGGGTCCCGCTCGTGGTCGTGGTGCGTTCACATGCACAGCTCCGCAACGTCGTGCAGAGGGCTCCGGACGGGTTCGGCTCGGAGCCCGACATCCACCACTCTGATGTGATCTTCCTGAAGGGCGAACTGTCGGCTCAGCGTGCCATGCGGGTCGTCGAGCTCCGTGAAGGCGTCGACCAGGCCTGGGCAGGTACCGGAGTGCTCTACTTCCAGCGCCTGAGCGAGCGGCGGACCATGAGCCGGATGAACCGGATCGTCGGCACGCCCGAGTATCAGCGGATGACCATTCGCAGCTGGAAGACGACGACCGCATTGCTCGGCCTCCTCGTCGGGCGGCGCGTGGGCTGACCGACTACTCCGTAGGAACGGGTTCCAGGATCATCGTCTCCGGAGACCCGACCAGTGCCGGTGCGTTCTCTGGGATCCCCCAGACCCGGGTCTCGAGGAAGCGTCGGAATGCAACCGCTTTGTCGGTGGAATCGAAATCGAGGTCGATGACCACGTAGTTCGGGTCGTCAACCGGGCGCCGGACGCGCGGCGTCCGGACGCCGGCCTCGCGCCTGGCGTCGGCGAAGCGGTCGAACGCGGAGGCCCACGTCTCGTAGTCGGTGATCGGATGTCGGATGTGCAGTGTCGGCATCGCCTTCTCCCCTCTGGAGCTCTTTCGTCGAGGGTAGGGCGGACGCTGGACACCGCCAATCCCAGCTTCCTGGGGTCTTCCGGCGGACCGCTGCGACGACGCAGCCGACGTACTGTCGATGCGTGCCCACCGACCACCGCCGGGGGGTGGAGCGAGTCGCTCGTCTCTGCGAGGCGCACGACGACGCGCGGACGTTGCGGCTCGCCCTGCTCGACGAGATCCGTCGTGCGGTCGGCTTCGATGCCTACGCGTGGCTACTCACGGACCCCGAGACCGAGGTCGGTTGCGCTCCCCTCGCCGACGTCCCCTGGGTCACCGAGCTCCCGCGCCAGATTCGCCTGAAGTACCTGACGGCGGTCAACCGCTGGACGCGACTCGACGTCCCGGTCGGCGTCCTCCGTGCGGCCACCGCCGAACACCCGGAGAGCAGCCTGGTCTGGAGGGAGTTGCTCGCCGGCTATGGCGTAACCGATGTGGCGTCAATGGTCTTCCGGGACCGGTTCGGCTGCTGGGGCTTCCTCGAGCTCTGGCGCATCGACACGGGCGCTCGTTTCACGGATGGAGAAGCGGAGTTCCTGGCCGAGATCGCCGGCCCCGTCACCAATGCGCTCCGACGTTGCCAGGCGAGGGCGTTCGACCCGGCCGCCTCGGCCGACGATCGGAGCGGGCCCGTCGTCCTCGTACTCTCGCCGGAGCTGGAGGTGAGAGCCCAGACGCCCGAAACCGAGAAGTACCTGCGGGTGCTCGTCCCGCCCGACACCGATCGCCCCCCGATCCCCGCCGGGGCCTACAACGTGGCAGCCCAGCTGCTGGCGGTCGAGTCCGGCGTCGACGACCACCCGCCGTCCGCACGGGTACACCTGTCGGGCGGGGTGTGGCTCATTTTCCGCGCCGCCCGCATCGGCGACGCCGTAGCCGCCGACGAGCGGGACATTGCCGTCACCATCGAGTTCGCTTCGCCCGCCGAACGGCTCGACCTGTACGTGCGGGCCTGCGGGCTCAGCTCCCGCGAAGCGGAGCTGCTTGGGCATCTCGCCACGGGTGCTGATACGCGCCACATCGCAGAGATGATGTTCCTCTCCGAGCACACGGTCCAAGACCACCTCAAGTCGATCTTCGCCAAGGCCGGGGTACGCAGCCGTCGGACCCTCCTGACTCGTGCCGTCGGCCACTGACCCCACCAAACACTCGTGCCAGCTGTCGGCCTGAGGGGCGCGGCGTCCGTTTGGGTCCTGCCGCGCGAATACGCTGCGGGTCGTGCCGGCCTGGAAGGCGATCGAACAGGCGGAACCGGAGTTCGCCGGGCGGGTGCGGCGGCTGTTCGACGCCCACCGCCACAAGACCATCGCGACGCTCCGCGCCGACGGCTCGCCCCGCATCTCGGGCATCGAGTGCGAGTTCGGCGACGGCGACCTCCGGTTCGGTTCGATGGCCGGCGCACGGAAGTTGGCGGACCTCAAGAGGGATTCCCGCTTCGCCCTGCACGGCCCGACCGTCGACCCTGAGGAGGGAAAGGAGAGCGACTGGCCGGGCGAGGCGAAGATCGCCGGAAGAGCCAACCCGGCCGGTCCGGTGACCACGGCCGAAGGGAGCGAGCAACCGGACGCGGAGGTCTTCGTCGCCGATATCACCGAGGTCGTCATCACCGGACTCAACGCCGAGGCCACCAGACTCGTCGTCGAGTCATGGACGCCCGAGCGAGGACTACGAAGGGTCGAGCGGGACTAGCAGGCAGATCCGCTCTCGACCGCCGCTCTCATCCCCCGGCGCCATTCGGTCTATCAAGCTCAGTCGACGAGCTGGTCGAGCAGCCAGTTCGGCCCGACGACCTCTGCGTCCACAGCTCGGACCCGTTCGGCCAGTGCACGGTCGGCCGTCACCACGACCACCTCCCGATTCGCTTCGGCGACGGCGGCGATCGTGTCGTCGCCCTCGCCCGGCGCATGCACGACCTGTACACCGTCCACCTCCGCCTCGTCGGCTCCCGCCCGGGCTCGACCCTCGAGCACGATGGTGACGGGCGAGCCGAGCCGTCCCGCAGTCACCGTCGCTCGCACTCGTTCCGTGAAGTCCCGTGCAGCGCCCGGCCGATCGCGCCACCAGCCGGTCGGGCGGGACCCGATCACGTTGGCGGCGTCGATCACCAGCATCCGACACACAGGGTCGCGCAGTTCTCGTGGCCCGACCCGGGCAGCAGGCGCGGCGATCATCGCGCCCACGCCGGGAAGTCCTCGACCGCAGACGAGCTTGCTCGCTCCCTTCCGGACCGGCCGCGGACACGGACGCAGCGCCGGATCCCTGACGGCACGAGGGCGACGACCTGGGCTAGAAAGGCGGTCCTTCACCGTCGTGCGCGGTGCTCCCAGGGGAAGGAGATGCGATGCCCAAGATCGTCGTGACCCATGACGTCGCCGACGTAGCCACGTGGTTGGGGTTCAAGGCCGAGCGAGCCGACGCCATCGGCGCGCTGGGAGGCAGCAATGTGGTGGATCACGTGGCGCAGGGTGGAGGCAACACCGTCGCGGTGACCGCCGACGTCGACGATGTTGCCGGAATGATGGCGGCACTCTCGTCGCCGCCTCCCGAGGTCGGGGCCATCATGCAAAGGCACGGGGTCATCCCGCCGCTGGCGATCTACGTCGAGCAGTAGCCCGTCCGCCCACTGGCCGAGACCCACGGCGCCCACTCGACATGCCGATGTCGCGAGAACGGGCGCACCGGAGACAATCAGTACTCCCAGGACGCGTACTCGGGGCTTCGGCGCTTCATCTGGGCGAACAGGAGCGTGGCGCGGTCGAGGTACCAGGCCTTGCCTCCGTGGGCGCTGCCCAGCGGTGCAGGGCGACGGCCCGCGGGTGGACCGGAGCGAAAGCCGGCCCGTGAATGGCACTAGCTACGCTGAGGTACCGCCCGACGTCCGGGCTCTGGGCCTTAGCGTCGCTGGCCAAACAGCGGACTACTCCAGTCAAACGGGCGACCGCCGCAACGGCGGGTCGATGTGGCAGTGTTGTCGCCGGGACCACCATGGTGGCGGCCATGGGCGATGGAGAGGGGAACCATGGGAACCGTTGCCTTCGCGGCGCCGCTTCTGCCGGGCAAGACTGATGCCTGGCGGGATTGGATCGCCGAGATGAAGGGACCGCGCGCAGCTGAGCTGGCCGACTTCAACACGCGTCATGGCCTCACCCGCCACGCTGCGTGGCTGCAGCAGACACCACAGGGGGACCTTGTGGTGGTGATCCACGAGGGACCGGGCGCCGAAGGGCTTATGCCGGCCCTGGCGACCGCGGACAACGAGTTCGACATGTGGTTTCGTGACAACGCTCAAGAGCTCCACGGCATCGACTTCTCGAGCCCACCGCCTCCACCTGAGCCGGGCATCGACGCCCGTTCGTGACGGTCCGGCTCTGGCCCGAGCCGTAGATCTGCCGCGGACCCGACTCCAAGCCGGGCCTAGGGGACGCCGCGGGGTCAGTGCCTATCGCTGTGCTGGTGTCTGAGAAGGTGCCGCGTTGTCGCCACGGTCGACTTCCGACTCGTCAATCCATCTCGCCAACAGGCGAAGGGCGGCAAGCGCCTCAAGGGCCTCCTGTAACGTCGGCTCGCCTGGACGAGCCTCCTTTGGGCTGAACCCCGCCGTGCTGCTCACCTGGGTAAGGGCAACTGAAAGCGAATTCAGGCGTGCGGCCGCCATACTGAACCGCATGCGGGACGTCCGCTGCCCGGTGCTGGTCGGGCGGGAAGCCGAGGTCAAGGCCCTGGTGGGGGCGGTCTCCCGGTCGGCTGAAGGGCACGGCGGGCTGGTCTTCGTCGTTGGGGAAGCGGGCGTGGGCAAGTCCC
>CAYTTL010000010.1:0-9844 GCA_964440725.1 uncultured Acidimicrobiales bacterium | reverse complement strand
GGCGGTGGCGGCCGAGGAGGCCAAGGCCAAAGGTATGGCCCTGCTGCGGGGCCGGGCCGCCCCCTCACCAGCTCCTGTCCCCTACCGACCGGTGGCCGAGGCCTTCCTCTCGGTCCTGCGCACCAGCGGCCCGCCGTCCGAAGTCAGCCCCGCCCTGGCCATGGTCGTCCCTGCGTGGGCCCACCCCGGCGAGGACCGCCCGGCCGAACCCTCCATCGTCCTGCTGGGCGAGGCGGTGCTCGGCCTCTTGGGCGGGATCGCTGGCGCTACCGGTGCGGCCGTCCTCTTGGAGGACCTCCACTGGGCCGACGCCGGCACCCTGGAGCTGCTCGACTACCTGGCCGACAAGCTGGACGACTCGGCCGTGGCCGTGGTGGCCACCGTGCGGGCCGGTGAGGGATCGGCCGCTGAACGCCAGGCGGTCCGGCTGCGGGCCCGCCGGCAGGCGACGGTGATCGATCTCGACCGCCTGACTGCCAACGGAGTCCAGACCATGGTCGCCGCCCTGCTGTCCACCGGCGAGGTGCCGGCCGAGGTGACGGACGTGGTCCTGAAGGCGTCCGACGGCCTGCCTTTCCTCGTGGAGGAGGTGGTGGCCTCGCTGCTCGAGGCGGGCGCGCTGGAGGACGACTCCGGCCGCCTGCACGTGCGCGGGCGTCTGGAGCCGGCCGTGCCCCCGTCCTTCGCCGCCCTGGTGGCCGACCGTCTGGTCAGTCTGCGGGAACCGGCGGCCATCGAGGTGATCAGGGCGGCGGCCGTGCTCGGTGAGCAGTTCGACTGGTCGCTGCTGCGGGCCACCTGCGAATGCGACGGCGCCCACGTCCTGGGCGCCCTCCGGGAGGCGGCGGCCGTGCAGCTGGTGGTGGAGGACCGCCAGGCCCGCATCTTCCGCTTCCGCCACGCCCTCACCCGCGCCGCCGTGCTGGAAAGCCTGCTCCTCCCCGAACGGGCCGCCATCGCCTCCCGCGCCCTCACCGCCCTGGAGGCAGAGCCGGTCGTCGAACCGGCACGGCTGGAGCTGGCTGCCGAGCTGGCCGAAGCGGCGGGCGACCGGAACCGGGCCAGCGAGCTCCTCCTGGCCGCAGCCGCGGCCGCCCTGCGTACCGGGGCAGTGACGCCCGGCCTGGCCGCGGCCGAACGAGTCGTGGCCGACGCCGTCGATCCCGAGCACGGCATCCGGGCCCACGAGCTGCTGCTGGAAGGTTGCGTCCTGGCCGGGGACGTGCGGCGGGTGGTGGAGATCGGGGAGCGGCTGCTGGCCCGGCTGACGGCATCGGGCGCTCCCGCCAAACGGCGGGCCGAGGCCCACCTTCGGCTGGCCGCCGCCGCCCTGGCCGCCACCGACTGGCGGCGAGTCCGCGACCACCTCGCTCTCGTCGATGCGCTTGTTGCCGAGCCCGACGAGGAACTGCTGGCCCGGGCCGGCATCCTGCGGGCGGAGGTCGACCTGGGTGAGCACAAGGTCCACGAAGCGGCCGCCCACGCAAGAGCAACGAGAGACGTGGCCGCACGCCTCGGCCTGACCGACCTTCTGTGCGAGTCGCTCGAAGTCCTCGGACGGGTCGATCGGGTCGCCGACCTGCCTTCGGCCGAACGACACTTCACCGAGGCACTGATGACGGCGGAGGCGTCGGGACTGGCCCTGCGCCGGGTGCGGGCCCTGCACGAGCTAGGGACCATCGACCTCGTTCGCCTGGGCGGCACCGACCGCCTGCGGGCGGCGCGGGACGGGGCGCTGACCATCGGGGCACCGGGGCTGGAGGCGCAGGCGGGGATGCACCTGGCCGTGTCCCTGTTCGTCCGCTACCAGCTGGACGAGGCCCGGGCCGCAGCCGAACGTTCCCTCGAGATCGCCCGCCGTCACGGCCTGGGGCTGCTCATCCCGGCCGTGCTCACCGTGAAGGGCGGGATCGAGGCGGTCAGCGGCCGGCGGCCGGAGGCCGTGGTCGCCTTCGGGGAGGCCTTTCCCCACTTCGACGCCGAAATCGAGGCCACCGGGCGGGGCCACGCCCTGGGCCTGGCCGCACTGGCGACCGAGGACCGGGCCGAGGCGCTGGCCCAGTTCGACATGGCAGAGTCTCTGGTGCCGGCCAACTCGGGTGTGTCCCGGGCCCCGTATCGCGGCGTCTACGCCCTCGTCGAGTCCCTCGACCCGAAGCGGTCTACGGTCGTCCTGGACGACCTGGCCAGCGAAGCGGCCTCCATGCACGTGGCCACCATCGCCCTGGCCGACCTGGCGCGGGCCGTGCACGCCGGACGCGCGGGTGATGAGGCGGGCGCCGAATCCGCCTTCCGGGCCGGCATGGCCGCACTCGAGGATGCGCCCTGGTACAGCAACCTCGGCCGCCGACTCGTGGCCGAAGCCGCCATCGACGACGGCTGGGGCACGCCCGCGGTGTGGCTGCGGGAGGCCCTCGAGTTCTTCGAGGACGCCGGTCTCGACAACCTGGCACGCGCCTGCCGGTCGCTCCTGCGGAAGGCGGGGGCCCCGGTGCCCCGGCGGACCGGCGCCCAGTCGGACCTGGGCCCCGAACTGGCCCGCCTCGGCATCACCCCGCGGGAAGCCGACGTCCTCAACCTCATCGCCGGCGGCCTCTCCAACAAGGACATCGCCGACCGTCTCTACCTGTCGGCTCGGACGGTCGAGAAGCACGTCGAGCGGCTGATGCTCAAGACGAACACGGCCAACCGGACTCAACTGGCCGCCCTGGCCGCCCGCACGACTACGTAGTCGCGACGGCCAGAAGTACGTAGTCCTCCCGCTGTGGTGAAGGGCCGCGATCCGCAAGATGGGCCCATGAACATCACACGCCCAGTCCCCAAAGTCCACGACCCCTACCGGATCGCTCCCGACACGTGGGTGATCCCCGAGATCCTGCCCGCCGCCCCCGGCACCGTCGTGCCGGTCAACTCCATGGTGATCACCGGCGCCGAGCCGGTCATCGTCGACACCGGCAACGAGCTGAGCCGTGAGGCCTGGCTCGACGCCGCCTTCTCGCTCGTCGACCCGGCCGACGTGCGGTGGGTCTTCCTGTCTCACGACGACCACGATCACGTGGGCAACCTCCTGCCGGTGCTGGAGGCCTGCCCCAACGCCACCCTCGTCACCAACTGGTTCACCGTCGAGCGCCTCCAGCGGGCCCTGCCCCTCCCCCTCGACCGCATGCGCTGGGTCAACCCGGGAGACAGCTTCGACGCCGGCGACCGGACCCTCACCGCCGTCCTCCCGCCCGTCTGGGACTCGCCCACGACCCGCGGTCTCTACGACTCGACGTCCGGTGTCTTCTGGGCCGTCGACTCCTTCGCCTGCCTTCTCCAGGGTCACGTGACCGACACGGGTGACATCCCGGCCGAGCTGTACCGGGAGTCCTTCCTGTTCAGCAACCGGGTGGGCGCGCCTTGGCACACCCTGCTCGACATCGACAAGTTCGACCGCCACGTGGACGCCGTGCAGACCCTCGGCATGACGACCGTTGCCTCCGCCCACGCCACGACCCTGCGGGGTGCCGACCTGGCCGAGGCTTTCCGCCTCATCCGCCAGATCGCCCGCATGGACGCCGTCCCGTTGCCCGGTCAGGACGACCTGAACGCCATCCTCGCCGTCGACCAGCTCCAGGTGGCGTGACGGCGATGGAGCGCACGATCGTCAACCCGTGGCAGTGGTCGATCCCCATGGGGTTCAACCAGGGCGAGGTCGTCACCGGCCAGACCCGCACCCTCTTCCTGGCCGGCCAGGCCTCGGTGGACGGCGAGGGAGCCGTCAAACACCCCGGTGATATGGCCGGCCAGATCACCCAGGTCGTGGACAACATGGAGGCCGTGCTCCAGGAGGCGGACATGTCCCTCGCCAACTTGGTGCGGCTCACGATCTTCACTACCGACGTGGAACTGTGTTTCCAGCACTACGGCCTCCTCGCCTCCCGCACGGCGGCCGCCGGTGTCGCCCCGCCGGGAACCCTGGTGGGCGTGGCCCGACTCGCCTATCCCGAGCTCATGGTGGAGATTGAGGCGACAGCTGTCGCGTAGAGAACCGGTTCCAGCACTGGCTACCGGCTGCCACGGCGATGGCGAAGAGGGGCACGCAAGGCGCCGCGCTTCCAATCGGGCGTTTCCGAGCGCTGTGTCGTCGCCCACCCGGGCAGGGGGTGGCCCGCGGCGACTCACCTACGGCGGGCGACCTCCGGCCGCTGTCTGTGGGCGACGGCATGGCTCGATGTGAAGCCGGCGTCCGAGGAGAAATAGGTAGTCCCCTACTCATGCGTCGCTGGCCACTTACTCCTAGGTTCCGACGTGACCGCAACGACTGGCGATAAGGCGTCGCCCCGGTCGCAGAGACATGGGCTCTGTCGATCGTCAAGCGCGGCCATCAACCCAAAGGAGCGGTTCAATGAAGGGACGTCGATCTGACAACAGGAGGAAGCGGGCTTGGGTGCGAGGGCTGTTCGCAGTGTGGTGCATCGCCGGCTCCCAGATGGTGGCACTGGGCGGCGTCGCCCATGCGGCCACGACGGTGAGCGTGAGCAACAAGGCCGTGACCTACACCGCGGCGGGGGGGACAGACAACACCGTCTCGATCACCCAGCCCAGCCCGGGCACGGTCGTGCTCGAGGATAGTGGTGCCGTGCTATCGGCGGGCTACAAGTGCAGCGCGGTTACGTCACACAAGGTGCAGTGCGCCTCCCAGGGCGGCATCACTTCGGTGTCGATCAGCGTCGGGAACCTCGACGACACGGTGATGAACGCGTCGTCTCTGCCCGCCGTGATCATCGGAGGCGACGGAGCGGACAGCCTCTGGGGCGGCAGCGCCAAAGACACCCTCGATGGTGGGAATGGCAACGACCACGTGGTCGGCCTGCCCCCCTTCGGATCGACCGACACAGGCGATGTCATCAAGGGTGGCGCTGGCAACGACAAGCTCTACGGCATGGCCGGCGACGACAGCATCGACGACGGTGCGGGCGACGACTGGCTCAAGGGAGGCCCCGGTAACGACTCCCTCGGCGGCGGGCTCGGCAAGGATGACGTCCGCGGCGACGCAGGAACGGACACGGTCAACTACACGAGCTCGCTACCGCTCACTGTGAGCCTCGACGACATCGCCGACGACGGACGCTCTTCGGAGGGCGACAACGTCCATACCGACGTTGAGAACATCGACGGCGGGGACGGAGACGACCTCTTCCAAGGAAGCGATGCGCCGAACACGATCTGGGCCGGTGTCGGTCATGACTACGTCAACGGTCGAGGCGGTCCCGACTCCCTTTACGGCTCCTATGGCGACGACCAGATGACCGGCTGGAGCGGTGACGACACAATCTCGGGGGGCTCGGGAAACGACAACCTCCACGGAGCCGACGGATGGGACTCCGTTGACGGTGGATTCGACTTCGACGTCTGCGGCGTCGCACCCGGTGGCGGCACCACGACGGGGTGTGAAAGCACGGTGTGACAGAAACGCGGACGCCGAACTCGGCGCACGGTGAACAACGAGCATCAGGATGCGAGAGGCGCCGGAGAAGGCGCCTCTCGCATTCTGGCGTCACTTCCGACTCTTGAACCCCTCGCTTCCCCTCAGCCCCGCCCGTACTCGGCCCGGTCGGAGGTCCCAGAGAGTCTCAACATGCCCAGGGCTCGACGATTCCTGTGTGACCGAGCGAGACAGACGGATGCTGCCTCGAATTGCATGAGCGCAACCGCTCCCGACGACATCGTTGCCACCGTCGAGTGGCTTGGGCGCGGAGGCCGGCATCTCCTGTCCGCCAGTGGCGGGAGGAAGGGGCCCCTTCGGAAACGTCCTGGTCGAGTTCGTGAAGAGCGCCACGCGGGAGACGGGGCCATGATGGATGCCATGCGCGTTGGTGTCTCGCTGCGCAGCGCCTACGGCCTGGACGACGTCCGGGCCGGGGCCCGATGGATGGTCGAGCGGGCCGCCGCCGCCCGGGCTGCGGGTCTCGACTCGCTGTTCGTCGGCGACCACCACGTCACCGGCGGCACCTACTACCAGAACTCCCCGATCCTCGGCCGCCTCCTCGCCGAGTGGGGTGACCGGCCGTGCGGCGCGCTCTACCTCCTGCCGCTCTGGCACCCCGTCCTCGTCGCCGAGCAGGTGGCCACGCTGGCGGCCGTCGCCGACGGTCGCTTCGTGATCCAGGGCGCGGTGGGCGACGGCGTCGAGCAGTTCGCCGGTATGGGCGTCGACTTAGCGGCCCGCGGAGCCCGCATCGAGGCCGCCATCGACGTGATCCGTCGCCTCCTGGCCGGCGAGGAGGTGACCACCGACGGGCCCTGGTCGATCCAGGCCGCCCGGGTCGGGCCCACGCCGCCGGAGCCCGTCGACATCTGGATCGCCGCCGCCGCCCCACGCGCCATCGACCGGGCCGCCCGCCTGGCCGACGGGTGGATCGCCGGCCCCGGACTGCCCGCCGCCGAGGCCGCCGCCCAGCTCCGCCTCTACCTGGAACGGTGCCAGGCCCACAGCCGGCCGCCCGGCGCGACGGTGATCCGTCGCGACGTCCACGTGGGCGCCGATGACGCCGACGCCCGGCGGGTGGCCGGCCCCGTGATCGCCGCCGGCTACCGCGGATTTCCTCCCGACGCGCCCGTCGTGGGCGACGTCGCCGCCGTCGCCGAACGGTTCCGGTCGCTGGCCGCCGCCGGGTTCACCGACGTCCTGATCCGCCACCTGGCCGAGGACCAGGCCGAGGTCCTGGCCTCGTTCGAGCGGATGGCCGAGGTGCGGGCCCTCGTCGCCGACGCCTGACGATGCCCGAGGTCACGTCCCTGGCCGATGCGGTGAGGGCACACGTCCACGACGGCGACACCGTCGCCCTCGAGGGTTTCACGCACCTCATCCCCCACGCCGCCGGGCACGAGCTCATCCGCCAGGGCCGCCGGGACCTCACCCTCGTGCGCCTGACGCCCGACGTCGTCTACGACCAGCTCATCGGCGCCGGCTGCGCCGCCCGACTGGTCTTCTCGTGGGGCGGGAACCCGGGGGTGGGCTCCCTCCACCGCTTCCGCGACGCCGTCGAGCGGAACTGGCCCCACCCCCTGGCCATCGAGGAGCACAGCCACGCGGGCATGGCCGCCCGCTACGTGGCCGGCGCCTCGGGTCTGCCCTTCGCCGTGCTGCGCGGCTACGTGGGCACCGACCTGCCCGGCCACACGCCGACAGTCGCCCCGATCGCCTGCCCGTTCACGGGCGAACAGCTGACGGCCGTGTCCGCCCTCACCCCCGACGTCACGATCATCCACGCCCAGCGGGCCGACCGGTCGGGGAACGTCCAGATCTGGGGGATCCTCGGCGTGCAGAAGGAGGCGGTGCTGTCGGCCCGCACGGCCCTCGCCACCGTCGAGGAGGTGGTCGACGAGCTCGACCCCCGGCCGGGGGCGATCGTCCTTCCCGGCTGGGTGCTCGCCGCGGTGTGCCCGGTCCCCGGAGGAGCGCATCCCTCCTATACCCACGGCTACAGCACGCGCGACAACGGCTTCTACGCGGCGTGGGACGCCATCAGCCGCGACCGCGACGCCTTCACGGCCTGGATCGACCGGCACGTCCTGGGCACCGCCGACCACGAGGGGCATCTGAACAGCCTGGCGGCCCTCGTCGAGGAGACCTCGGGTGGCTGAGACCGCCGGGCAGCCATGGACCGCCGACGAGATGATGACGGTCGCCGCCGCCCGGGCCCTGCCCGACACGGCCACCGTGTTCGTCGGCATCGGGCTGCCCAGCACGGCGGCCAACCTGGCCCGGCTCGCCGGCGCCCCCGGCCTGATCCTCGTCTACGAGTCGGGCACCATCGGAACGCGGCCTTCCCGGCTCCCGCTGTCCATCGGTGACGGGATCCTGGCCGACACGGCCGACGCCGTCGTCTCCGTCCCCGAGATCTTCGCCTACTGGCTGCAGGCCGGCCGCTTCGACATCGGCTTCCTCGGGGCGGCCCAGATCGACCGGTACGCCAACATCAACACGACGGTTATCGGCGACTACGACCACCCCACGGTGCGCCTGCCCGGAGCGGGCGGCGCCCCCGAGATCTCCTCGTCGTGCGGCGAGGTGGTTGTCATCGTCCGCCACAGCCCCCGCACCTTCGTCGAGCGCCTCGACTTCGTCACCTCCGTGGGTCACGGAACGGGGCCGGGCACGAGGACCGGCCTGGGCCTGCGGGGTCGGGGACCGACGCTGGTGATCACCGACCTCGGCGTCCTCCGTCCCCACCCGGCGACCTGCGAGCTGACCCTCACCGCCGTTCATCCGGGCGTGGCGGTGGAGGAGGCCCGGGCGGCAACGGGATGGGACGTGGCCGTGGCCACCGACGTCGAGACCACCGACCCGCCGTCCACCACCGAGCTCGAGGCGTTGCGCCACCTGGTGGCGACGAGGAGCATGGCCCAATGACCGGCGGGGACGTGTTCGTCCTCGACGCCGTGCGCACGCCGGTCGGCCGCTACCGCGGAGCGTATGCATCCGTCCGCCCCGACGACCTGGCGGCGACGGTGGTGCGGGCCCTGCTCGACCGCACCCCGGCCCTCGACCCGGCCGAGGTCGACGACGTGATCCTGGGCGACGCCAACGGGGCGGGCGAGGACAACCGCAACGTGGCCCGCATGGCCGCACTGCTGGCCGGCGTCCCGCCGTCGGTGCCGGCGACCACCGTGAACCGGCTGTGCGGCTCGGGAATGGAAGCGGCGGTCCAGGCCAGCCGGGCGATCGCCGTCGGAGACGCAGTCGTCTGCATCGCCGGCGGCGTCGAGTCCATGACCCGGGCCCCGTGGGTTCTCCCCAAACCCGAGGGGGCCTTTCCCCGCACCGACGAGACCCTGCACTCGACCACGCTCGGGTGGCGCCTGGTCAACCCCCGGATGCCGGCGGAATGGACGGTCGGCCTCGGCGAGGCGACCGACGCCCTTGCCGAGGTCTACGGCATCGGGCGGGAGGCGCAGGACGCCTTCGCTCTGGCCAGCCACGAAAGGGCGATGACGGCCTGGGACGCCGGACGGTTCGACGCCGAAGCCGTTCCCGTGACCGGCCCCGATGCCAACCGCCCGCTCCTGGCCCGCGACGAGAGCATCCGCGCCGACACCAGCATGGAGGCGTTGGCCGGGCTGCGGCCGGCGTTCCGGACGGGCGGCACCGTCACCGCGGGGAACTCGTCGCCCCTCAACGACGGCGCTGCGGCCGTGCTCCTGGGCGACGAGGCCGCGGCCGCCCGCCTCGGCGTCGAGCCACTCGCGCGGATCGCCGGTCGCGGGCTGAGCGCGGTGGAACCGCCCCTGTTCGGCATCGCACCGGTGGCCGCCGCCGAGAACGCCCTGAAGCAGGCGGGCCTCGGCTGGGCCGACGTGGTGGCGATGGAACTGAACGAGGCCTTTGCCGCCCAGGCCCTCGCCTGCCTGGCCTCCTGGCCCGACCTCGACCCGACACTGGTCAATCCCAACGGCGGGGCCATCGCCATCGGCCATCCCATCGGCTGCTCGGGCGCCCGCATCCTGGCCACTCTGGCGTGGGAGCTGCGCGCCCGGGGTGGTGGGGCCGGCCTGGCCGCCATCTGCATCGGCGTCGGCCAGGGTCTGGCCGTCGTCCTGGACGCATGACCGACAGCCGTGCCACCGAGTGCGACCTGACCGATGGAGCCGGGCGAGATGCACGGCAACGCCGTCCTCTCGCCGTTCTTTGCGCGATTTTCAACACCTGGTGTTGGAAATCGCGCAAAGAACGGACGGGCGGGTCCGGGTCGGTACCGGTATCAACGGCGTTGCCACACGCGCCGTGCCCGTCTCCTACGGGGACGGTTGGCATCGGTGATCGACCCGGCGCGCGTCCGGGAGCTGGGCGGCGGCTACT